>CAYXSE010000082.1:0-14146 GCA_964466675.1 uncultured Rhodothermales bacterium | reverse complement strand
CGCCACATAGACAGAATGATGAAGAACATCTCGTCCATCTCATCTGCAGAGGAGATGGACGCTCTCCGAGCATTGACCGACTCCGAGGCAACCTCCGATTTGGGCCCCGAAAATGCAGCTCCAGTGCTAGCGTTCACCGCTGCGGTTCAGGCAACGGGAGAGTGGGCGACCAACCCAGAGAACTTCGGCGAATTGGCCGTAATCGGTGACGCCCTGTCGGCATCGGCTTCCTCCGGGAAGCGAGTTTCAACATTTTCGTCTTCTGGGATCCAGATCCTCCGGGTACAACAAGCAGTTCCCGATCCTATTCCCGATCGTGGACCTGCGCCCACGATCGGCGATTACTACGGGGTCTATGACCTCATGGAGGACGCGTGGAGCATGGGGATTCCGAACGGCGGGTTCTTTGGGGCTCGCAGTTTTTGGGCCGCGCGCGCTGCCGGCGCTGTGTCGGCGGCAGCAGCCAAGGCCGCACTTAGAGCGTCCGGCTGGGCGGGCTTGATTGGAGCCGTTGTCGGAGCGTCGATAGGATACAACCAGGCGGTTAAGGAGTTCAACCAAGCAATGGCCACGTACTGCGCAGAAGAGTGGCAACGCCACAGAAACTCTCAGGCTCGTGTAGACGCAGGATTAGACGACACTCTATATTGGTGGGACATGGACTACTGCTTGCCCTATGGCAGGGTTCAAGCCGACCAACAGTAGGCGTGACGAAAATGATAACGCTGTCCAAGAAGGATCTCGTCGAATTATTGATGGGTCCCCTCGGGTTCATCGCAATTGGCCTCATCTGGTTTTATCTCCGGTTTGACCCATCGGGTTTCGCCTTCATGCTGGAAGTGATTCCAGCGTCCTTTATGGGGGGGGTTGTGTTCTCCGTCCTTTTGGTCTGGACCAGAAGGCGAAAAGACTGGAAGGAGCCGGGCGCTCCAGGCGATCTCTAGCCCAATCGATCAAGGCGCCTATCTCCTACGGCGCGCCACACGGCCTCGTCACTTCGGTGGCGGGGCCGTTTTCGTTCTCCGCACTTCCCCCAACATCGCCCAGTCGCACAGGAAAGGACCGAATCGGAAAACCAGCTGGCGGATCATGGCGGGCCTCCTTTCTTGGTAGAGGGCCGGACGGTGGGGAGTGTAGCGGGGAGGGGGGCGATATCACTGAGCGCGGACTCCTCGTCCGGGACGTGCGCATCTACACGGATGCGGCGGGAGCGGAAACGCCGCTTGGGCTTCCGCCAGGGCGTCCTTCAGGGACAAGGTGTCGGATTCCAGAGACCAGTCCGCCCGCGCCGCTGGTGCGGGGCCCAGACAAGGCGCCGAGCAAGTGCTTAAAGTCAGGAGAAAAGAAAGGAACATGGGTCGCTAGGCGTCGCGCCAGGCTGGTTGAGGCAATGCGGCCACCGTCCACCGGAAGAGCAACTCCCGTCACCAACGAGGCCTCCCCGGAGATAGGTAGAGGACCGCCGTAGCCCTATCCCTTGAGCCTAAGATTGCCGGAACGGTACCCATCTGCCAGGGATTCGACGGTCTGCGTGTCGAACTGCTCGACGAGCACCGCTCGGGCCACGGCCCACTTCTCGTGCATGGGACAGGGCTCGCGCTCACCGCATCCGGGCAATCCGAGAACGCAGTCAGTGAATAGTCCGCACCCGTCGATCGCCTCGATGATGGATCGCACGGTAATGTCTTTACCCGGAAGGGCCAGGCGTACACCGCCGGTCGGTCCCCGGAATGCGGCCACGATGCCTGCATCGACAAGCTGCTTCAAAACCTTGGCCAGAAATGTGGCTGGCAGCCCTAGATCGGCGGCCACCGTTCGCGCCGCCACGTACGAATCGTTGTCACGGGCTCCCAGGTAGGCCGTGGCTCGGACAGCGTATTGTGCGGCGTTGGAGATCATGGGGAGGCGGGTAGGAACGGCTCGAAGAATATAGGCACGAGTGAGCGCCGACCGCATTTTTCCACAGCCCTCGGGTAGTTTTCAGCCTCACCCAGAGAATAGCGGCGCGATGGCCGGGTAGTGCTCCCTGAATTTCCCGTAGATGTCCTCGTACATCGCGCTGGACTCCGGATCAGGCTTGATGGGGGATGCGGTTACAGTGCTGGCGGCCGCAGCGGCGGTCACGTCCGGCCACATTCCCACCCCGACACCTGCTAGCTGGGCCGCGCCCAATGCCGCTCCTTCGGTCGCTGCCAATGGCACCAACTCCGCACCCAGGACGTCGGCCAGAAGCTGACTCCAAATCGGGCTCTTGAGCGCACCGCCGCTGGCGCGGATTTCTCGCGGCGTAGGAAGGCCGGCGTCGCGAAGGAGGGAAAAGTTGTCGCGTAGGCCGAAGGCCACGCCTTCCAGAACAGCACGGGTTAAATGACCCCGACCGTGCCGGAGGCTCAGTCCAACGAAAGCCCCCCGGGCGTTAGGATCTGCATGCGGAGTTCGTTCGCCGCTCAGGTATGGGAGAAACATCAAGCCTTCGCTTCCGGGGGCGACCTCCGCCGCTTCATCTACCAGCGCGTCAAAGGATTCGTTGGGAGCCACTACCCGGCGGTACCAGTCCAGACTACCGGCCGCCGACAGCATAACGCCCATCACATGCCAGAGGCCCGGAATGGCGTGAGGGAAAGCGTGCGCACGACCAAGCGGGTCTACCGTCGGTCTGTCGCACGGCGCAAATACGACCCCGGACGTCCCAATCGTCAGCGCGTAGATGTCAGGGGTGGTGGCACCAACCCCGATCGCCTGTGCGGCCTGATCTCCGGCTCCGGCAACAACCGGCGTGCCTGGAACAAGCCCGGTCTGTTTGGACGCGAGCGCTGAAACTTGCCCCGTGGTGTCCACTCCTTCGTGGGTGGGCGGCAGCCAATTTCCGGGTATTTCAAGAGCCTCCAGCATTTCAGGAGACCAGTCCCGCGCGCCCAGGTCCAAGAGAAGCGTGCCCCCGGCACCCGCCCGGTCGGTGGCATAGGAGCCGGTCAGCCGATAGCGGACGTAATCTTTTGGAAGCAACACCTGGTGGATCTGCTCATAAATATCGGGTTCATGCTCGCGGACCCACAGCAGTTTTGGGGCCGTGAACCCCGGGAACGCGTCGTTCCCGGTGATTCTGACCAGCCGTTCCAACCCCAGCCGGCTCCGAATCACGTCACACTGCTCGGAGGCCCGCTGATCATTCCAGAGAATGCAGGGTCGGAGCACCTCGCCCGAGCGGCCGAGTAGTACCAGCCCATGCATTTGTCCCGATAGCCCAACGGACACGACGTCTCCCGGTGCGACACCAGATTCGCCGAGCACGGCGCGAATGGCCTCACACGTTGCCGAATACCAATCCTCAGGGTCTTGCTCGCTCCACAGAGGACGTGGGGTGCTCACGGGGTGGGGAGCTGCCTTCGAGCCAAGGACTCGACCGTTCTCATCCAGAATGAACGCTTTCGTAGCCGAGGTCGAGACGTCGAGTCCTATCGTGCAGCGCATCGTGCCGCTAATCCGGGATAGTCGTGGAAACGGCGTCTTCCAGAGGGGGGAGGCTGCTGTTCTGAGGCGCCCTGGCCCTGATCAGGTAGGCCTCCAGCCAACCTCGCTTCTGCTGAGGATTCTCTGCGGCCTCGATCACACGAGCGTGATCTAGACCGCTTATTCGGTCATTCGCCGCTCGAATCGCGTCCATGGAGTTCTTGAGCGCGACATCGACCGGCATGCGCTCCGGATTGATGTCGATCCCGAAATACTCCGAGTAGCCGTGCATCTTGAGGGTGTACAACCCGGCCTCCAGTTGCTCGGGCGAGACCACGCCCACGTTCAGATCCTGATCGTAATTGCCGAGAGGCTGGCTGTTCCAGTGGGTGTGGGCCAGCCGGCCCTCAGACAGCGGCCAGGAGAGCGCGTAAGGGAGGTCTTCGAAGCCCATCATGAGATGCCCAATCTCCGGATTCATGCAGAGCAGTTTGTGCCCATCGCCAAGGAGTTGTCGATTTTCCGAGGCCTCGAGCTTGGCCTCCACCTGATGCCCCAAAAGCACACCCTCTGGTGTGAGGCCGTAGAGGATCCGTCCACGAGGTTCGTAGGGCTTGGGCTCGAAGGCGACCCGCGATCCCGGCACCGCGTCCATCGCCTCGGCAAGCCCGTCGGCGAATCGCGCGCGCATTGAGGCGAGATCGATCCCGAAAGGGTTCTCGTAGCCGTCGATTCCCGGCCAAACGACCGAAAAGTCGGCACCGATCTCGGACGCCATTCGAAAGGCACCGATGGTCCGGTCGATGGCTGCTTTCCGAGCCTCCGGGATGGGGCTGGAGAGGGACCCGAACTCGAACTCCTTCTCGTAGAAAAGGAGCGGGATCACCGTCAGAAGCCGGATGCCCGTATCTCGCTGGAAATCCTGCCACAGCTCCAGATTACCCTCATTGATTTCATTCGGGTAGTGTGCTTCCAGGGCAGACAGCCCATATCCCTTGAGGCTTTCCGCGATATCCAATCGGGCTTCCAGCGGGAGATCTCGCTTGTAGCGCCCATGGAACCGGCTATCCGGAGGCGAAAAAAACCAGATCCCGGCACTGAACTTGAGATCCAGGTCGAACCGGTCCAGATGGCGGACCATTTCCTCGCTGGAGCGACTCGTGGCCTGAGCACGCAAGTCGGAAAGGTTCATGTCTGGGGGCCTACTCAGTCATCGAAATTCCGAGAGCCGTCGGTCTGGTGTGCGTACCGAAATGAGATGTAGCGAGGATCGTCGGAGATCCGGTGATTGTAGCTCTGGATCTCGAGCTTTGCATACGTGTCATCGGCCAATTGGAGCACGAAAGTCCGGCCTGGAAGCGGGGAGATGACATGGTCGGTCATGTCGTAGTTGTACCACGAATCATCGTCCGATGTGGCCATCATGCCTGGGCTCATTCCTTCCAGGGGGGCCTCGGAGACGTCATCGTAGTCCGTTTCCAACAACAGACCCGCCCGGTTGGCGTGGATCTCGACGCCGTTGATCATGACGTCCCAATTGGTCTTGGTGCGAGCGCTGTCTGGCACGACTTCGTTGGATCTGAGGCTGTAGTAGACCAGGCCATCTCCGACGTAGAGGTCACTTGCCGATTGCGCGGCAGCGGGGGAGGCGAGCATGAAGAGGGTCGCGAACAGGAGTAGTGTAGTCGGTCTCATGGGCATGGTCTTGGTAGGTTCAGTGGGAGGTGCTTGGGCATACCTCGACAGGTTTGAGGAGATCCCCTCGTCTAACGTTTGAACGCGCCTTCGTATGTGGCGATCCAATCGGCCGGGGTCACCCTTGCCACCAGTTCGCCGACAAGATCATACGGGATGTGCTCCATTTTTTTGAAGCGGACACAGCTTTTTCCCATGTCCAGTTTGGTCTTGACCCGGTCAGCGTACTCCGCCCTGAACCAGGCGAGCCGGTGCTGCACCGTGGCCTGGGCAAATCGCCTCAGGCGGGCTGCGGTAGGTACTTGATCACGTTGATCATCCCTCCTGTTGGGTCCTGGATGAGCGAAAATCGCCCAACGGTCGGGATATCCATGGGGGGTACGATGACGGTCCCGCCGTTGCTGCTGACTGCAACCGCGGTGGCATCCGCGTCCTCTACGGTGATGAAGGAGTTCCAATGTGGCGGGGTGCCCTCCTGCATGATGGGCATGATCCCACCGATTGCGACGTCGTCGTCTACGAGGATGGACGTGTACGGTCCCATTTCCATCATATCAGTTCGGAAAGTCCACCCACACAACTTGGTGTAGAAGACTTTGGCGGCTTCTACGTCGGAGGTCTGAAGGGAGAACCAACTGAACGCGCCAGGGGTGCGGAACGCGTCTGCGAAGTTCACGTCCGGCATGTCGTCCATTTTTTCAAATGTGATCACGCTCACGTAGGCGCCTTGCGGATCCTGGAAGCCCGCCATTCGCCCGGTTGCTGGAATGTCGACGGGGCCGAACATCACTTTGGCACCTTCTTCAGTCGCAATCTCGAGAGCCTTGTCCACGCTATCGACCGTGATGTAGTAACTCCAGAACGTGGGCATGGGCTCGGGTGGCGCCATCATTCCCGCAACTGGCATCTTTCCTCCAAGCATCTGAAGATAATAGTCGCCCTCGGGCATGGGCATGGTCTGGCTTGACCACGGTAGAATGGAGGCGTAGAAATCGCAGGCTGCCTTGGGATCGGAGGTCATCAATTCTGACCAGCTGAAAGCGCCGTGAGTGAGTGATGGGTGCATGTCGCTCTGACGGGATTGTTGTCGGTGCGCCAATAAAGGCACCTGGGAGCCAGGTTGGCAATATGTGCGGCCGGAGGTACTCGATTTTGCCCAGAAGCCAAGACGCCCGCCGGGACACTAGCCGACGAAGACGGTCTTCTCGAAGCGCCGAAACAGCCAATACAGCGCCAGTCCCGGAATGACGAGGCCAGGCAGCGTCACCCACCAGTCGGCCTGCCCACCGGTGGCACTCCAGAAGAGGCGCATCGGGAAATAGAGCGGCCCGGCAACGCTCCCCACCCAATTCCATGGCGAAGGCACAAAAAATAGCAGCGTAGGAATCCCACCCCAGATCTGTAGAGGCTTCAAGAACATCAGCGCCTGCACCTTGTTTTTGACGAAAACCGCGTAGACGAGGGCTACAACGGGGATGGCCAGCGATGCGAGGGCGGACGAGGCCAGGAGTGCCCCAAATGAGATCGAGACCAGTCCTGAAAGCGAGACTCCAATCGTCGTCAACAATACGTTGATCACCATGGCGGCGACCAGTCGGTAGCCAAGGAAGCTTCGCAACGAGAGAGGGCTGGTCTGAAGAGCCAGCAATGTGCCCTCGTCGCGCTCTTCGATGAACAATATCCCGACGACGAAACCCAGCAGCACGGGCTCGCCAGCCACCAGCGCGTTCGCCAGGATGAGGCCGTAGTACGGCTCCAGTTCCACCCACTCAGCTACCAGTTGCCCCAAGCCTGGAACCAGCCAACGCAGGCCGAGGCAAAGCACGGGGGTCGCGAAAATGAGGAACGTCAGCAGGAAGCCATCGCGCCATATCAGGCGCAAATCGTTGGGCACGAGCACGCGCATCGCCTTGATCACATTGGTGCTCATGATGCCAGGTCGCCTCGCACGACGAAGCGATCGATGGAGCGCCGGGCCCAGATCAGCGCGGCCCCAACACCCAACGTCCCGTAGCCGAGGGCATAGGCCAGCTCACCGGGTCCGATCGGCCTGAAGGCGGCCTTCGCCAGGATCATTGGAGGTGTCGAGGGCCAAGCATAAAAAATGTCGCTGGTCCATAATTCCAGGTACCAAATGGCAGGAAGATCAAACGCCAACGCGGCCAGGATCCCTGGGAACAGAAATCGAGTGATGGAGCGATATCGCACGCCCACCGCCACCCCGACGGCGATGCCCATGGCCGCCCGCATCACCACCGCAAGTCCGAGCCACCCAAAATTGAAGCCGAGCCCATAGGCTACGCCAGCCAGAACGAAGCCTTCGGCGAGAGCGAGCGCGGTCAACGTCAGCACCTTGGACGCTAGGTACTCGCTCGGTCGCAGGGGGGAAACCATGACCACGCTCAGCGTGCCTTGGCTCCGCTCAATCAGGAGCAGCACCCCGACAAGAAATACCGTCGTCACGTTCACGCCGGACATCACCAGCACCGGCATGAAGAAGTGTAGTTGATCGGGCGAGAAAACCGCGCGGAGGGCAAGGGCCATCCCGAGAACTGCTATTGCAACGATCAGGTAAACCTTGTGACGGGCCTGAAGTCGGGAATCGAGTCGGATCGTGGAGGAGAGCCGTGTCACGACAACTCTCGGCCGGTGACACGGATAAAGATGTCCTCGAGGGAGGTCTCCTGGGTGTGGACCGTTTCAAGAGAAGGTTCTCGTAGCGCGGACAGGAAGTCTGCATTCTCAGCCAGGCCGTCCAGCGGAAACTCGCGCACTTCTAGTGCTCCGTTCGTGCGGTATTCCACACGTACGCGGCGGTCGCCATACCGGACCTTTAACTGACGCGGAGTGTCGATGAGCTCAATCCGGCCGTCGATCAAAAAGGCGACGCGGTCGCAGAGCTGATCAGCCGTTGTCATGTCGTGCGTGGTGAGGAACACGGTTGCCCCGCGCTCGCGCTGTTCCAGAATCAGGTCTTTCACGTGCCGGGCGCTCAGGGGATCGAGTCCGGTGGTGGGCTCGTCAAGGAACAGCAGGCGCGGACGGCACAGAATGGCGCGAGCGAAGCTGAGGCGCACCCGCATTCCTTTTGAGAATCGCTCGACACGTACGTCGGCGTGCGGACGCAGATCGACCTTCTCTAGAAGATGATCGACGTCTTCGGTCTCGCCCTGGTACAAGGCCGCGAAATAGGCCAGATTCTCTCGCGCCGTGAGGCGACTGAAGTGTACGGGGAGTTCAAAACCAACCCCGACCTGCTCGTAGAGATCAGAGCCCCAATCGCGAACCTCACGCCCCAGAACCGTTGCGGTGCCGGTGTACTTACGAAGCAATCCCGTGAGCACCCTCTGCGTGGTGCTTTTGCCCGCGCCGTTCGGTCCGAGGAATCCGAATATTTCTCCGTCCTCGACCTTGAAGTTCAGGTTGTCTACCGCTGGCTTCTCGCTGCTCCGGTACCGGAAGATCAGCCCATCTACATCAATCATGGAGGATGGCAGGATATTCTTCGTTCTCGCTCGTGCCGAAAATACGTGGGAACGTAGATTCCGGCCACATTGAGACCCGTTGGCATGCGAAAACTATCCCTGATTCTGCCCTTGCTTCTGGTAACAGGGGCCGCTATCGGTCAAACCATCCAGGAAACCGCCCGTCCGGAGGCGGTAGGCATGTCCAGCGACCGCCTGGAGCGCCTGAGCGAAATGATGGCCGACCATGTTGAGGAGGGCCACATCGCTGGCGGTCTGTCCATGGTGTTCCGGCGTGGGGAGGTGGTGCACTTCAAGACCTACGGCGAGAGAAACATAAAGGAATCGCTACCGCTTGCGGGTAACACGCTCTTTCGCATCTATTCGATGTCGAAACCCATCACGAGTGCGGCGATCATGATGTTGTACGAGCAGGGCCACTTCCAGCTTTCCACCCCAGTATCGAGGATCCTTCCAGAGTTCGGAGATCTCATGGTCTACGACGAGGAGGCACCCGCTAAACGAGAGGCCTTGGCCCGTCCGGTGACCATCGAGGACTTGCTCACGCACACCTCGGGTCTCAGCTACGGTCAGCTTCTAGGCGGCCGGTCGCCGGTCGACAGCATGTACACGGAGAAGGAGATTCTTGTCGGATCTTCTGATCTGGAAGAATTCGTCACAGACCTGACCTCCATTCCGCTTCTCTCACAGCCAGGAGAACGATGGGGGTACAGCGTTTCCACAGACGTGCTCGGACGAATTGTAGAGGTCGTCTCCGGACAACGTTTCGACGACTACCTGGCCGAGCATCTGTTCGGCCCATTGGGCATGGATGATACCGGGTTTGAGGTGGCGTCCGAAGACGCCGGCCGGTTTGCGATTCTTTATGTAGCGGATCGCGACGGGGCCTTGAGCCCTGCCGGAGGGGGCGCCGCCTACACAGATGTGAGCTTCTTGTCAGGGGGAGCCGGCATGATCTCCACGGCCGATGACTATCTCCGGTTCTCTCGGATGCTTTTGCGCGGCGGCGAGCTCGATGGACATCGGGTACTGTCCACGAAGACTGTCGAGCTGATGATGCAGAACCACCTGGACGTGCCTTTTCGTGATGGAATGGGCTTCGGCCTCGGCGGGCAAGTGGTGACCGATGTCGGCAAGCTGGCCCGCCTGGGATCGGTCGGGTCTTTCAGTTGGTCGGGCCTCGCCAACACCTACTTCTTCGTAGACCCCGAGGAAGAGCTGATCGCGTTCGCATGGACGCAGCTACTTCCCTACGGCCGATATGAGTTTCACAACACATTTCGGATCGCGGTTTATCAGGCCATCGTGGACTGAGGAGCTGGGCATCGACCGTCTTAGTTGATCTCGAAACAGGAGAGCCTGCCACCACTTGCATTCAACCTTCGCCCGCGAGTTGTTTCGCGAGGGCGCGAACCGGGGTTGCCACGATTCCTTCTGCGACCGCGAAGGTCTCCGTGCCTGGGTAAGCCACGAAGCGCCTTTCAGGGCGTATTTCGTCGCAGGCGCTGTGAAAGCCGCGTTTCGGCTTTGGACTGAGGCTACGCTTGATCTCGATGGCCCAGGGCGGGCGTCCCGGAAGCGTGAGGATCAAATCGATCTCCGCCCCTCCTGAGGACCGGTAGAATGCCGCGTCCGTCTCCTGTGGCGCCGCGGCAATCAGGTTCTCGATGACGAATCCCTCCCAACTGGGGCCGATAACCGGATGACCAAGGAGTTGTTCGAGTCCTTGGAGACCGAGGAGAGCGTGCACGATGCCGCTGTCCCGGACATAAATCCGGGGTGAGCGGACGAGTCTCTTCCCGGCGTTGGATGCCCACGGTCTCAATCGACGAACCAGAAGTAGATCGACCATGAGATCCAAATATCTAGCGATGGTCTTTCCATCAAGGCTCAGCCCACGTGCCAGTACCGACGCGTTGAACAACCCGCCTTGCGAGTGCGCGAGCATCGTCCAAAATCGTCGCAAAGTCTCTGCGGGAATGCGAGGACCGAACTGGGCCACATCCCTTTCCAGGTAGGTGCGAATGAAGTTTTCCCTCCATCGAAGGCTCCATCGCTCGTCAACAGAGAGAAAGCTGTCGGGAAACCCTCCCCGTACCCACAGGTCTTCGATATCGGAGGAGTCGGCCTCGAGGATGTCTATCGGCGAGAGTTCCAAATGCGCAATGCGCCCTGCTAGCGACTCCGACGATTGTCGAAGAAGGTCAATCGACGCCGAGCCGAGCAGGAGGAATCGCCCGACTCGAACTCCGCGAAACCGGCCCTCATCGATGAGGCTACGTATGGTTTGGAAAATTCCGGGCAACCGGTGGACCTCGTCCAGCACGACAAGTCGGTTTTCATGCTGGGCAAGGTATAGGTCGGGCTCTGCCAGTCTCGCCCGATCTGCGGGTGATTCCAGGTCCAGGTAGACGGAGTCACGGGTAGCAGCAATGGCCTTCGCCATCGTCGTCTTTCCGACCTGCCTCGGGCCGAGTAGGGCCACAGCCGGAAACACGTCCAGGTATTGGCTGAGTGTCTCCGATAGTCGGCGTGGTATGAGAACAGGGGCAGGCACGAACCTCTTTTACCGTGCAAAATCGGCATGCTATTCCGAATATGCAAGGTTATGAAGTCACTCACCTTCCTGCCTTCGCTGACACCTCTTGACATTTGCCCTCGGGATCGCCATACACTGCTGGAAGAGGGCACCGCCAATCGGGTGTCCCTGCGCACGGTGCACGGCGTTGGACAGGGTGCGCGGGAAAAGTGCGCCCCCAGATGAGTCCCCATTGACATGTTGGGCTCCACACTAGAAATGCCCGTAAGCCCATGTACAACAAAGGCCCAGCGCATTTCTGGACCGGGCCCTAAAGCTCCCCATCTAGGTCGACTATCGAACCAATTTCAGCGGGGAGTCGGGCCGTGGGCCTTGCCGGACGAAACTCAGAACCTGGTTCAGTCCACCAGCCGGCGAACCTCGGAGTCCGGCTAGCCTTGCCTACCTGACCAGGACCGCCCGACTCGACGCCCCAAACGTCTCCCCCTCGACAGAAATCACGTAAAGCCCAGCAGGCAGTCCGCCACCATCAACACGGACCTCGTGCGCCTGATTGGGCGAGAGCACTGCGTCCACCACGAGCCGGACACGCTGCCCAAGGACGTTGTAGAGTCCAATCCGGACACGCTGCGTGGTCTCGATGCTTAGCGTGAAAGTGGCTTGCCCACGAAATGGATTCGGGTAGACAGCACTTAGCCCGAATTGGTCGATGGGTATTTGATCTGCCTCGACCGCCGTTGAAATCACATTGGGCACACTGCCAAGCCAATCTTGAAATGCCGGGTCAGTGGGAGGCTCGGCACCGCTCGCGCCGAAATCGAAATACGTCAGATTGGTCAGCCCAACCAGGGACTGGGGCAGCTCTCCGGAGAAGTTGTTGTTGGCAATCACCAACGAGTCGAGATAGATCAGATTGCCAAGCTCTTCAGGGAGCTCGCCCGAAAACGCATTGCCACCAATATCTAGGATCCGAAGGAAGGGGATATCCCCTATTGAGGCAGGAATCTCGCCCGGGCTGTCGTTCAACGAAATATCGAGGACCGCAAACGCCAAGGCATCTCCGGCCTGAGACTTATCAGCGACAACAGCGCAGGACGCGAAGCCCCATTCACACCCGCCGATCTGCTGCAGCCCTGAGGCTTGCCCGGTCTCCGCTACATCGGTGCTTAACGTGTTAGGATGGTTGTTAGGCGTGCCAATAAAATCCCATGGACTCGCAATCCGTTTGGGCTTGTGCCCATTGTCTCCCAGCTTCATGGTCCATCGTGCGTAACCCTCCGGCTGTTTACATTTATCCGACTGCTCCCCCCACACTTTGGCACACTCCGCCGGGAGATCAGTCCAGATCTGATTCACAACCGCTGGGTCCCGCAGAAACGGCTCCATATCGCCGGTCAGGTAGTTGCTCCCCAGATCCACGTAGGACAACCCGGCGTAGTCGGGATGCCGCGGCGACGGTGCGAATCCGGGAGGCGGCACACCTCCGGTCAGGTAGTTGTGAGAAAGGTCCAGGTAGACCAGCGGGGCGGTGTACGGTCCCTGGGACCCCCCAACACCGGGATAGCCGCCGCTGTATCCCCCGTAGCCTCCTATGTCGAATCGGCCATAGCCCTTCGCCCCATCAAGCGGGATGCAATCCTCTCCGCAGGGATAACCCCAGAGGTTGTGGCGCTCCTCGCTGTCGAGGTTGAGGAGGTTGCCCGGGAGCATAAGCCGAGAGAGATCCGGCATGTAGAATAGTGCCTCAGGGACCCGACCCAGATAAAATGCGGACAGGTTCAACTCCTGGAGAAACGGGACCCCGCTCAGGAATTCCGGGGGGAGGGAAGTCGAGATGCCACACTCCGTGACATTTAGAGTGTACGGGCCAGGAAGCTCCACTTTAATGACCCTCCCAAGACTGTCTGCCGTGACCCCGTACCACTCACCAAGCGGGCGATCGCTTCCCCAATTGGTGTCATGGTTCCAGAAACGCCCGCAGGCTTGGTTGTACAAGGCCATCAGTCCAGTTCGCTGCGTTTCCTGGTCGGGCTGGTCCATTACCACCGTGACTGGACGGCCGTTCAAGGTCAAATCCGGCAGCACAGGGTTGGTCACGTCCGCTCGGTAGACACCGGCGCTCCCTTCTACGGGATGAACAAGCGTTATGGTCGAACCGCTGAAAGTGGAGAGCAGAGCACCGTCCTTGTACCATGAATAGACGTTGCCGGAACCGCCAACCTCAGCATCCAGCGTCAAATTTCGGCCAGATAGCCCGAACACCCGCCTGGCCGTGCCGACGCTGTCCTGGGGGACGTAGGTGAAATTCGGGATCCCCAGAGATGTAAACGCCTCAAGGTCATCGAACTCCAGAAGGTTATTCTCGATGTTGAGGGCCGAGAGGGGCAGGCCGCTGAGGTCGGGCATTCCCTGGAGTTGGTTCCCGTTGAGCGTCAGCAGGTTTAGTTGAGCGAGTTGCGCCAAATCTGCCGGAATCACTCCGGTCAGACCGTTGCTCGGGAGCGAAAGACCAGTGACTCTTCCGTTCGTCAGGGTGACGCCCTGCCACGAAGTTACCGGACCAGAAAGCCAGTTTGTGGAGTTGGTCCACGCCGGTCCGCCTGTCGCATTGTATAGCGCCACGAGGGCTAGAGAGTCTGCAACAGACACGAGGGTTTCAATTGAGACGGTCGTTGACCTCCCGACCAGGGTCAGCAACGGTGCCAGCATATTGGTTACCTCGGCGTGGTAGACACCCGAGTCGCCGATCCCCGTGCTGGCAATCATGTATGTAGCGCCCGTGGCGCCAGCGATCGCCACGCTGTCCTTGAACCACTGATACGCATTCTGGGTGCCACCCGTCGCCAAGGTGAGAGAAAGGGGGTCGCCAAGGAAGACTGCGGTCTGCGACTCCACGCCCACAGGCCCCTGCGGGGTGTAAGTGAAGCCCGTCACGCCAGCGTTTGGCTCGATGTCATCGAACTCGAACAGGTTATTC
>CAYXSE010000081.1:0-14170 GCA_964466675.1 uncultured Rhodothermales bacterium | reverse complement strand
TCGCCGCATCTGAGTTGAGAGGCGGGACCGAAGTCGGCGAGATCGTGAGAACGCTCAACCCCATCTCTCAGGAGATGACCTCGCTCCGCCCTAGCCTTCTTCCGGCCGCCCTCAAGGTTCTCTCGCACAACCTGAATCACGGCCAGCCCGGGTTGCGAACCTTCGAATTCGGGACGGTATTCGACAGATATACTGCAGCGAAGACCATCATCCCCGGTTACCGCGAGAACGAACACATTCTCGTCATGGCGGCCGGGTCTATCGGGACGACCGACTGGGATAGACGGCCGCGTGCGCTGGACATATTCGATGTAAAGGGCGTCGTAGACAGCCTTCTCTCCACCCTCGGGGCGACGGGCCTGGGTTATGAAACCGTGGAGGCGGGCTCCGGCCTCACGCGTTACCACCTCATCCCAACTCTGAATGGCAAGCCCATCGGGACGGTGGGCTGCCTCGCGCCGGAAATCGGTGCGGAATACGGAATCGAGGTCGATGTTTTCTTCGCCGAACTGAACTTTTCGACCCTGATTCGACGCCTGGCCGGGCGCGGCCCGGTGCAATTCGAAGCCATCTCCCGGTTCCCGACGGTGGACCGAGATCTGGCCGTACTCGTCGACAAAGGACAGGCGGTTGGCCCAATGCTCGCGACCATCAAGCGCGCCGGCGGCAAACTCTTGAAGCGACACACCGTCTTCGATCTCTACGAGGGCGACCGCGTAGAAGCGAATCGCAAGAGCGTCGCCTTTTCACTGGCATTCGCCGCCGATCGCACCCTGAAGGATAACGAGGTCGATCGGGCCTTTGCCAAGATTGTCACGGCCCTCGACGAGACTCACGGCGCAGAACTGCGTGGATAGTATATTCCGGCTCTTAGCGCATCGCCATGCCCGATTCGGATCACGATCATAACACAGATTCTGACGAGCTTCTTCCTCCTCGGGACCAGCAGGAAATGTTCACCGGCAAGAGTGAAGGTGCGGTTGCCGAGGACGTCGGCGGTAGGCGAATCGTCCAACTGAAGAGTTATAAGTCTCTGGAACGACTTCGCGACCGAGTACTTCTCACGTCCAGGGAATTGGCACGCCTCCGCGTGGAGAACCTGGAGCTTCAAAAGGTCGTCGCCGAACTCAAGGCTGGCGGTGGCAAGCTCAGTGAAGGCACGGCTGTGGTTTTTACGGAGAGTCCGGCAGTCCTTCGCTCGAAAGTAGAGGGGTTCATTGAGGCCGTCGACCAATATTTGCAAGACGATCTCGCCGACGAAATCCGCGGAACCGGGGTGGTCGACTGATGGGGCAGTCCATGCGCGTCCAGATCCTGGGAAGGGATTACACGCTTCGCGTTCGGGAGGAGAGCGAGGACCTCACTCGGCAGCTCGCCGAATATGTGGATCGGAAAATGGCCGCTTTTCGCGAAGCACATCCCGAACAGTCGGACACGACCGCTGCCGTGATCACATCCCTGGCAATCGCGGAAGAGTTGTTCCTGGAGCGCGCGACAAGAGAGGAGGTCCGCGAAGAGGTAGAAACCGAGCTGAGTGAACTCGAAAAGACACTCGCGTCAGCGCTCACCGCCAGATCCTAGGGCGTCCTGGCTGACGTTGGACCCACGAATGCTCCGAATTTCTGCCATGCGGCGCTGCCGTCGTGAAATCGGTGCCCCATCGGTTTGTCGATGCGGAATTCGATTGACTGATTCGTCAGAGGTGGGTATTCTTGCATTAGCACTGGCCTGCCTCGAACGTTAGTAAGAACCTAACAATTAACGATTCGGGAGCCACATTCAGGCTTGGACACCAGGCCCCAATCGATTTCGATCCCCCGGGTTTCCGGGGACCGGGGAAGATGGAAGAGCCTGAGCGGTGCCCACTGTGATATGAAGGAGGTTCTTCATATCCTTCGTGGCGGGTAGTGCTCTCTTTGGGCCCCGATAGGTGATCGTGATTGCGATCGGATCTGTCGGGGCCGTTCTTTATCTTGCAGGTAGCAAAAACCCGGATCGATGGAGCTCACGGCCCTGGAAATCGGAGCGGCCGTTGTCCTTGCGTTTGGAATCGGATTCATCGTTGACCGGTATCTCCTCAGGATGGTCGGTCTTAATCGACTCGCTAATGCCCGCTCAGAAGCCCGGCAACTTCTGGCGAACGCCGAGATCGAAATAGATGCGCTGCACGAGCAGCGCGTATCAAGAGCCGACGCCGACCTAAGGGGTCGCGAGTCGGATTTTGAGGAACGTGTTGAATCCTCCCGACGCAGCGGCCGACGAGCGCGCCAGCAGCTAGAAGAGCGGCAGGAGTCGCTCAATGGACGGGCGCGGCGGTTAAATGATCGCGAGGTGCTTCTGCAGGAAGCATCCGACGCACTCGCAGCACTCACGCAGGAAGCGGAGACCCAGCGAAAGTTGCTCAGTCAGCTTGCCGGAACGATCGAAGCCCGCGATGAGGAACTCACGCATGCGACCGCGGAGATTCAGGGGCGAGAGACAGAAGTCGCCTTGGCGCGCGTTGAGCTCGGGGCCTCTCACGAGAGGATTAACAGCCTGATTTCAGAGCAAACGGACCGCCTGGAGAATATTTCCGGGATGGATCGAGACCAGGCCAAAGCAGAGGTCATAAACGTCATCAGGGCTGAGGCGGAGCTTGAAGCCTCCGCCTTGGTCAAAACCGTGAGGGATGAAGCCAGGCTGAAGGCCGGCCGCGAAGCGAAGAAGGTCATTCTTGCCGCCATCCAGAGGACGGCGGCGAGTCACGCGATTGAGAACACCGTTTCCGTAGTCAATCTGGACTCGGACGAGATCAAAGGCCGAATCATCGGACGCGAGGGTCGAAATATCCGCGCATTCGAGGCGGAGACCGGCATCGAGGTAATTGTGGACGACACCCCGGAGGCTGTCATCCTTTCCGGGTTCAATCCCGTCAGAAGAGAAGTCGCCCGCCTTTCGCTGGAGAAGCTCATCCTGGACGGCCGTATTCATCCAGCGAGGATTGAGGAGGTGGTAAAGAAGACCCGCCTGGAGATGGAGGAGGTTTTGATCGAGGCGGGCGAGCGGACGGCGATCGACCTGAACCTTACCGGGCTGCATCCGGAGCTGATTCGCAGCATCGGGCGCATGCGCTTCAGAAGCAGCTACGGACAAAACCTGCTCGCCCACTCGGCCGAGACCGCTCGCATTGCCTCGCTGCTGGCCGCCGAGCTCGGACTGGACACCGCGGCGGCTAAGAGGGCCGGATTGCTTCACGACATCGGAAAAGTCCTGGAGGAGCAGTTGGAAAAGCCGCATGCGCTGGCCGGCATGGATCTGTGCAGGCGATACGGTGAGGCTGACGACATTTGCAACGCCGTCGGTGCTCACCATGACGAAATCGAGATGACCTCGGTGATCTCTCCGATCGTCCAGGCGGCGGATGCCATCTCGGGTGCCCGCCCTGGAGCCCGGCGAGAAGCTCTCGAGTCTTACATCAAGCGCCTGGAAGAACTGGAGACGCTGGCCAAGACATTCGAAGGCGTCGAGCGCGTCTTTGCCATACAGGCTGGCCGCGAAATACGCATCATCGTCAACCAAGACAGAATCTCTGACGGCCAGGCGGAGCAACTCGCCGTGGACATTTCCCGGCGGATCCAGTCCGAGATGCAGTATCCCGGGCAGATCAAGGTTACGGTCATTCGGGAAGTTCGCGCGGTCTCTTACGCAAAGTGACGCATTGGCCCGGAGGGCAATTAACCATGAATAGCCGACCGAGTCTCGGACGTGGGAATCCGCAAGGAGTACTCTGCGTTAGGCTGGTCCGGGTTAAGAAATAGAATTTGATCGACTGCCGGCAGGCAGCGGTCACATCTGACGGCGTCATGATTGGAGTGGTTGGAAAACTTCTCATTTTGGTCGGCTTTGTTGCCACGGCCCTTTCGGCCATGGGCTACTTCCGCGCCGCTCAGCTTGAACCCGCCGGGAAGGACTGGCGCCGAATCGGTCGAGCCGCGTGGTCCGTGATGGGCGTGGGGCTGTTCATCGCCTACGCCATACTGTTTTATCTGAGCCTGACTCATCAGTTCGAGTACGCCTACGTCTACGAACACACGGCGAGGAATCTGGGCCTTGAGTATCTGATTTCTGCCAACTGGGCGGGCCAGGAAGGATCGTTCATGTTATGGATCGTCATGAACTGTCTGGTGGGATGGTCGGTCATGCTCTGGGGGCGAGATTTCGAAGCCCCGGCCATGGCCGTGATCGCAGTCTGCCAGCTATTTCTGATCTCAATGGTGGTGGGGCTGGACCTTGGGTTGTTCAAGGTGGGCGTTTCGCCCTTCCAACTCTTGGCTGAAAAATTTCCGGACGCCCCCATGCTGGCGGCCGGACTGATACCGGAAGATGGTCAAGGGCTCAACGATCTCCTCCAAAACTATTGGATGGTCATCCATCCTCCCACCTTGTTCGTCGGATTCGCGGCGCTGATCGTTCCGTTCAGTTTTTCCATCGCAGCCTTATGGAAACGCCGCTACACCCAATGGGTGCGGCCAGCGCTTCCCTGGGCACTCTTCGCCACCGCCATCCTCGGAGTAGGGATCACGATGGGCGGGTATTGGGCGTATGAGACCCTGTCCTTCGGGGGGTATTGGGCCTGGGACCCGGTCGAAAACTCGTCGCTGGTACCCTGGATAGTTGGGATCGCGGCCATTCACACGATGATCGTCCAGAAACGCAGCGGCCGGAGTCAGAAGGCCGCCCTCTTTCTGAACATTCTGGCCTACATGCTGGTGATCTACTCGACGTTTCTCACCCGCTCAGGCATCCTGGGGGAGATATCGGTCCATTCCTTCGTAGACCTGGGGCTCTACAATCAGTTGTTGTTGTGGATCCTGACCATGGGAATCATGGGCCTCGGGCTCTTCGCCGTTCGATATCGTGAACTGCCCACGCCCGAGCACGAACCAGAAATGCTGTCTCGGGAGTTCATGATTTTCGCCGGAGCCTTGCTGCTGTGCGCGGTGGCCCTTGTGGTGATCATGGGTACCAGCGCGCCGATTATTGGGCGGCTGTTCCGAGATCGGCCGTCCACCGTTCCACTGGCCTTTTACAACGTTTGGACGCTCCCGCTGGCCGTCGCGCTCACCTTTCTGGCAGGCCTGGGCCAGCTTTTCTGGTGGACCAAGATGTCCGCAGAAAACGTGAACCGTGTATTGACCAGGCCCATCTTGTTGGCCGTGGCCAGCACGATACTGGTCCTGTTGCTGACCCCGTTCGTCGAGGACTCGGTTGTCCCGACGGTTCTGGCCTCCGCCGGCGTGCCAGACAGCGTCCTACAGGCAGGACTCGGGGCGTTCTGGAGTGTCTACGGTCAGGGCATGCTTCTCCTGCTGCTGTTGTTTGTATCCTTTTTTGCCCTGTTCGGCAACGCTGAGGTGCTGCTCCGCATCGCTCGGGGGAATCCCACGCTCACCGGCGGCGCCCTGTCACACGTTGGATTCGCCGTCATGATGCTGGGTATCATCGCGTCCAGTGCTTTCAGCACCGCAATCGGAGGAGGGCGTGGCGTCCAGGTCGGTGACAGCCGCGACAATTTCATTGTGGAGCGAGGCCAGACCTTGGTGATAGACGGCTATACGGTCACCTATCATGGCCAGGACCTGACGAACGAGGAGCGCCCCCGGTACCTATTGGACTTCGTAGATCCCGATGGACGTGAGTTTTCGGTCGCGCCGGTCGTCTACAAGAGCAACAAGGATCAGTGGATTCAGCACCCTGATGTGACCACCTTCCTGGAGAAGGACATCTTTGTTGCCGTCTCGCCCAACATCATGCTGGGTGTCACATCGGAGGACTCTGGAGTTATTACGCTCGCCAAAGGCGACTCGGTGACCCTCGGCGATGCCGCCTTTCGGGTCCGCTTTGTTGACTACGAATTGGATATCGATCATGACGACGACGGCTCGGATTCTTCCGAAGTCGCAGTCGGAGCCGTCCTGGCCGTTACCAACCTCGAGACGGGAGAGGTGAACCAAATTCGGCCGATTTATCGGATCGGTTCAGATCGGCGGGTTCGCGTCGTCCCCGAGGCCATTTCGGACTGGGGTGTTTCGTTCGGGTTTTCCGGGATGAATGTGGATTCCGGCACCATTGACGTCACGGTTTCCGGTATAGAGACCGCCCCCTCGGATTGGGTGCTGGTCCAGGCTTACGAGAAACCGATGATCACCCTCGTCTGGGTCGGCTTTATCCTGCTCACCGCCGGATTCCTCATGTCAATCAGGCGACGGATCGCCGAACAACGATTCCAGTTCCAGAGGTCTGCCAGTTGAGCTTGTAGGCTGATTCTCGGCTCTCGGATCGCCGCGAAAAAAGGGTGCTTTCCCGCTTGTCCGCATGCGATTGTGGCCGATAACGGCAGAGAACGCATTGGAGAACGGACTATGGCACCGCCGCGCATTCTTGTTGTCGAAGACGACCCAGTCAATCTGATGGTGATCACCCGCATGCTTAAGCGGCTGGGCCACGAGGCCGATGTCGCGCGCAACGGGTTGGAAGCGGTTGACGCCGCTAGAGCCGTCAACTACGACATCATTTTCATGGACATCATGATGCCGGAACTCGACGGGATACAAGCCTCGAGAATGATCCGGAGTGGAGAGCGAGGCGACGGGCCCATGATTTTCGCCGTCACGGCGAACGCCATGCCAGAAGATCGAAATGCCTGTTTTGAAGCGGGAATGGATGATTTCGTGACCAAGCCCATCAGGCTGAACACCATCCGGAACCTCGTTGAAACCGGATGCGCTAACCCCCCAGACTCCAAAGACCCCATCGACCGGAATACCCTGGCCGACCTGCAGGAAATGATGGGCGATCCAGAGTTCTTCCAGGACCTCGTGGATGAGTTCGTCACGAACTCGGAAGAACTCATTGACGACTTCGAGGAGGCCGTGGATCGAGGAGACTTCCCAACTGCAAGGCGCGCCGTGCACTCTCTGAAGTCTGCGAGTGCTACTTTCGGCGGAGGTGAACTCGCGCGATTGGCCTCCGGGCTGGAAGTTTCCGCGAATGAGGGCTATATCAAGGATGCCCCGGCAAAGGTGAACAGCCTCCGGAAGGCCCGCACCTCGGTCTGCGCTGCATTGACGTCCCCAATACGATAGATCCTACCGGGATATCACGAAGGGCAGTCCCTTGCCGAATCGCTCTGCCCTAATCAGGTAGACCCCAGGCACCAGGCGAGACAGGTCCAGTCGCGTCTCTTGCCCGGTTGACTGCAACGAGGCTACTGAACGCCCAAGCACATCGACCACATCGATTCGCGATGTTTGGGACCCGGGCAGAGTTAGCGTCGCCCATTCAGAGACCGGGTTCGGATACAACGCCAAGACAGGAGGCCGCGAGCCGCCTTCCGCGGCCGTAGCTCCCCCCTTGCGAAATGTAAAGGACTCGGTTGCTCCTCTTTTCCAGTGGCCGTCTTCGGCAACGACTGTCCATGTATAGTCACCGTCAGTGACTGAGCTCAAGTCCGCCTGAACCTCAGATCCAGAAATCCCAGTCATGACCAACTCTCCGCTGGTAGTCCGATCGTTCAAGGAGAGAATGGCCAGGGTGTAGGTTATGTCATCACCGTCCCCATCGGCTACGGGCTCCCACGCGAAACGGGCTGACTGGCTCAGTTGGGAGCCCGCCGGAGGTGAGAGAAGCTCGGGGGGATCCGGAGGCTCGTTGAGACCACTGTTCTGGACGATGTTGTTCTGGACGATGTAGAGGTGCTGATCTCCCACCACGTTGTGAAGCCTTGAAGTCGGTCCATCCGGCCAGGAGACGACCAGCGTGTCGATCGTTTGAACATTCCCCAAACCGAAGTGCGCCGTCATGTTGTGGTTTTGCGACGTCATTCCGTCCCCGGCCGTAATCTCCCTTTGGAGCAAGGCCCCGCCGACGTGAGCCGTCACGCGCGCTCCAATGGCATCGATATTTGCGTCTGCTCCCCGGAGGCTCACCGATAGAAAGTGGTTCTGGCCACCATCGTTGATGAAGAGGCGATTCCCCACCCTGGAGGGAGTGAAGATGTCGATCCAGCCATCGGCATTCATGTCCCCGACGGCGACCGCGATGGTTTCGTCGATGGGCAAGAGCCCCAATTCGGGCAGGATATCGGTAAAGGTTCCGTCTCCCAGGTTTCGGAGCAAGCGATGCGGACCGAAGCCGTTGGCCACATAGATGTCTTCCCAGCCATCGTTGTCGAAGTCAGCGCTGGAGGCACCAAACGCCCCTTCGTCCTGGTCTCCAGAGACGCCGGCGGCGTCAGAAACATCTTCGAACGTGCCATCCCCCAGATTCCGGTACAATTTGTTGAATCCCGGGCGAGCGTTTATCCCACCGATGGGCATGTTGGCGATGAAAATGTCCGGCCATGAATCGCGGTCGTAGTCGAGCCATACGACGGCCCAGCCGGCCAGAGAGTCCGCCACCCCGGCAGCGACCGCCACGTCCACGAACAACCCGTTTCCCTCGTTTCTGAAGAGAACGTTCACCGACGCCTCCGCCGAAGTGCTGGAACACGCCGCAATGAAAACGTCTAGGTCTCCATCCCGGTCGTAGTCACTGGTGGCCACACCGTAGGAGTGCTGGTGGTTCAGAAGGCCCGATTGATTTGTATCGCGGAAAACTCCGTCTCCAAGGTTTTCGAAATAGCGATTCGCTCCCGTTTCTTCGCCCACAAACAGGTCCAAGTCTCCGTCCTGATCGAAGTCTGCCCACGTCGCCCCCTGTGACTGAGCCGCGCTCATGTCCGGACCCGTAGTCGGAGCCAAGTCCCATCGGATGCCAAATCGGTTCTCGAAGTAACGCGATCCAGGATCGAAATCCTCTACGAAAATGTCCGGGAACCCGTCGGCGTTGGCATCCCCGAATACCGCACCGAAGACCTCATTCCCGTCGGAGTCGCTGAACCGGGGCCCGTCCAACACATCGTATAACCCACCACTCTCGTTCTGAATAAACAGCCGGCTCGGTTGATACAGGTCGGGCCTCCCGTCACGGTTCACGTCCACAAGACTGGCCCCGAAGACACTCCGCGACCCATCGGACCCATCCAGGAACTGCCACGAAGCATCCGTAAAGGTCTGGGCACTAGACGGAACAGCGAAAAGTGCCAGGAGAAGGCAAGAATAGCGCATACGGGGCGGCAGAGGGAGGTGTGGACAACGCCGCCCTACAGAGCAAAACCCGCGCCACTCGCGCCACTTTCGCTCCTCACCGCCTCACCCAGCACCGCCGGGGGAGCCCCGCGCCACGGGGAAAACAGAATGGCCTCTGGTCCGCCAACCAGAGGCCAAATGACTGCTTGCCAGAACCGTTTATTCGGTCAAACAGTGCATGTCTCTAGAATTGTTATTTCACGAGCACCATCTGGCGGGTGATGCGAAGACCCGGTGCTTCCAGGCGGTACAGGTAGGTGCCGCTTGGCAGCCCCGAGGCGTCAAATTGCACCTCATGGTTGCCGCCTGACATTATTCCGTCAGCCAAGACCGCAAGCTCGCGACCCAGGAGGTCGTAGACGGCGACGCGAACCTGAGATGTGGCAGGCAGGCCGAACGCGACCGTCGTGACGGGGTTGAACGGATTCGGGTAGTTCGCTTCCAAGACGAAGCCTGTCGGCACATCCCCCGCTCGCGGCTCGTTGGCCGTGGGGGTGCCCTGGACCGGAGTGTCCGGAGCCATCTCGTAGAAGGCGCCATCACTCGTGGCGGCGATCAGCGTCCCGCTGGGAGACACCGCAAACAGGGTAACTTCCTGTCCGCGAAGAGCGAACTCGTCCAGGTCGCCTGCCGAAAGGGCGACGTCGAATGGCGTCGAGTGCTTCAGAATGCCAAAGCCCCAGGTCACGGCGTACAGGTCCGTCTGACCATCTGCATCGGTGTCGGCACCGAATTCGATCGAGCGTATCTCCGGGTTGATCCCCGTCGGTGTGACCATGTCCTGATCCGTATCCAGCTCCTCCCATGTCGCGGCAACGTCCAGATCCTTCCTCCAGACCCCACGACTAGTGGCCGCGTAGATGAAGTCAGGCGTACCGATGAGAGGCGACCGGCGAATTTCGAGATCGAATATGTATCCGGCATCAGCGGCAATCAGCGAGGCGTTGTCGAAAATTGCGGCCCATGACAGCCCGTAGTCGGTGGACACGTAGACTCCCTTGCCGAGCGTTCCTCCGTAAAGGATTCCTGAGAACGAAGGATGTGCTACCAAGGACCAGGCTGTGTCGGCTGCTCCCTCGGGCAACGACGAGACCTGCTGCCAGGTGGCGCCGTTGTTCAGAGAACGAAAGACCAAGCCGTTGTTGGCTGAGACATAGAGAATGCCGTCAGTTGCGTCCTCGGTGATCGCATAGACATTCACCCATCCCGAGCTGCCGCCGAAGCCGTCTCCAAGATCCGGCTCCATCGCGGTCCAGGTTTCGGCGTTGTCATCGGAGTAGTAGAGACCGTCTGAGCCCCAAGTGGACAGATAGAGTCGTCCGGCGTTCGTCCCGGTTTCGTCCAACCACAGATCATTCACGTAGAGCGGCAGTGCGATGCCCGAGGTAGCGGGGAGACCTAGCGAACAGGTCTTGTAGATGGTATTGAAGCCTACCACTACCGTGAACAGGTCACCATCGGGTGTCGGGAGCCGGCACCAGACGGAACCGTTTATTCCTGGAGAACCAAGCTGGAGCCCGAGCACCATCCGTTCCAGCCCCGAGTCCAGCGTCGTGAAAGCCACAGCGAGAGCATGGGCCTTGGCGGGGAATTTGAACGGGACCAGCACAGTGAGCGTGTCATCTTCCGCATTGTTCGTGAGGTCAGGATCCATGTTGCTGGAGGCAACCGTCGCTTCCAGCTGAAATTCACCCGACAGAATCGTGTTCACAAAGAACGGTAGTATCAGTGTCGCCGAGCCGCCAGATCCCAACGCATCGATCGACCAGATTCTGGTCGCCTCGTCATAGGTGCCGTCCGATGGAGTATGAACAGGGAGACCCGAGGAGTTGTCGTTGTCTGTCTCGATGAGGCCGGGGAACGAACTCATGTCAACCTGGAGACAATAGGATCCGTGGCCACCGTTGTTGGTGATGGTGACTGTCACGATCGAGTCATCCCCCGGATAGAGTTCATCGTCGGTCAGCACTACCGACACAACTTCCAGGTCGGCCACCTTGTCAACGAACCGCTCAAAGCTGGTGTAAGACACGGCGACGTCGGCTGGTACGAGGAACGTTGCCGTACCGTCCACTGGCGGATGGGGTGCCAACGTTACGGACTGTCCACCGACCAAGACGAACTCGATGACATCTCCCTGACAGATTGTGGGGGCCCCGCCATCCAGACTGAAGGAGGCAATTGAAGTGAAAACAGCCGAATCCAGAGGGTCGATGACGAAGTTGTCTCCTCCCGCGTCACCGTTCAATACCACCGTCGTGATGGTTCCGGCGTTGGAGGTGCCCAGGCCGTCGAAATCGATCGTATCGATTCCTGCGCCTGCGTTGACGGTCAATGTCCCGGTCGGATTCACGAACGAGACCGACTCCATCGTGGCTGCATCGATCAGCGTGCGAGTCGCTGCTGCCGGATCGGGCACGATCGTGATGGTCTCATCGGCTGCTGTCAGCGTGAATGTCTTGCTCGCCAGAACCGAGAGGTCAATGACCGGCTCGAGTCCGGTGTACATCAAGATCGCTCCGTTGTCGAAGGTGAAGTCGCCACACTCCGGCTCCATACAGCCGGGATCAGTCGTATGCGCATACGAAACCAGGCCGCCCAATGGATCGGAAATGGTCATCTCATCATTGCCGGCTCCACCGTCGTAGATCATTCCGGTCGATGGGATCGCGTCGGGGTCCACGGTCACTTCATCGTCCCCGTCGGTTCCCGTGATGGTCAACGAGAGGCCGGCCGCTTCCACGTCTGCTTTCAAGACGGTGAAGGTATTGCCGCCTCCGAAATCGAAAGTGATAATGCCTCCGGCGTCGATAGTGACGGTCCCGCTCAATGGAGCACCACCACCAATATCTGCAGGCTCCAGAGTCACATCGGCCTGAGCCGTTGACTCGTCTATAGCGTCAGCCAAATCCGCGAAGTAGCCCACCGTTCCTCCTATCCCGACGCCGTCAAGCAGAGCGAGGTCGTCTGTTTTGGCGAACGGGGCGAGCGTCGATTCGTCGATCGTTGCCAGTAGCACGGTCGGAACCAGAGGCTGGTTCACCACCAGCAGCGTCACGCCGTCGAACGAAGAATTGTCTTCGTCCACACTAGAGTCATCGGTCTGGACGACGATGCCGATTTCCACGTCCACGCCGGCTCCGTCGCCATACAAGTTGCCCTGGCCCGCTGCGTCACCGCCGATCTGCGCGCCGGAATCGATGGTTCCCGTGTCGTCATCCTGCAGTACCGCGACTCCGACTCCTTCGTAGTCGAACGTGACCATGATGGCAGTCACTATGAACATCTCGGTGGGTCCATCCTCCATCCCGTCGAAGATGTTACCCTGAATCGTTGCGCCCGTGCCAGCGCTCGCGCCAAAGATCGACTTCAGGTACAACCCGACTCCACCGTTGACACCCGCATCCCCGAGACCGTGAATGTCGTTGTTGGAGATCGTCGCACCCGTAATCGAACTGCGGCTTCCGACGATTCCTCCTCCCAGCGTCCACACGCCGTAGGAATACTTGATGGTCCCACCATCGCCCCGGTCGGAGTTGGGATTGATGCCGTCGATGTCATGAATGAAGTTGTATTGGACCGTCATGCCCGAAAAGCCCCCGAACATCTGAACGCCCGTCCAGACTGATCCTCCGGATGACGCGCCGGTGATATCGAAGCCGTCGATGGTGACGTTGTTGGCATCGATCCGGAAGGCGTAAAAGCCCCCTGTCGGCTCGATGATGGTCTCGCCCGGGCCCGGCGCCCGGCCAGAGGTCGCCGAACCAGCCCCGACGCCATTCAGCGTGAGCGCTTTGTCAACAACAACGTTCTCGTCGTAGGTACCGGCCGCAACCACGACCGTATTGCCTGCGACGGCTTCATTGTCAATCGCGTACTGGATCGAAGCGCAGGCTCCTGCGCCTACACTGGCGCCGCAGCCACCGATGTCCGATCCTGCGCCGTCGTCGACGTAGACCGTTTGAGCGGAAGCTGGGAGGGCCAGGAAGGCCAGGGTAACCAGGGCTGTGGCTAAACCACTGTATCTGTGGTACATAATCAATACTCGCGCCAGGGCACGGTTAGATGAGGACGGGATTCGGGCTTTTGAGCCGGTGTACATCGTTGCAAGAGTGGGATACGTCCGAAATCTTGCTTTTCGCGACCGGATCTTGTCATTCGCGTCCGATATGTGTTGCTCGCTTACGGTCGCAATGACAGGTTGTCGCCGCCGGCACGACCCGGTTCGTCGTGTCACTCCATCGGCTGGCCAACCAGTCAACCGGCGATTTTGCGCCCGTTCGAGGGGAATATGGTCTTGTCCTCCCTCGAAACAGAAAGGCCGGCTACAAGTCGACCACGGCTCGCGAGGCGTAGCCCCTTCCCTCTTCAGTCAGCTCAAGGTATTTTTTTCCTCGGCGGACCAGACCGCGGGAAACTGCCGCCCGCACGGCCTCGGCCGCAAAACTTGCCTCCCATCTCAGGTGGTCGGTCAGGTGCTCTTCCCGGCACTCTTCATCGGCTTCTGGAAGCCCTTCGTGGGACAGCAAATGAACCGTTAGCATTTTGGTGGCGAAAGACCACCGTTGCCGCACACGCAGTCGTTTCCTTGCAACGAAGCCTCGTCTCGGCGAGAACATCCAGGTGAGCGCGAAGACGATTCCTACGGCCATCGCCATTGAGCCGCCGATAGAAGCGTCCAATAAATGCGCTATCCAGTAGCCGCCCACCGCACAAACCGCGCCGATGCCCGAGCTCACGACCAGCATCCAGGAGAGCCGATCCGTGAGCAAGTAGGCGGCGGAGGGCGGGCCGATCATGAGCGCGACGACGAGGATGGAGCCGACGGCATCAAAGGCACCTACCGCCGTAATGGACACGAGGCCCATCAGCAGGTAGTGAACCAGTCCGGGCATCAAGCCCAGCGCCGCCGCGAGGCCGGCGTCGAAGGTGGCGACCTTGAGCTCTTTGTAGAAAAGCAGAACGAAGGCGATAGTCGCCAACAGGATCGAGCCCATGACATA
>CAYXSE010000080.1:0-14236 GCA_964466675.1 uncultured Rhodothermales bacterium | reverse complement strand
TCGTCGGCGATAGTGCTCAGGGTCATCGAGGGTATGCTCCATTGAGTACCTGCCCAAAAACCGAGACCGAACGAGGACGAGATCATCGCTTCCACTTCGGCTCCAAAATCGGTCGAATCAAACTGTGCGGAGGGCGTTGAATCCGTGACATACGATGAAACGAGCTCGTCGTAGCAGGAAACGTTCAGGGCGAGTGCAAGGGCGCCAATAGCGATCCCCAGCTTCGTGTTCTTGTCCATCATCTGCTCACCACGATTGTTGTCGAGGCTACTCGTCCGGCGGCCTCGACCCGGCAAAAATAAACTCCAGGCGCCCAGTTGGAGGCATCGACCGAAAAACGGAATGGCCGCGCGCTAAATCCGGGAGTCGTCCAGCTCCTAACTCTCCTTCCAAGGGCATCGAATATGGAGACCTTAAGTGGTCCGCTCCCTGTATCCCCAATTCGAAGTTCGAAGTGTCCCGCCGTGGGATTCGGGAATGTGGTGGGGTCAATATTGTCCTTCTCATCCTGGAACAGTTCCGAGATCCGCTCCAGCGATGTCGCCACACTCGTTTTCGCTCGGAACAGGCCCCCACCTCGAGTTCCTGCGAAGATGGACCCATCTTGAGCAACCGCGAGGGAGAGAATCCCGGCATTCGGAAGACCGAGGGAGAGATCGGACCAGTTGAGGCCGCCGTCAGCGGACGCAAAAACTCCACTCTCGCCGGCTGCGAACCAAACGTCGTCTCTTCTCCACCTGACCTCATGGATGCTTGAGAGCTGCTCCGGCGACCACGAGACTCCGCCATCCTCCGATATGGATACACCGTCCGGCCCGCCGACTAGTCGATCCCCGTTGTCGGCGATTGCGATCGATACAGCATCATCGGGACCGCCATCCCCTAAATCGGGATCATCGGCTCCGCCGAACCGGAATGTGGATGCTCCGGTAAAAAGAAGGTTGCGGTCATAAGCCAAGGGGACCGCGTTTTGTTGGGAAGTCATCGCCGTTCCGCTCCAGGTCCGTCCGTCATCCAACGATGTGCGGAGCCCGATTCTGGCAAGATAGCCGGCAAGGATTCCGGCTGGAGTAGCCAGAACTGAAGTCACCGTCGTGTCCTCGAACGCAAGCACAGACCAAGATCGTCCTTCATCCACCGACCGATAGAGCCCACGGAACGTCCCGACCAATATGCCTCCCCGGCGGTCGGAGGCTATCTGGAAGAGATTCGGTTGGAGCCCGTTCTCCAGTCGTTGCCATGATGCACCCAGGTCATGGGTCGCGAACAGACCGTCCCTCAGCGTAGCTGCGTACAGCCGGCCGCCTTCGTGCTCGAGAAGAGAGGTGTAGAAGGCTGAGCTCGGAGCAGGGGAGATATCGGTCCACGGCTCAGCGAGTGCCACGGAGCTGGAGCTGGTCTGTGGAACGACGCCTATCGAATAGTCGGACCAGGACTCGCCGTCATCGGCGGAGATGAGGATCTGGCCACTATTCATGCCAGCAAAGACCACTTCGCCCATGCGTTCCAAACTGGAGACTGGGGCGTATTCGATAATGGCTCCCCCGATTCGGTCTCTAGTGCTATCCGCCTCGCTCCAGTACGACAGGCCGCGACCCCAGGACTTGGACCCGATGAGAATTCCACCCACCCGGGCCAGCAGTGTGCCTGGGAATGTCCTGAAGGTCGGAACGAGGTTCGCGTCTCTGAAAAGCAGGGACTGACCTCGATTCGTGCCAACAAAAAGGCTGCCGTCCGGTCTCTCGAGAATCGAGATCGCCCGTGATACCAAGATACCATCCGAAGCAAGAGCCTCCCACCCCGCGCCTGCCCTACGCCAGAGAATGGCGCCACCTGCCCGGCTGGTACCGGCGTACACATCGCCCCCGCTGGTTTCCGCAAAAGTCCATACCGGAATTCCGATAAGGCCGGACGTGGACCAACTGTCACCACCATCGAAGGATTGGTAGACACCGTCTGTTGTAGCTGCCAGGATCCCCTCCCCGTGTTGGATCTCGAGAAAAGAATGGACCTCAGTCGATTCAAGGGGGCCTCGGGAAGACCAAGTCTGGGAGGCGGACGAGTACCGATAGACCCCGTGGCGAGTGCCAGCCAGGGCATCGCCGGACGAAAGCTCCATCAGCGTAAATACCTTTTCGCCTGCCAATCCCGCCGATTCCCACTCTGGCAGAACTAGGGGGAGGGTGCTGTAGACCCCGTGGTTGGTGGCGGCGAAGACGTAGCCTCCGATCCTGGCGACGTCCCAGATCGGACCGATTGGGATTGGCTCCAGGGGGGACCAAGAGTTGGCGAAAGGGATCGCGAGTACCGGGTGACTGATCCCGCCCACCCCCCCAACAGCCGAAGACGCCTGCACAGCGAAATAATAGCGGACACCGTTGACCAAGCCGATGTTCGTGAAGGTCCGGACAGATCCGCCGACCTCAGATATCGGAGCGAGCGCGTCGGGGGTCAGTCCTCTGAACACGAAGAAAGACTGGGGTGGTTCAGTGCCGTCCCATTCCCAGGAAACAGTTGCCGACCGGTCTTGAGCCCTCATGTGTAGATGAGACGGAGTGAGAACAGCTGACCCAGCGGTGACTACAATCGTCTTGGAGGCTGGGCTGGAATCTCGGGCGGCCGATACTGCTCGGACGCTGAAGTGATAGACCAAGCCATCGACGAGGGACGTATCGACCCAAGTAGTATTGGAAACCTCAGCGACCACCGTCGGATCAGGACTCGACCGCGCCCTCAGTATCTGGTAGGACACATCGGCTGAAGGGGATGGTGTCCATGTCAACGTGGTGCCTCCGGATGCGATCGCCGCCTGAAGGGGACCGGGAGGTGCGACACTGAAAGGACGTGGCGTGACCTGCGCTACTTCAGTCTTGCTGCTCTCGAAACCGAAGATGTTGACGGCCGAGACCTGGTATTGGTAGGTGATCCCATTCTGCGCGGTACCGTCGATGAAGGACGGGGCCCCTCCAGTTTCCGCGAGAACCTTGATCTCCCCGGGGGCGCCATTTGGGCTGTGATTTCGATACACCCTGTAGTCAACGACGGAGCCATCCGCTGAAGGCGTCCACGATATGGACACAAATCCGTTGCCGGGGAGGGCAGCAACCTCGGAAGGCGGGCGAATGCCCGAGGGCTGCGCGGCCGCCGTCCCGACCATCGCCGATAGCAGCCAAGCAGAGATAGTCAGGCTTGCGTTCACCGGGAAATCACTCCAGTAGTAGTTCCGACTCGCCCCTTCACACCCGAGGTGTCCTTCACGAGCACAGGAATAATAGGGGTTTTCTCCAAGATGGGCCTGTTCCTGGTGGCTGGGCTGACGTTTCCGGATATCGAGTAGTTCCTGGATGGCGGCCAGACGCGTGCGTGCGTTCTAGTCCAACCATCAATGCGGGGGGATGCCGAGGTCCAACTGCGCCAGCGACCGCAATGGGAGGGCCGTAATGTTACTTGCTATGGAATACCGAGAGGTGCCTGGGTAGACGACCCAGAGATGGTCGAGTCGAAGGTCTTCATTGGCCACGTGCATGGACCGCGACGACCTTGGTGCATCCGTGCACTTGAACTCGAACCCCCAACGGTTTCCTCCGCGGGCGAGCATCAGATCTAGTTCCGCGCCCCTCCGAGTGGCCCAGAAGTAGGCTCCCTGGTCGCCGAATCGATCGAGTACCTGCTCCAGTGCGAAGCCCTCCCAACTGGCACCGTACCGCGGGTGAGATCTCAGGCCGTCCATGTCATGGATGCCTAGCAAGTGATGAAGGAGTCCGCTGTCCCGGATGTACACCTTCGGGGACTTGATCTGGCGCTTCGAAATATTCTCGTGCCAGGGTTGAAGGATCCGGACCATAAACGCGGCCGAAAGGATATCCCGGTATCGGTTCGCCGTCTTTGGGCTGACGTCCAGTGACCTCGCCAACTCCGTCCCGTTCCAGGTCTGACCGTGATAGTGAGCAAGCATCGCCCAGAATCGGCTCAGAGCGAAACTTGGGATGGCCAGCCCGAGGTTCGGGATATCCCTTTCCAGGAAGGTCCGCTGAAATCCCTCGAGCCAGCGTGCGCAAGCTCCGTCGGATTGGGCCAGAAAAGCGCGTGGAAATCCGCCCCGAAACCAGAGTTTGTCCTGATTGTCAACGCCTACTTCTTGCAGGGAAAGTCCAGAAATGGGGACGAATTGGACTCGACCCGCCAATGACTCAGAAACTCCCTTCACGGTCTCTAGAGAGACACTGCCCAGGAGGAGAAACGAGGCTTGCCGCGCCGGATCATCACAGAGCGGACGAAGGATCTCGAAGAGCGCAGGCATACGCTGGATTTCGTCGATTACCACGAGTCCGTTCGCACCTGAAAGTGCCAATTCTGGCGCTATTTCCAATGCCGCCCTGCCGCTGGGTCTCTCGAGATCGTAGAAAACCACGTCACGCCTCTGCTCGGCAATCATGCGAGCGAGGGTCGTCTTGCCGACTTGTCGTGCGCCGAGCAGGGCGACCACGGGGGATTCGCTCAACCCCAAAACTATCTGCTCGGCCCGCGTAATTCGCGGAATTATTTGTCGCTTATCCGGAGTCATGATGCCGATTAGCAACAATTATAGAGAGCGAAGGTTCCTTAGAACGTGGATTGGAACCTTAACGCTAACAGAAACGATGTATCGAATTTACCTGACCGCACTCGTCTCGGTTCTCATCCTTGCGGCGTGCGAGCCGGGGGCTGCTGTACACCCGCCAGACACAGAGGGAGACGTCGTGAAGGTCTCTGATGTAAGGCGTATCGTCTACGGGGCCCCAGTCGGTGTTGAGGCTGGCTATCCCGTGAGCTGGGCGTTTCCATCTGAGATCAGCTCGGACGACCAGATCGCAATCGAGACGCTTCCCGTGGTGACCTTGGGCCTTACGGAAGTCGTCATGGCATCGAGCACGTGGCCGGAGGCCATCGAAGGTGCGCGCGACTACCTGGCGGACCCGAAGACCCAGGTGGATGGTCTGAAGGGTTATATAGTTGACCAGACCGTTGTTCAGATAATGCTCTTTCACAGCGACCTGCTGGAAAGCACCTCAACTCCGAAGCGGCTTGACACGCTGCGGGAGTATCTCGGTATTCTTGTGAAAAACCGATATCCCGATCCGGACGCATTCGATCAAATCCTCACGGCCCTAGGCGACGAGATCGGTCCGAGCGAGAGGGTGAGCGCCGCGCAGGCCGCGCTGGATGCTTTCTCTCATCTTAGGATGCAGTTCCAGCCCGTGCGCGAGAGGTGTCCTGCGTGCTACGACGCGGTCGTTCAGGGCGAAAATCCCCGTGCGATTCACGAGCGATCCGAGTCACTAACGCGCTTGACCGCAAAACTGGCGATAGACCAACGTAGCAAGCCAAAGCATCAATCCCCGTAACCTGATGCACAACACCAAATTACGGGGATTTAGAGTGCCCAGGACTGGAATCGAACCAGCACGTCCTTGCGGACACCGCCCCCTCAAGACGGCGCGTCTACCAATTCCGCCACCTGGGCAAGGGTCCGGCCGTTGCAATAGTCATCAACGAGCCGGAACGCCCAAGATAGTGCGTACGCGATGTTCGGCGCACACCGGGAGCGCTCTTAACGATCTCTTCGGCTACCGCACTACGGATAGAAGTCGCGTCTCAACCCGGGAACCGAACATTAGGCGCGCCAGATACATTCCTGCAGGGACTGAAGCGGCGTCCCAAACGGTCTCGTGCTGACCCGGTGATACGTATCCGGACTTGATCACTTCGATCCTTCGACCCAGAAGGTCCATCACTTCCAGGGTCATCGAGCCGCCTTCGCGAGCCTCAAATGACAACACCGTACTCTGAGAGAATGGGTTGGGGTAGTTGGCGAGGCTGGTCAGGTCGGGAGTCTCAGGTGGGGCAATACTGAGGGCGACGCCGAGGTCCAAAGTGACGGTCGCTTCCTCCGTAGCTCCCAGATGATCGGTCGCGCGGACCCGGAATTCAAACGCTCCGGATTCGGCGGGAGTCCCGGTGATTTCTCCGGTGAAAGGGTCCAAGGCCAATCCTGCCGGCAACCGGCCGTCTGTCACCTCGACCAGGTAGTCGGGGACGCCGCCGGCAACCAGTGCGGCATAAAACGAGAGTCCCCGGCTGCCCGAGCCTGCGTCGGTGGCAACCTCCAACTCATGGAAGGCCGAGGTTTCCCGGAGTTCATACCCGACTTCGCGGGCCATGAGAAGGTCGGTTTTGGTTGGGATCCATCGATACGGCGACATGATTCCTTCGCCCTCGGCGTGCTCGGATCCGAACACTCCCCTGCGGCTGGCCGGGTCGACGATGAATCTTCGATTCGCGCGGTCGTAGATGTGATCGAACCGGTCAATGATCGCGGGGCCGCCCAGGTAGGAGATGATCTCTTCTGAGGTCGACCCCCCGAGAGCCTTCATATTGTCCCACTCGACATGGCCCGCGCTGAAGAACATGGCGTGCCCAATCTGGTGATGCACAATGGAGTAGAAGTCGTTCAACTCGGGAGGCTTGTTTGAGCTCTTCCACCAGTCTCGCTCAGAATAAAAGCCCCAGCCGAGCACGTTGTAGTTGCCTCGGATTTCCATGGCCACGTGACCACCGCTTGCCAAGTCGATGGGCCATCCTTCTTGGGTCTGGAACTGCCCCGAGGCAGCGCCGCCGGAGAACAAGGACACGTTTCGCATCCCCCAGGCGTACAACAGGAATCCTCGATAGGCCTCGGAATTGGTTACCCAGAACCCGGAGTTGAAGCCGTCGGCATTCCATATCCAGGTTCGGCTCGCTCCACGGCGGATCTCGTCTAGCGTGTCGCCGGACAAGAAATAGGCCCAGTCATCCGCCGCCTGCTGCGTCACCGAAGAGACGGTGGGATTCGTGAAGAAATTTGTCGCGTCATGCGACGTGTCCAGCGCGACGAGAAAGTCAGCGGGGCGATCTCGATCCTGGTCGTCCACGATAACCGGGATCCGTGTACTCTTGAATCCGGAGGCCGCCGTGTAGACGTTTATTTGAAGCGTGTAGGCTTCGTTCAACCCATCTCGATCGGGCCAGATGGTCAGGTAGATTGGATCAATGGGGGTTCCCGGCTCCGCTCGCAACGTGAGACTTGGGCCCGTTTCGGTGACCTTCGCGGGCTCGGACCGAGGGTACTTGCGGTCGGCGAACTGTAGCCTGCTACCGGTGCCGGTGATCTCGATCGTCGCAGGCATCCAAGACTCCGGAAGCTCCAACGAAATCGGGATCGCGGGGTTGGCGATATACCCCTCCCAGTCCACCAGCCTGATCGCGCGCGCCTGAAGGTCCCTTCCAAAACGGTCGGATACGCGAATCTGCCCGGCGCAATCCAGCGCCGCGGCAAACATGAAAACCAAGACAAGTACCATACACCGCATGATCCTGCTTGGGCATTAAATCAATTGGGACTATAACCGGGCCAGCCGACGCCGCCTAAAGTGCAAGGGGCCTCGCCATGGGGTCGCTCATCAGTGGGTACGCGCAAATCGAGTCGGAGTCGTTCCAATTCGGCCGAGAGTTCGCTTTTGATGCCCGAATAGTCCGGATTGTGATATTGATTCGTCGATTCGTCCGGGTCCCGGCCGATGAGCACCGCGTTCGACGACGCTCGGTGGCGGCTCGGGACTGGTGGTGCAGGCGGTTTGTTCGGGAAGAGGCGTTGTACATTGAGGGTCGACGATAGATGTAGACGGGACCCCAATTGGACAAGCGCCGACGCGCCTGTTGCCCACTAGCAAAAACTTCGAACCTATGATTTTCAGTCGCCGAGGGCTCTTCCTGGCCCTCCTCCTCCCCTTGATGGGCTGTGTCAGTACCGGAGACCGATTCGAAAGAGCAGAAAAGGCCGAGTCGGCCGGACTCCATCTGGAGGCGGCAAATTATTACGCCAGGACGGTCGAATCGGACGGATCTCATGCAGAGGCGCGTGCAGGGCTGATACGAGCCGGATCGGCGGCCGTCACGTCCTCGATGACCGAGGTGGATCAACTGGAGGCTTCGGGCTCGTTTGCCCAGATCGCGGATCTGATGAGCCGCCTCGCCGAGTTGGTGGACCGGGCCGGTACCCTCGACGTGAGTCTCACGCTTCCGTCCGATTTTGGCGAGAGGAGGGCGTTCTACGTGGGAGCGGCCGTGGACCAGTTGCTTCGTGAATCCGAGACACTCGCGGAAAGGGGTGACTTGGAAGGGGCTAGGAAGACGCTGGAAAAGGCGCGCAATGATTACTCACCCGACGCACAGAGGGAGGAAGAGGTTGACCACCGCTTGGCAGACGTCTTGTTGAGCCTGGCCGGTTTGGACATGGAGGATCAACGGTTCCGGTCCGCGTTCGACACGGCCAGCCGCGCGATCGATATTTTGGATGGCTACAACGACAAGGCCGAGAGCGAAGCCAGACTGGTGGCTACGAGCGCACTGGCTCAGGGCGTGCGGAGCCTGGCCATGACTCCGTTTTGGGAATCTGACCAGTGGCAGCGAGCCGCGCCCCCGGATCTCAGGACCGACATCAACGACGCGGTTTCGTTTGGGGACTCCGGAAGGTTTTCGCCATTTATCGCAGTCCAGGATCCGGGGCAGACCCGGCGAGCCGTCCGCGATCTACGGGTGGACAGGCGCATCCTGAGGAGGGGTGAAATGCTGGATGTCGCCTCAGAGCTGGACGCAGACTTCCTTTTGGCCGGCGAACTGGCCACCTTCTCGAGGGAGGACAAGGTTCGTCGAACCCGCACGCGCGACGCAAAGACTCGGGGGCGGGGCGGCGTGGATACTACCTACGTGGAAGAACAAATCGATATCAGATTTCGTGCAGAGCTGACCTTTAGGGTCATAGACAGACGCACCCGGCGGATGGTTCTGGAGCAGACCCTTCGTACAGACGCGAGTAAGCGGGTAGACCGCGCCAAGTATGCTGGCAACTGGGATAACCTGGATCTTTCGGGCGGCCAACGGCGCCTTTTCGAACGTGAGGAATGGCGGCGGCAAGAGCGCGACATCATGGTTGAGTTGTCCGACAGGCTCGCCGCTGAACTTGTGAGGCGCCTGGATGACTCGCTTCTGAGGTTGATCGACTGAGGCTGATCGACTGAGACCGGGTCCGGCTAGCGACCCCGAACGAGTTTCTCCAGTTCCCCCGGAGTTCGGGGAAGGGCGTCTGAGAGTACCTCCGCGCCCGTCTCGGTGACCAGAATCACGTCCTCGGTGAAGACCGAAATATCGTCGTCGTGATTGTAGTACCAGGGCTCCACGGTGATGATCATCCCCGCCGCCAATGGGATGTCATAACGAGCAGGATCGCCGGTTGAGAGACCGAGGTAGTGGCCGAAAAAGAGGCCAGTCTGCATGTAGGGTCGATGCGCGGCGGGAGTGGCTTCCGTGGCTATCTGGGTGAGCTCCGCGAGCGTCACGCCTGGTTTCATGGCGGATATGATGGCGTCGGCAACCTTCGTTTCCATGACGAGGATCTCTCGCTGAAAATCCGAAAAAGTGCCGGACACGGGGAAGGTCCGTCCGATGTCGCTGACGTAACCATCCAACTCCGTCCCGACGTCGAATATGACGAGTTCGCCGTCTCGCATGGTGCGGTTTCGCCGATCGTAGTGGGCCGCCAGAATTCGCCAGGGCCAGAGCGAGTTCGGCCCGGACTTGATGATGGACGCGAAGGCCAGCCGCTGCGCTCCCTGCCGCTTGTACTCCGCCTCGAGCTCCGCCTCCAGATCGCGCTCGGAGACCCCGGGTGCGATGAACCCGGCCGCATGCTTGATAGCCTGTACCGTTATGTCGACAACGCGCCGCATCGCGAGTATTTCTTCTGCACCCTTGTGCTGCCGTGCGCTGGCGACGGCGTCGAAGGCATTCTGGAGTCTCAGCCCCGGAAAGGAAGCGTGTAGGTGGTGGAGCAGTCCGTCGATCGGCCCCCAGTCGAAGATCAGCGCGCTTTGCGGTGGAGCAGTTGTGCCGCCGCGGCCGGCGTTCACGGCGAGTGTTCGACCGCCTCGAACCAGGTCGGCGAGGTATCCGTCCAGCTCCTCGAAGGCCCGCACGTCAGCCAGGCCCGCCGCGGCCCAGAGCGCACCATCGGCCAGGAGGGGCCGCCCGGGAAAATCATTCGGTCGCGACGGACTGGAGAATCGCGCATCGTCTCTCGGGACAAAAAGCGTGGTCGCTCCGAGCCCCCCGTCTATCACAAGTAGGGAGGAAGGCAGCTCCAAGCCGGTCAGGTACCAGAAATCATCGAGCTGGCGGAAACTGGTCCCGTCCGAGGTTCCGTGGTGCGACGGGACAAGCAAGACCGCATCGCCAACACCCTCAAGCACCAGAGCTCTACGAGCTTCGTAGACCTCGGGCTGGAAGTCGGGCTTGGCCCAGTCGAGGTAGCGCTGGGCAGGGGTCTGTCCGGCGGAAGGAATCGCCATCGCCAGGAAGAGTCCGGCGGCAAGAATGGGTGAACGCATGCCTCGAAGGTACATCCGGCATTGTGTCTGGGCGAAGACGTGCCGCATATTGGAGCGCATCCGTTTCAGGTGCCACAGCCCGGTGCCACCCTCCGGCGCGAGCGTCAATCCCCGTCTCTATTAGGTCATCCATGCAAAAGCTCCTCTTACTTCTCGGCATCATTGGCCTCCTGGCACCCGATTCAAGGGCTCAGAACGACAGCACCTTCGCCGACCTCGAGTTCCGGATGGTCGGACCGACGCGAGGAGGGCGGGTCACCGCCGTTGCGGGGCATCGGGCCCATCCCCACACTTTCTACATGGGCGCAACCGGAGGCGGCGTGTGGAAGACCACCGACTACGGGACGAACTGGTCCAACATTTCGGACGGATTCTTCGAAACTGGCTCGATCGGTTCCATCGATGTAGCCGATTCCAACCCGAGCGTGATCTACGTCGGTACCGGTTCCGACGGCATTCGCAGCAATGTGATCATAGGCCGAGGGATCTACAAATCGACCGACTCGGGCGAGACCTGGGAGCATATCGGTCTTCGCGAGGTGGGCCAGATAGGCGCCGTCGTCATCCATCCCACCAATCCCGAGGTCGTCTACGTGGCGGCTCTGGGGAGTCCGTTCGGAGCGAACCCAGAGCGGGGCGTTTTCCGGACCATCGACGGCGGCGAGAGCTGGCAGCACCTGCTGTTCGTGTCTGAGAACACCGGCGCGGTGGACCTGGAGCTGAACCCGTCCGATCCGGACGAGATCTATGCCGCGTTGTGGACCGCAAGGCGGTATCCGTGGTCCATCGACAGCGGTGGCACGGGGGAGAACGGCATCTACAAATCCACGGACTCCGGCGCGAGCTGGCGCCGCATTGAAACAGGTCTTCCGGAAGAGCCGACCGGCAAGATCGACTTGGCTACGACTCCCGCAGATCCGACGCGTGTCTATGCACTGGTCGAAGCGGCTCCGGACGTAGAGGGGTTGTACCGGTCCAACGATCGCGGAGAGTCTTGGCGCCTGATTTCGAATGAAAATGGCCTCATGAGACGGCCGTTTTATTACACCAACGTGGACGCCGACCCGACCAACGCAGACATCGTGTGGGTCAACAACGAGCGTCTCTTCAAGTCCACCAATGGCGGCGAAGACTGGGACCGCGTGTCCACGCCCCACGGAGACAACCATGACATGTGGATCAACCCGGACGATCCAGACATTATTGTTCAGGGGAATGACGGCGGCGCGAATGTGACCTTGAATGGCGGTCGAACCTGGTCCAGCCAAAACAATCAGCCGACCTCCGAACTCTACCAGCTTCACGCAGACGACCGCTTCCCGTACTGGATCTACGCGGGTCCGCAGGACGACGGTTCGACGATTGCGGTACCCAGTCTGCCCCCGGGGAGAAGGTACTCGGACCCCACTCTTTGGGAGAGCCTGGGCGCATGCGAGACCGGTCCGGCCGTGCCCAAGCCGGGCGATCCAGACATCGTGTACGGGAATTGCAAGGGTCGATTCGGCCGGTACAACCGGAGAACGGGCCAGGAGCAGCACTACTACGTGGGTGCCGTGGATATGTATGGGGTCAACCCTGCCACGCTGCCCTACCGTTTCCAACGTGTGGTGCCCATCGCGGTATCACCACACGATGCGAACACCATATACCACGGATCACAATTCGTGCACCGCACGCGCGATGAAGGGAAGAGCTGGGAGCAGATCAGTCCCGATCTCACGGCCTTCCGAGAAGAGAGGCAGGTGGTCTCGGGGAGCCCCATCACGCGGGACATTACCGGCGAGGAGCACTACTCCGCTCTCTACGTGATCGCGGAATCGCCCGTGGAGCGCGGGGTTATCTGGGCGGGGGCCAACGATGGGCCCGTTCACGTGACTCGCGATGACGGCGAGAGCTGGGTAGAGGTTACGCCGCCCATGCTTCCTGAAGGCAGGATTCAGACCATCGAGCCGTCCCCGCATCATGGCGGGACGGCGTACGTGGCTGCGTACCGGTATCTCCTCAATGACTTCAGGCCGTATATCTTCAGGACGGATGATTATGGCGATTCCTGGACGCTTCTGACCGACGGATCCAATGGGATTGGGGAGTTCAATCCGACTCGCGTGGTGAGAGAAGACCCGGATCGTGAGGGTCTGCTCTATGCCGGGACGGAATATGGCCTCTTCGTGTCTTTCGATGACGGGGCACATTGGATGCCGTTCCAGGGCAACCTGCCGATGACCCCAATCACGGATATCAAGGTGCACAGGAAGGACCTTTTGATCTCTACGATGGGCCGGTCTTTCTGGATTCTGGACGACCTGTCTGCGGTGCATCAGTTGACGGAGGGGACCGCGGATTTCGGGGCCTACCTGTTTGAGGCGAGGGACGCCTATCGGATGCGGTATTCTACGCGTCGCTCCAACGATCGGCATCCGGAATACCTGCCAGCCGGGGCGACCATCTGGTATAACTTGCGAGAAGATGTCGAGACGGAGCTCGAATTGGAGGTTCTGGATGCGACGGGGACGGTACTTCGCCGGTTCTCCAGCGCCGACGAGGAAGAGGACGGCGCGGACAAAGAGGACAGCGCGGACACTGAAGACACCCTGGACATGGAAGCCAGGAGGGGCCCACCGCCGCTCAAGACGGAACGGGAGGCGCTCGACAAGGACGCCGGGCTTCACCGATTTATCTGGGACCTGCGGAATGCCGGGCCTCTCACCTCGTCCGGGGGCCGCGGCCGCGGTCCGATGGTGGTGCCGGGCGAATATCGAGTCAGGCTTTCGGCCGATGGTTTCGAGGAGGTGCGAACTCTGATTGTTCGCGCGGACCCCCGAATCACCGCCGATGATGTGTCACTGGAGGACATGCACGCCCAGTTCGACCACAATGTCGCAGTCGGCCTTGAATTGACCAGGCATGCACGCGCCGTGATTCGAATCGAGGAGAAGCTGAAGGCCCTGGACGAAGATGCGCCGGTCCGGGACCGATTCGAGTTCATAAAGAGCCTTCTCGTGCCGGACAACTCCGATAGTTATCCGCCGCGAATGCTGGATTCCCAGCTTCGATACCTGGCCGGCATGACCAGCCGGGCCGATCAGCGACCGGGAAAGGACGCGTACGAGAGACTCGAGACGCTGCGGGCCCAATTGGACGCCGTGCTCGCCGATCTTGAGACGCTGCTGCAGGAAACCGAAGCGGAGTCAGGATGAAGCAATCATTCTTCGCGCTGTTGACACTGACGTTTGCCGCCAGTGCAGGCGCCCAACTTCCAGATGATCGCGTGGGCGAAGCGGCCCCCGACACATTCATGGTTCGCTTCGAGGCCTCCACGGGGCCCTTCGAGGTTCGCGTCTACCGCGAGTGGTCTCCGGCAGCCGCCGACCGGATGTACCACCTGGTGAGGCTGGGCTACTACGATGGAGCCTCGATCTATCGAGTGGTGAAGGGCTATGTGGCGCAGTTTGGAATCCCCGAGGATCCGGCGGCCTATTCTGCGTGGAGGCGCATGGGAGTCCCTGATGAGGCGGTTCGTGCCAGCAATCTCAGAGGCCGGATTTCGTTCGCGCGCGGCGGTCCGGAGACCCGCACGGGGCAGTTGTTTATCAACCTCCAGGACAACGTTCGGCTGGACACGCTGATGTCCGGCGGCATACCCGGCTACCCTCCGTTCGGGGAGGTGGTTTGGGGCATGGCGGCCATCGACTCGCTGAACGGTCAGTATGGCAACGATCCTTCTCGTCAGCAGCGGCAAATCGCGAGTGGTGGCCGGGCCTGGCTCGAAGAAAATT
>CAYXSE010000079.1:0-14302 GCA_964466675.1 uncultured Rhodothermales bacterium | reverse complement strand
TCTCAACTCGCCGAGGAAAGCCCTAAACTCGAGACGCGTGAATAAAGCGGGCTAGCGGGGTTTGAGAGAGACGGATTTCCGTACTCTGTCATAGAGGACACACAACTGAACGTGATGGGAGTCCGAGGTGGTTGGATGGTAAGTGGCCCCGCTGGGCGCACGATGGTTCGTGTAAATCATTCGAGCCGTGGCCTGTTCTTTTTGCCGGATGGCAGGCTCGCCCACTTCACGATGCAGTTTGAGCGCGATCACCCCGACGCAGACGTAGTGTTTGGGGTTGAAATATTCGAGGCCAACGGATCATTTGTTGGATACGGTCGCGCGCAGGGTATCTCACCCTTCAAGAAGGGGGATTCGTTGGTCCTCTCGGTGCTCGCCGTAGATGCTTTTGGTCGGATCTTTCTCACCGACCAACGATCCGGAGCTCCCGTACTTAGAGTGATGCGACTTCACTACTAGTTCGCGAAGGCTGGCTGGCGTATTGACAGCGCTTCACTTCTTCGATCTGCGCGGTACTCACCAGCGTACCGCAACTGGTCAGTGGGCATCGACACCTACGTGGATTACGTGGAGAACCACAATCAGAACCCGAAGCCCTTCATCTGGACCGCAAGGGCGAACGACATCCTGAAATCATCCGCGCCACAAAACGCATAGAGCGCCAAGCAGAACGGCGCTCCCAACCAGGATCAAGCACCTGTCTCTCGGTCCATTCCTCGCGCATGGACGCGGGAGTACTCCGCATATGATTCAGCGTAGGCGTCGGGATCCAGTTCCAGGACTCCGTTCTTCCACGCCCAGGCAACCAGGGCGGGTCTCCAACTAACCCCTATACAAGTCTTGAGCTGTTCGACCTGGTTGCGGATTGTGTGTTTGGATCTGAACTCCTTGTCTGCTATGTCCTGGTTACCCAGTCCTTGGGCCGCGAATTGAAGAATTCTCATCAGCCGCGGCGTAACCCCAGCCGCGCGTAACGTATCAGCCGCGGCGAGTATGTTCTGCTTCCTCTTGTGACGTTGCATGCGTCCGGCGACGATTTGCTGGGCAATCCGACCGCTGATAAAGACTCCACCGGCTAGGACTGACCTGATTGCCCTGACGATGGTTTCCAGCGACTCGTCCTTCATGAGGTAGCCAGAGGCACTGTCTTCTAAAACTCCAAACACATACTCTGGATCAGAGTGACTGCTGAGCGGTAGGATTTTCGCCCTTGAGTTCGCCTGTCGCAGGGCGCGCGCGACCTCGAGACCCGACAGTTCCGGCATCTCCATATCGAGCAAAAGAAGGTCGGGAGAAAGGGCAACCGCAAGTTCGAGCGCTTCGCGTCCATTGGAAGCGATGCCAGCGACTTCCAGGCCCTCCTCCCGTGCTAGCCGCAAGCGTACACCCTCCCGAAAGGCCGGGTGATCATCCGCGATAAGAACATAAAATGTTTTCACAAGGTGCGGGTCCGTACCGTGACCGTAACTGCGGTACCGGATCCGGGTCGTGAAACAATGCTCAGCTCTCCTCCCACTTGGTTCGCCCACTCGTGCATCCCAAGAAGACCGAAGTGATCTGCTCGCGCAAGGGCTAACATCGAGGTGTCATTCACGAACCCCGCGCCGTCATCGCTGATTTTTAGCACAAGGTGAGAATGTCGGGATTCGAGACTTACAACTACACTTGACGCTTGGGCGTGACGCGCCACGTTTGCAAGCGCGCTCTGGAGGATTCGGAATAGGGCCACGACGAGTTCCTCTGGGTGCTCACCGGTTTCGCACAGGTCAGCCTCAACGTCCAGTTCGGGGTGGTCGGACTGAAATTCCGCGCACTTCGAGGCAAGTGACCTGTCAAGGTTCACGTGACCGATCGTTTCTGGTCTGAGGTTGGCGCATATTCTTCGCAGGGAGTCGATCGCCCGTCCGGCCATATCGACAACCTCGTCCAGTTGCGGTTGCCCACTATGCACGCCCGGGTCATGCAGTTCCAGGCGATGACGAACGGCGTAAAGCGCCTGAAGTGGGTCGTCGTGGATGTGACGCGATAGGGCCTTCCTCTCATCCTCCCGACCCTGCGCGAGTGCAGTTCGGATCTCGACCGCCTCTCGCCGCCGCCGTCGGGTCCGTGCCGCATACCCACCGACAAACCCAGCGATAACCGATAGCGCCGTCGCTACCCGGAACCAAGTGGCTTCCCAAATCCACGAGCGAACATGAACGGCGAAGTTCCGGCGGAATATCTGGCCCGTGCTTGCGACCGTGGTAACAGTCAGTGAGTAGGGCTGACCCCTGGGTGTCAGGTCTGAGAAAGCGTGACTAGAAATTGCTCCTTGCCGTGCCGCATCGGACCCCACGCCCGAAAGTGAGAACCTCGAGCGGATCTTGTTCGGGCGATACAGATCGGCGAGCATTGAGGTAACCTCAAATTCAACCTCTCCTCGCGGCAGGATTACCACCGAATCGACTGCAAGAATGGTCGCGCCACCAGAAGAAAACTCGGTGGAAGGCAACGGGCTTCCAGGCGGGTCGACCCGAGAATCGTAAAACCACAAGGTTGCGTCAGTAGCTGCAAAGATGCCCGAATCGGCCACGGCCAGCCCGCGCTCTATGAACTGTTCGCCTCGGGTGCGGGACAAGGGGCGCAGCGTATGCCAGACATCTTCTTCGGGTTCCACAAAGCTGACGGCGTCGTCCGTGAGCGCCCAGACACGACCTGTACCAAGGTCAGCGTCGATGCCGATAATCCTCGTTGACGGAAGGCCGTCCGACATGGAGTACACACGTGACTCTCGGGTGACGGGATCCATCGCCAATACTCCGCCCGCCGTGGCAACCCAGAGCCTATTGTCGGACGCGAAAACGAGATCCCGCACATCATCGATCGATCGGTCCCGCTGCGGGTCAGTCCAGGCTGAAGCCAGTTCTGGGGTGCTCCCATCGAATTGGATCGAACGGACTCCCACCGGGATCGATGCCGCCCAAATGGTGCCTTCGGCGTCTACTGCGAGCGCGTTGGAAGCCCTGGTAGAGAGTGGAACTCGCACCACTCGTCGGAGCGCCATGGTGCTCAGATCAATTTCTTTGATGCCAGAGACCAAGGTCGATGCGTAAAGTGCCCCGGCGTGTAGCAGGAGGTCTCGAATAGCCAGTGGGTCGCTACTGATGCCGTCGATCTGAGCGGGAGAAAGGCCTTGCCCATCGACACGCAGGAACCCCCAACGCTGCGAGCCCGCGATGGGGATTGAGTCAACAAGAACAATGTCGCGTATCGAGCCGCGGCCTGATAGGGACGGCGCGAGCGGGATGAATTCGGTTACTCGGGCGGAGTGTACATCCCCCTGGACGCTCGCAATCCCACGTTCTCCTCCTATCCATATTCCACCATTCTCGCGATCAGCGGACACCGAGGTGACTCCTCCTTGGGAAGGGACTGGCAGCTCCTGTGGGAAGTTCTTCGGAAGTCCGCAGAGCCCCCCATCGGTTGCCACCCAGATCATGCCGAAGGTGTCAGCATAAATGTCATTGACCACGTCGTGGCAGAGAGAGCCGGGATCATTGGGGTCATGACGAAATGTCTCCATGGTGCGATTCCGGATGTGATACCGGCTCAGCCCTCCATCGAACGTGCCAATCCACAGGTGAGGATGGTCCAGATCGAGGGCAAACGCCTTGTTGTCATGCAGACGATTCTGAGCGTCAGTCATGTGACGCAGTCGATCCAATTCCCCGGTGCTGGGATCGTATCGCCAAACACCGGCTCCGGATGTGGCGATCCACAAGGTACCCGACGGCTCTCTCACCATATCGCGGATGTTGCCGGTGGGGAGTGTGAGGCTATCCACCACCTCAATCTGGAAATCCTTGAGTCGCACCTGGTAAACACCCTCTCTCAGGCTTCCGACCCAACCCCCATTTGGACCATCTGCGACCATGGCGAGCAGCTGGCGCGGCCGTGCGTGTGTCGAGTTCGCAAACCGATACGGACACAGCCCGGTCCCTGGATCGTACCTCCACGGCTCGCTGGTAGTGGTGCCGAGCCAAAACGAACCATCCCGTAAGGGAACAATGCTTTTTACGTTCGTGAGGGGACTATGCGAACCGGCGTCGCAATCCGATGAAATCGGAATCGGTCGGATTCGCCCAGTCTCAGGATTCATCGATGCCAGTCCGCCCCCTTGTGTCCCGACGAGGATAAGCGAATCCGATGCCGCCGCCAGTGAGACGACCCAGTCGCCCGGCAGTCCGCTGCTTGTAGATGTCCAGGCGTCACCCGGACTAAGATCGGTGCCTTGCCACAGCTGCAATCCCTCTCTGCTTCCGATCCAGAGGCCGCCCCTCTCGTCCCGGTAGCTCGTGTAGACTTCGTCGGAAATCAGGCCATGTCCTTCCCCAAATCGGACAAAGTTCTGCGCATGGGCGGGGCTCAGAACAAGGCACAGGGCCATCGCCCAAAGCGCGAGCCGCGCATTGCAGGTCAACGAGCTGGATTGGGGTAGATCAGGCACCGCCCGGTATTTACGGCCTACCAGAGAAATGAGCAATCTGCACCGGGCAGAATGGTGCGAGAGTACTACGGGAGGACGGGGTCAATCCCGTTGATTTGGTGAGAACGTCGAAATCAAGAGCTCGAAGCTCACTCGATTTCGACGCCTCCTCAATATCAAATCAGTGGGCGCATGAAAACCCAACTCCGTTTTCTCGTTTGTTCTCTTTGCCTTCTGGCATCAATGGCGGCCGGATGTATTGAGTCGAACCCTGTCCAACCCGAGGAGCCTCTTGAGCTGCGGGAGAGGCTCATGCAGCCGCCGGCCGGGTCCTTTGAGTCGCCTACACTGTCTCCGACAGATTGGGCGATCGATCCCTTGACTGCAGCGGGTGATACCACAATGGATCCCGGCTGAGTAGTCCAGCTAGATATCTCGCGAACGCAATCATGAGTGCCTATACAATCGCACTGGCCGATGATCACCAATCGTTTCTCGAGGGAGTAAGACTCCGGCTGGAACGTGAAAAGGAACTCTCGATTGTAGGGACGGCATCAAACGGAAGAGAGGCACTCGGGCTGATCCTCCGCGATTTGCCCGACCTTCTACTCCTGGATATGGAGATGCCGGAGATGTCGGGCCTCGAGGTGATCAGTAGGCTGCATCGCACGGGGTCCGCTACAAAGGTCCTTCCGCTGAGCGCATACTCGGACCCGGCGTACATTCTGGGTACACTCGAGTGCGGTGCATGGGGCTACCTCACTAAGAATGAGTCCCTTTCCGCGATCGTCGACGCGGTGTGGACGGCGCTCAGAGGTGGCGTCTACGTCAGCTCGCGTGGGTCAATGCAAGGGATGGCCCACTGGACTCGTCGGAATGTGCGAGAGACGTCAAGTGGCGATTCGGAGACGACTCTTCTCCGCTTGGGCATCACGCCGCATCTGTTGGCCATTTTTCAGCTGGCGGCGATGGGGTTGAATAACCAGGAGATAGCGGAAAGCGTCTCGCGGTCCAAGCATACCATCCGAAACCAGATGGAGACCATCAAGAAATTGATTGGAGTAAAATGGCGTCCTGCGGCCGTCGCATGGGCTTGGAAGAACGGCGTTCACGAGATTCACCAAAGGGAATACCGAGAATTGTATAGCGACGAGGGCGCGCCACGGCGACTATCGCGGAAGAGAGAAAACGGCCAGCTTTCGGTCTCACAGTATAAACAAAAAGGTTCGACGGTAGCAGTTGACAGCGCTCGCGGGGAGGAGACGCAGAAATGACAACGACCAAAAAACGAGTCAGACGGAGGCCAGCGTGGCGCGATTGACCTCGGGATTCCGACGGTGGGTCTTCAGTGAGCAGTATCTTGCGCGCTTACTCTTAGATCCCTCGGGAAGCTGATGCTCAAGATCAAATCCTGGCAATGGGCTGGAATCGTTTTGTTGGTTGCTGTTGCCGGCCTTATCGGTTACGGCTTCTGGCCGAAGATAGTGGGCACGGCGGAGGCCGATACAAGACGCGAAACGGATGAACGCGTGTCCTCCCGGCGCGCCAATGTGGACGTGCTCGTTATCCAACCAACCGAATTCGTTATCCGCGTCGAGGCGACCGGGCGCTTGAAGCCGTGGCGGGAGGCAGCCCTAAGCACAGAAGCCTCGGGAGTTGTTTGGGCTCGCCCACACGAGGAGGGAGACGTCATTCAGATGGGGGAGGTGCTGCTCCGACTGGACGATCGCGACCAGGAAATAACGCTTCGCGAGGCTGAAAGCGACCTTCTCAACGCTCAGGTAGAATTCGCGACATTCACGGCCTTCCGAGAGGAGAGCGATGTGGACACCACGGCCGTGGCCGAAGCCAGAAAGGATTACGCTGCCGCATTGATGGCGCGAGCGGACGGCTCTATATCCTCCGCTGATCTGGCAACCATTCGCCGGCAACTTGACGTAACGGTTCTTCGGGGAGGAGGCCGCCGAGAAGAAGTTGAAGCAGTGGTTTCCGGTCTGGCACAGGCTGAGAGTCGGGCCGATCGGGCCCGTCTGGCCCTGTCCAGAACGGCCATAAGGGCGCCGTTTTCTGGCCAGCTAGCCGATATCCAGGTTGAGATCGGTCAGCGGGTTGGGCCCGGTCAGCTTCTGTTTAGTCTGCTGGACCAATCCCAGATGAGGGTTGAGGTGGATGTGCTGGAAGCTGACTTGGCCTACGTGAAGCGAGGCGGTTCCGCTCTGGTGCGAATCCCCGCATTGGCAGACACAGCGTTGACCGGGACCGTCTTCTCAATCAATCCCGCGGTCGATCCGGCGCGCGGGACGGGACGTGTCACTGTTCTCTTGCCGAACCGATCCGGCCTATTGATTTCGGGGCTCTTCGCGTACGTAGAGCTCGAAGCGGGGCGCCTCGCCGACCGGATCGTGGTCCCAAGCGGAGCTCTTCTGGTCAGGCAAGGAAAGGACCTTGTGTTCCTAGTGAATGGAGGTAAGGCCAAATGGACCTACGTCACCGTCGGGCGGCGGTCAGGGGATTTCGTTGAGATCACTGAACATCTTGCGGCGGGCGATTCGTTGGCCGTAGCCGGCCATCACGCCTTGTCGCACGACGCGTCTGTAAGGGTGGAAAACGTAGTTGAGGTGGTGCATTGAGGCTTGCCGGGAAGCTGAGCCTGTTGGTGGCCGTCGAAAGGGGCACTCCAGTTCGCCATGTCCTCATAGTGTATCGCCGTAAGGGATGAAATCCCTGATCGCGATATGCTTCGGCCGCCCGGTTGCGTTGACCGCGTTCTACGCGCTGGTGCTGGTGGCGGCCTCTGTAGCCTATGTCCGGCTCCCGGTGACGCTCCTGCCGGATGTACGTTACCCGACTCTCGTCGTCTGGACTGGATACCCGGACGTGCCACCAGAAAGGGTGGAACGAGCCATCACAGAACGAGTCGAGGAGGCGGTGGCGGGTACGGACGGCCTGAAGAGTCTGACCTCGCGAAGCATGCTCGGCGGCAGTCTTGTTCGCATGGATTTTGGGTGGAATACCAGGCTGGACCTGGCCATGCTTCATGTGCGCGAGCAGTTGGACAAACATATCGGGTCCCTGCCACAGGGAGCCAGCCGGCCTACGGTGTTGAGGATGGATCCCAATGACCGGCCAATCATGGTCCTCGCGCTAAGTGAGGTGACTGGGGCGGGTGTGCAGTCAGACCTTGTGGGCCTCAAACGACTCGGAGAGGAGGTGATTGCGCGGCGTCTGGAGCAGATTCCGGAGGTTGCTCGGGTTGTGGTCACGGGCGGCTTTGATCGTCGCGTGGACGTCGTCCTTGATCCTGCTCGGCTTTCCGCGTATGGCCTGACCATATCGCAAGTTCAGTCGGCGCTTCGAGTGGCGAACGTGGCGCAGCCCGGCGGATCGATCCGGCGTGGGCCATTCCGGTTCGCCGTGGAAGTGAGTGGTGAGTTTCAATCCGTGGAGGACATCCGGCAGACCATCATTCGGCAGCGCGCGGGAGTGCCGGTGCGGCTGCGCGACATTGCTGAGGTAAGGGATGGCGTGGACGAGCGGCGGGGTCTGGTCCGGTACGACGGGCAGGAAACGCTCATGTTGTTGGTCGAACGGAGACCCGACGCCAATACTGTTCGTGCTGCCGCGGAAGTTCGCCGGGTGCTAACCGAGTTTCGGGATGACCTCACGGCGGTGCAGGTTGCGGTGGTGCTGGACGAGAGCGTCTTCATAAAGTCGGCCATTGGCGGTGTGACGCAGGCGGTGCTCATTGGAGGCCTGCTCGCGATCCTCGTTCTTCTGGTGTTTCTCAGACGCCGCCGAGCGTTGATTGCTGTGGCGGTGGCCGTCCCGCTTTCGCTTGCGTTGACCCTTGTCATCTTCGACTTTTTTGATGTCTCGTTCAATCTGATCTCGCTGTCCGGGCTGGCCCTGGGTGTGGGGATGCTCGTCGACAACGCGATCGTCGTCGTAGAGAACATCGCTCGCCTACGCGATGAGGGCATGTCTCCTTCGGAGGCCGGGATTGAGGGCGTCTCGGAGGTAGCCGGAGCCATTACGGCAAGCACTCTGACGACGATCGCGGTCTTTCTGCCCATTACCTTTGTTGAGGGCTTAGCCGGTCGGTTGTTCTTGGACCAGTCGTTGGCCGTCATTGGAGCCCTTTCGGCCTCGCTCTTGGTGGCGCTTACGGTGGTTCCGCTCGTAGCGTCGGGGACCGGTCCCGGGACGGCGAGCGGGATCGGTCTCCTGCAGCGCTCGGGTTGGATCGCCGATAGATACGAGCGGTCGCTCGCGTGGGCATTGGGGCATCGGGCGGTAGTTCTCTCGGGTGTCGCCGCGCTCCTGCTGGTGGCGGGCTGGGTCGGATCGGAGTTGCCCCGAGTCCTCGTGCCTCGAACGGATCAGGGCCGGGTTGAAATGAACATCACTCTCCCGTCTGGTGCAGACCTACCGCTCATGAGCGCGAGGTCGAGGGACGTGGAACGCGTGGTACTCTCCCATCCGGCGGTCGCACACGTTTTGGCTGACCTGGGGGAACGCGACGAGAAGCGACTGCAACTGGACCCGCGGGCCATCTACGAGGGTGAGATTCTGGTCCTGCTGAACGAGGGATATGCGGCCCGTCAAGCAGATCAGGAGCTCAACCAGATTGTACCAGCCAACGACGTGACACTCGAAACGCGCCCCGTCCGGACTCAACTAGAGACACTCCTGGCGAAGGACGAGGCGGATCTCCAGATAGACCTGGTGAGTGAGCGTCGGTCGGTCGGGTTGCCGCTTCTTGAGCCCGTCATCGCCCGTCTCTCGGCGGAGGCTGCGTTGACCAACGTTCGCATGGCCGACGATCTGAAGGTTCCGGCTTACCGCATCGAGTTCATTCGGGAATCGATGGCCCGTCGAGGGGTGAATACCACTGAGCTCACCGCGTCCCTCAGCGCGGCCGGCCGTGGTGTTCACGCGACAGACCTGCGGTCGATCAACGAGGATGTCCCGATTCTACTGCGCCGCGACGGCATTACCTCAGTCGAAGAGCTTCTCGCCCAGCATATTCAGACGCCTTCCGGACCTCTGCCACTTTCGCTCTTTATTGAGGCACGTTACGTGGAACTGCCGGCGGCTCTCATTCGATCGGGCCAGGCGTCGGTCCTACGAATTTTGGCCGACGTCTCTCAGGGATCGGACCTTGCGGCTGCAACGTCGGCCGCAGCACGGGTTATGGGGGAGTTTACGTCCTCCGAAGTCCGCGGCAGGATCAGTGGAGCTTCGGAGGCTTTCCGAGAGAGCTTGAACGCCGTGCTCCTGAGTCTCCTGTTTTCCCTCGCCTTGGTCTATCTGATCCTGGCGGCCCAGTTTGAGAGTTTCGTCCAGCCCTTCGTGATCCTGATGACCGTTCCGCTAGCCGCCGCGGGTGTGGCTTTGGTGCTGCTGGTTACCGGTCAGAGCATCAATCTCATGAGCATGACGGGGTGTATCGTGCTCGTTGGTATTGTGGTGAACGACGCCATCATCAAGATCGACTTCGCCAATCGGAGGCGGTTGGCTGGTGCCTCTGTCCGCGATGCCGTGCTCTCGGCCGGTCGAGACCGACTTCGGCCCATCATCATGACCACTATCACGACGGTGTTCGGACTGCTGCCGTTGGCGATGGGGTTTGGATCGGGTGCCGAGCTTCGGGCGCCGATGGCGATTGCGATCGCGGGTGGACTGGCGGTTGCGACGGGGTTAACGCTGATCGTCGTGCCAGTCTTGTATTCGGTGGTTGTGCGGGAGGGTTCTAAGGGAAGCTAAATGCATCGCATCCTTATAGCAGACGACCACCCAGCAATTCGGGCTACTCTTGTGGGCGTAATTGAGAATACTGACGACTTGGTTCTGGTCGGACAGGCTGCTGATGGCGCGGAGGCGCTCAAGCAGGCGAACGAGACTTCGGCAAGCTTACTGCTTCTGGATATGCAACTCCCTCGACTACACGGGATTGAGGTCTTGCGAGCTCTAGCAAATGAAAGGAGTCTGAAGATTCTTCCTTACAGCGGGTTCGCAGACACGGAACTTGTTTTGAAAGCCCTAGAATGTGGGGCTGCAGGCTACGTCCTGAAGAGTGAGCCGCTCTACTTGGTCTTGGACGCGATAAGATCTGTGTTGAAAGGTGGGAGTTGGATTAGTCAGGCCGCACTGGCGTGCTTCGCCCAGGGCGGAGACAAGGGGGGAACTCCTGGTGATGGGAGCCTTCAATTGAACCATCGGAGACGATCGATCCTCATTCGCGTGGCGCAGGGACACACAGACAAGGAAATTTCCGAAATGGAAAATCTCGCTTCCGTCACCATTCGAAATTACGTACTTGGAATGGTCTCCGATCTCTCGCTGAGAGGTCGGCCGGACCTCGTCGCATGGGCCTGGAGGAACGGTTTCGGAACCAAAGGCTTTTGAGGGGCGGGAACGGCTGTAGTACGCGAGCTTGAAGATCTAAGTTTGCTTTCTCTGTTGTCTAGCCCCCAGATAGGGGCACACGCCGGTCGGTTCCTCCGTCCCTTGGCGGACCTCTTTCGGGACCTGCGTGGTCGAACGCTCCCGACGGTTCATCGGGTGAGATTCACCAGCGAAATTCTTTCGGTATGGGTTGGTCGAACGCAGGAAGGCACGCCGCCGCCTTCATCTCGAATTAGGGGCGGTTGAAGTCAGCGATGGGAGTACGTTTGTACCGAAAAGTCAGTACCGACCTATCGACGAAGGACTGGGGGGCACCCATACACTAGCAACCATGGTAGTGCAATTCGCACTACGATTGTTCTTGACCCATGGGTTTGTGGGGTCACGTTGCCGGATGGATTTTCAGCAGCTTCCCATGAATACCGTCATCCTTAATAGACCACTTATGAAAAAGCTGACCCAATTTCTCTGGGGCGCCTGCCTGGCCATGACAGTCCTCATGATATTCCCTCAGGAGGCCTCGGCCCGAACAGTTATTATTTGTTACAACAACAACGAATGGTGTTGCTATTGGCCGGGAGAATGGTGCGATATGGAGGAGGAGGGCTGCGAGTTCGACTGCTACCCTACCGGACCTCAGTAACCTTCGGTGGTGCCATACGCATGTCTTTTTTGGCCGTTTTCGGATTGATATCGGACACGGGTGGGATGCGCTCTCCCTTTTGGGTGACGGCCACCGCTATGCTATTCACCGCCCCGGTCCTCGCCCATCCTTCCCAGGGCATCTCGGCTACGTCTAGGCCAAAAGTGCCTAAGGGACAGGGTCGGATTTGACCCTGTCCCTCCTGGCGATCAACCCGAATTCCACTCCATGAATTTCGTGACCAAACTTCGAGTCCCCCCCGCCTTCGTTTTGGGCGCTCTGCTTCCGATCCTGGCCTATTTTGCGTTCAAAGGTCCCACTGTAGCAGGCGGTGGAAAGCCAGTGGCTTTATCAAGCGCTGTTGTTGAGGTTTTGCGGACGAAGACGTCGTTCTATGAGCGAGGCAGGATAGATGCGCCGACGAGCGTCGTCGAGGTATCGGACTACCAGTGTCCCGCTTGCAGTCTGGTTTCTCAAATGACAAGTCTCGTCCTTGACAGCCTCATAGAAGCGGGAATTGTCCGTTACACGCTCATCGATGCGGCTCTTCCGAATCACAAAGGTGCGGCGGCCGGGGCTGCATTCGCCCAATGTGTGTGGGAAGCTGACCCCGCGCTTTTCCCCGAGATTCGAACTACGCTTCTCTCGAAGCAGGGAGAGTGGGCGTCGCAAGATGTTAGCGAGTCCCTGGCTTCGATTACAAGTCTCTTCCGCTCCCATCCGATTGGAGCAGGGCCTGATATTGGTGAGTGTGCGAACGCGCGCCTCGAAATCACCAGCAGTAACCTACAGGAGGCCTTCAAAATTCTTGAGCTGAACGGACTCAGTTTTGTTCCGATCTTGTCGGTCGATGGCAAGGTCGTTCAGGCGTTGTCTCCGCCGGAGTACAGAAAAATGTTTCTGCAATCCTTGGGGGTCGATGGACTGGCTAACTAGCGGTGCCCAGCCCTATACAGGATCCTCCTGGGTGCCCAAACGCCGGCTCGATGAAGTGAGAATAAGGACTAAGCTTGGGAGGGCCGGCCTGGGAGTGCTGCCTCTTGTCTTGTTACTTTGTAGTTTGTCCTGTACGAAAACTCCCGATCCTGAATGGGTAGCCGAGCCGCTCGAAGAGTTGATTGCCACCTTTGAAGGTGAGCGGAATTCATGGGGGGTGACTACTGGCGCCATTCTTGACGAAACGGTTGTGGTTACATCGTCCTTCGAGCCAATCGTCAGGGTTATTGGTGGAACCGATCTCACGGCGTGGGGGGTTGAAGGGAATGGACCAGGCGAGTTTAGGATCGGAAGTGGGCTTGTCCTAGACGACAGTCTAATTCACGCTCTTGATTTCCGGGTCGGTGGCAGCAAGGTTCACACCTTCACAAAAACCGGTACGCTCATTCGATCTCGGAGATTGGACTATCCATTTGTCATGGCCATGGCTGGCTGGGATTTTGGAATCCTCATCGAGTTCACCCAAGGACTTGGACGGCAGCGGTCGGTGATTTCGTTGGACGGAGCATTTCCAGATACCCTCATTTCCATGCGCGACGCTGAGCTCCTGACTGTGGCGATAGGAGGGGCGCAGGCGTCATTCAGACATCCTTTCGCCTCGAGGCCCCTTTGGGGTGCTTCGGGCGGACTGATCCTACTTTGGGACGGGTCTTCTGACCAGGTTGCGTTTATCGACCGTGGTGGCAATCGAGTTGGCAGTGTGTCTATAGACGGGACCGAGGTTCGCGTCACTTCGAAAGACCAAAACGACTGGCTCGATAGCGAAGTGCCGAACTCGGATCATGAAATGTCCATCCGATTGAGGGCGGGTGTGATGGAGACAGTGGTCTTCCCGCAAAGCCATCCGCTGATCACCGCTGTGAAAGGAGATGGGCAGGGCGGATTTATGCTCTTGAGGTCAACCAAGGACCAAGAAGAGACTTGGCAACGTGTGTCTCTTGGCGGGAGTGAGAGTCCGTTCCGACTTCCGAAAGGGAGGAAGGCTTTAGCGTTCGGAACAGACCGCGTCTTAACACTGGTTCGCTCGCATGAACGAGGCCGTTTGCTGGAGACATATCTGTTGCGCTGATCAAGACGACTCGATGGCTGCATGCGCCCCGCCCTTCCTCACGCCTCGCTCCGCAAAGGAATGACCACCTCTCGGCGCCTTGACCGACGTGCTGACGAGAGCAGACTAGGCGGCACTCGAATGACGTTTTGACGTCCGAGCCTTGTGGCCCAGCCAAAGACTTAGCGCCGCGACACTAACAATCGGCGCGAAGAGTGTGCCGTCAGTCCGCCGATCACGGTGACTGCCAATCCTTGCCAAAAATCGGTATCGCTCGGAAATACCACCAAGGGGATCATGGTCACGACCGAGGTCAACGTTGTTGTGACCATTGGCCTAGGCCGCTCGCGTACCGCCAGTCGAACCAGGATGGATGGGTCTGAGTCCGGGCGCAATTCGCGAAGTTGTCGGTATCTATCCACGAGAAGAATGCTATCGTTCACCGCGATCCCAACCATCAGGATCGCGCCAATGAAGGCACCCTGGCGAAACTTGCCCCGGTCCACAAGAATCCGGCTGCGACCCCGATTCCTGCCGTGGGTACGCTAAGCATGACGACCAGGGTAAAGTCCAAGACTCGAAGACGGCCGCGGTAATTAGGAAGACGAGAGCGATGGTGGCCCACATCACCCAGCCAAATTGACGTTTCACGTCGTCGGTGAAGAACGAAAACGTGCTGCGTCTTAGTAGCTCGTAGCCGACGGGTACGGCAAACCCGTCCAGCGCGGCCTCGATGAATGCG
>CAYXSE010000078.1:0-14375 GCA_964466675.1 uncultured Rhodothermales bacterium | reverse complement strand
GGGCATGTGGCTGAAAAACGCCTCGATATTTTGAGAATGGCAGAGGCCACCGTGGATGTACCCGCCGATGGGCACCCGAATCACCATGGGGCAACCCCACGTGCCGTTAGACCGGTAACGGAATGAGGCGACCTGATTTCGGATCTGCTGAATGGCCGGCCAGATGTAGTCACCGAACTGGATTTCGACCACTGGAGTGTATCCAGACGCTGCGAGTCCAACGGCAGTGCCCACGATGCTGGCCTCGGCCAGCGGCGAGTTGAAGCAGCGAGCGCTTCCAAATTTGTCCGTCAGATTACGGGTCGCCGTGAAGACTCCGCCCTTCGCGCCCGCCACGTCCTCTCCATACACAAGCATGCCTGGGATCCGCTCCATTTCCTCATGGAGCGCGTGATTTATGGCGTCAACCATAACCGCGGGCGATCCCTCGGGCACCGAGGCTTCGTACTCCAGCCCGTGGTCACCTTCGAAGTAGACGTGGTCGAGCGCCGATCCCGGTTCTGGATCGGCCTGGTCCAGAGCCCAGGCGGCCACTTCATCCACCTGCTTTTGAACCTCCGTCCGCATCCGGTTGCAGATTTCGTCGTCCAGCAGACCGGCTTCGATGAGAGTAGTCTCGAATCTGGCGATCGGATCGTCCAGCTTGTCGGCGGCGAGTTCTTCCTTAGTCCGGTACTTGTTGTGGTTGTCCGACGAAGAGTGGGGGAGGAGGCGAACCGTGTCGACGACCAGGCAAACGGGACCCTTTCCAGCGCGAATATGCTCGATGGCGGCCTTTGCGACTCCGTAGGTTGCAAAAAAATCTGTTCCGTCCGCCCGTGCGCGGGCGAGGCCTTCGTAGCCTCGCGCCAGTTTGAACGCCGAACCGCCGGCAGTTTGATCGGCGACGGGGACCGAGATCGCCCATCCGTTGTCCTGCACCATGAAGAGGACAGGAGCCTTCTCTCTAGCCGACCAGTTCAGCGCCTCATGGAAATCGCCCTGCGAGGTCGCTCCGTCTCCACACGAACAGTAAGCAACTGCGTCGCTCCCAGATCGAAGCAGGCCCAGTCCGATTCCAACGGCCGGCAAGAACTGCGCGCCCACCGAGGAAGACACAGGAATTATGTTCAGCTCGGGAGACGAGTAGTGCTGCGACATCTGCCGACCAGCCGAGTTCGGGTCATCGGCCTTGGCCAGGTGATGAAGCAGTACCTGTTCGACCGTCGCCCCGAGTCCGAGGTACATGGACAGATCCCGGTAGTACAGGCTAAACCAATCATGTCCGGGCTGGCATAACATGCTAACCGCAGCTTGAGCGGCCTCATGACCCGCGCAACCGATATGAAAAAAGCCGCGACCTTGCTTGAGGAGCGTGAGCATCTTCTCGTCCAGCCGACGGGAGACGAGCATGTTTCGGTATACAGCCAGGAGCTGGTCGGTCTCGAAATCTTCTGGGCCGACCGGTGTTACCAGAAAGTCCCCATCGAAACTGACCTGCACATCGTCCGGAACCGCGATTCCGGCGGCTCCATCTCCACCCGGGAGTGACTCCGGCGTGTTCCTCTTTTTTTGCGCGGCTCTAGCCATAGACGGTGCGTTTGTTGCGTTGATGCGATCTCTCCCCAAGTCTCGACCATGCGAGACTTAGCCACAAGTGTACGCACCGATGCCCCCTGAGGTTTGGGGGTGGGCCGTGAATTAGGCTTCACGCCTCTGAACCGCCTCCTATACCAACTGTCCCTGATGCACAAACTCAAGTTCGAACCAGAAGCGGGTGCTTTTGCCCGGAGTGCTTTCGACATGGACCTGCTCCCCGTGGGCGTGAAGGATCTGCTTCACAATGCTGAGTCCAAGTCCCGTCCCGCCGCTCTTCCGAGATCTATCCGGATCCACTCGGTAAAAACGCTCGAATACATGCTCCAGGTGATCGGGAGAGATGCCTCGACCCGTGTCCACCACTTCGACGCGAACTTTGCCCAGATGACGTCGAAATCGGCAACGGACGGTGCCCTCATCGGAGTAGGCGATGGCATTGTCGATCAGGTTCACCAACACCTGCCTGATCCGATTCCGATCCGCGCTTACGAAGTGCCTCGGATTGTTTGAGATCAACTCAAGGTTTTTCTCGGTCGACTTGGGCGTCAATTGCTCGGCGACTTCGTCGACCAGTTCCTGGAGGTCAAAGACCGAGGTCTTGAGCATGTCTTCCCTGTATTCCAGGCGTGCTATCTCAATCAGGTCGTTGAACAGGTTGTTGAGTCGCTCTAGATTAGCCAGCCCTTTCTCGGCGTAAAACTTTCTCTGATGATCGCTGAGGGATGCGGAGGCTAGAGCTTCCAGATAGCCGCCAACGGCGAATATGGGATTGCGGACTTCGTGAGAGACGTTTCCGATAAACTCGTTCTGGATGGCCGCCAGTCTCTTGAGATCGACAATCTGATCCTGGTACGACTCAGACATGCGATTAATGCTGTCAGCCAGATCCTGGAATTCGGCCGCGCGTGAGGCCACGAGGATCGGCTCGTCATAGTTTCCCTCGCTGATGGCCCGTGCGCTCTTGCGGATGGCTTGGAGCGGCTCCGTGACTCGCTTTGCCGCGATCCAACTGCCAAGGAGCGTCTAGCAGAGTGCCATCAACATGGCCGCGACCACCGTCAATTGCATCCTCTCCAGGAGCGCGATCAGAGGGGGTTGAGACTGGCCGATTCGCACTATCAATCCGGAGTCGGCGCGGTGGATGGCGGCGAAGAGCATGAGGCGGGCCTGTTCGTCTCGTTGGGCGTACCGCGCCTCGCCGACGGACAGGTCAACCATCTCGGGTCTGCCCAGCAGCTCTGGGTCTGAGACGGGACCTCCCGAGTCTTGGTCGATGACGACGCCGTCCGGCGTGATGACGGAAATTCGCAGGTCCGACAGGTTCGCTATTTCTCGGACCACGTGGGCACGCCCATCCTCGTTCGGTGCAGCTTCGACCAGCGATGCGACACGGGCGGCTTGCTGATAGAGACTTTGACGAACGGTGACGGTGATCTCCGTTCGCACAACAAACGCCACGTATAGCCCAACCGCGACGACGGCGATGCCGACGAAAGCCACGAAAGTCAGGATCATCCAGGTTTGCGTGGATGCCCTGGAGGGAAAGACGATCCCGGCAATCCGCCTACCGGTGTCCGAAATACCGGGACGCGGGTCCGTCATCGGGAACGAGCCTCTTGAAGGTCCGCGCTATTCGGGTGTGGTTTCATTTTCCACGAAGCGGTATCCGACACCGCGGACCGTCTGAATATGCTGGGCAAAGGGGCCCAGCTTCTCGCGGAGGTTTTTGATGTGAGCGTCCACCGTTCGCTCTGTCACCATCATGGCATCCTTCCAAATCGTCTCGAGCAGCTGCTGACGCGTGAACGCTTTCCTTGGATGCCGGACCAGGTACCGAACCAGCTCGAACTCGGTGAGGGTCAGACCGAGGTCCTTCCCCTCCAAAGATGCCCGGTATTCGTCTTCGTATATGGTCAGATTACGTGCCACCAATGTCCGACTTTCCTCGATGCCAGACCGCCTCAAGACGGCCTTGACATGAGCCACGATCACCTGAGGTGAGACTGGCTTCGTGAGGTAGGCGTCCGCGCCAAGCATGAGGCCTCTGACCTGATCGTCTTCCTCACCCTTGGCGGAAAGGAAGATTATCGGAATCGTCTCTGTTTCGACGCGGGACCGAAGCCGCCGGCAGATTTCATATCCGTCGACGCCAGGAAGCATGATATCAAGCACAATCAGGTCGATATCCGGAGTCGCCTTTTCGAGGGCGAGATTCCCATCGTGTGCCACGTGGACGTTAAAACCTTCCTGCTTGAGGAAATGGGAGACGACTTCAGCTACGTCCTCCTCATCATCAACCACGAGGATGTGAAGCTCTGAGGGGTCAAAAGTGCTTGCCATGATGCGTCTTTAAGGATAATTCCCAGCTAAGTCTCCAAAAATACGACGAACCTTGTCGGCGACCAACCCGAGGCCCGGAACGTCCGACTTCTGGTGGAGGAGTGGCCACCGGTTTGGCCTTGCTCATCGCGTGTTTTGGGCTGTTCAGGCTCGCAGCATTCGTTGCGGAACTGCCTTCGCAATCGCCACACCCGCTGCTTTTTGGGTAACCAGCCGGTGGCTCGAGACCTTTGCCTACCACATAGATCTGGGTGTGGGAACGCTGCTCGCTTCGGGTGGGGCCGCGTTGGTCCTGGCGTGGGCAACGGTGGCCTATCAGTCGTTCCGGGCCGCTCAGACGGATCCCGTGAAGGTTTTGAGAAACGACTAGTCGTATACCCTCGGCACTCTGGCCGAGATACCGCAAGCAATCTCGTAGGTGATGGTGCCTGCCAACCTCGCGAGGTCGGCGCACTTTGGCCCACCCGGACCAAACAGGACTACCTCGTCGCCGACTTCGATGTTTAGATCTGAATCGGCGACGTGGACCATCATCATGTCCATGCAGATCGTTCCAACAACGGGCATCAAACACCCCTGAATGCCGACGAAGCCTTTGTTGGAGAGGCGCCGAGGGTAGCCGTCGGCGTAACCCGCTGAGACCGTCAGAATTCTCGTCTCGTCTGGCGCGATCCAGGTGGCCCCATACGAGACCGGTGTGGCCCGAGACACGCCTGCTATCCGCGCCACTCGCGAAACGAGCCGCATCACCGGCCGGAAATCGCCTGGAACTGAGGTCCCGGGACCCTGATAGAGTCCATACAGCGCGATGCCGGCGCGGACCACGTCGGTATCCTCGCAGGCCGCAGGGTTGCCCAGGATTCCGCCACTGGATACCACATGGACCGGGCAGGGTCGCTCACCGAGTGCGTCCAGAAACGCCTCCCAGCGAGACATCTGCTTCCTCGCAATGTCGAGGGCCGGGCGATCGGCTGCGGTCAGATGGGTATACAGCCCGGCGAGGGTCAAATGGCCCTTCTGATCGATCATCCTGACCGCCGCCAAGGCCGCCTTGGGACTCAAGCCCAATCGAGTCATGCCGGTGTCCACGTTAATGTGGACGGACAGCGGGCGGTCTGAACCCTGGAGGGCAGAAACGATAGGATCCGAGCCGGCGGTTACTTCCAGGTCGTGATCGGCCATCACCGCGAAATCTGCGGGATCTGCGGCTCCGAACACGAGGATCGACCCACCAATCCCGGCGTCGCGCAGTTCCAGTCCCTCGGTGACCGTGGCGACTGCAAAGTCGGCAATGCCCTCTTCGGACAGGCGACGGGACACGGGGACGGCGCCGTGTCCGTACGCGTTCGCTTTGACCACCGCCATTACGGTCCGGGAGTCAGCAGCGTCCCGAATGACGCTCAGGTTTTTCGCCAGCGCATTCAGATCGATCCGTGCTTCAGTCGGCCGCATGGTCAGAATATCAGCTGCAGCTGCAGTTGGAGCAGATCCTCCGGCTTCGGCCCCCTAATTCCGTTCGCGAATCGGGCCCAGGCCACGGTGATGCGCTCCCTATGGTACTCGTCGCCGCGCAACCGTGACGGGGAAAAACTCAGTCCTGCGGTGAAATATCCGTCGGCGTCGTCGGGGCCGTTGGTGTCGACTTCCAGCGCCTCTCCGCGCACGAATACTTCGGCCCGATTCGCGAGCCTGATCGCTCCCAGGATGGAAATACCTAGTTGGTTTTGCCCGGCATGGCCCGGCGCGGTCGATTCGTAGGTGATCCCGACAGCGTCCACTTTGAGGCGGAAGGGCTGGCTCCCGGGCTCGGCCCCGTAGTAGGCGTGTATGCCGTAGGTCGCGTACCGCCTCCCCTCGCCATTCCGTTCCGTGAAGGGATTTCTGGCGCCGTTGTATCCACCAAAACCTCCGGCTTCCAGGCCTTTCAGGGATTCGGATCGCCACCAAAATGCGCCAGTGACAGCCAGTGTGTTCTGCTCGGTCGCCTGGGTGGCCGATCCGTCGGTGATGTCAGGCCTATAGTTACCACGCGTTCTCCTCCAGTCCCCATCGCCGTTATGTAGGAACACCGAGGCTTCGATGGATCCTGACCGGTATCGCAGATCGAGCCCGAAGTCGCGGCCGTCTCCACCGATGGTGGCTTGGCCCCATCGTTCGGCTATTGCGGCGCGGCCCACGGCATCGATACGCGTCATCGACGTGATCAGCGCACGCGGCTGCGCGCTGGGCATCCGGCCTAGCCGCAGCCGGATCCGATTCGAGAGTTGGTAATACCCGTAAAAGTCGAGGGCAGAAACCTGTCCGCTGGCTCCATCCAGCTGCATCAGCATGCCGGCCCGGGGCCCGATCCGGGCTTCCACCTTGAATCGTGCTCGCCTGATTCCGAACCCTACTCTAGTCTCATCCTCGGATTGAGAAAAGCCGACGTTCGCACGCAATTGGACCGCAGCGGAAAGGGTCATACGGGCCTGGCCCCCGGTCGCCACAGAGGGCTCCTCCTGGGCCAGGCAATCCGTTGCCACCAGGAAGCAGAGGAAGACAAGACCCACCCTGGCTGCGGCTCGATTCAGGCCGCGGAGGGCCCCGATATCTTCAATACGCGGAAGCTTCAGCATTCTGGGTCGGAGTCGATTGGTATCCGGTAGAAATCGGTGGGATATTACGCGCTGGAGGGGAAGACGAGATGTTCATGACGGCGCGAACCCAGACAATACCGGAAAAATTCCTACGCCAGGGAGTCTTGGCCGTTTTCGCGCTGGGCGTTGCGGGGGTCGGCATCGAGTTGGTTCTAACGGGCCACTACGAGGACTGGAAACAGTGGATTCCAATCGAGCTTCTGGGAGTCGGCCTACTGGCGGCGGTATGGGCGCTTATTTCACGGGATGGCAAGCCTGTGCTGTTCATGCAATGCTTGGGTATCGCGTACGTTGTGGCCGGTTTCGTCGGCATTTATTTTCATTTTTGCGGCAATCGCGAGTTCGAACTGGAGATGTACCCTTCGTTGAGTGGGTTCGGCTTGATAGTCGAGTCTCTGACGGGAGCGACTCCCGCGCTAGCGCCTGGGGTAATGGTGCAGTTGGGACTATTGGCGCTCCTCTTCGTATTTCGTCACCCGGCTAAGGCGACAGGCCGGGTTACTAGCCAGGCGCACGCTCGTCCTGATCCATCATGAAATACTTTGATTCGTTCCTCGCCTTCACACTCCTTCTCGCCGGATGCCAGGGTTCGACTCCGGCTGGAGAGACCGTCGTTCTCGCGGGCGAGTCGGGCGTCGAGACGGTTTCGTCCGTCCCACTGAACGCGAATCTCGCGACCGAGGCTGACCTTTCGGGCCAAGCGGTCATCGGCGCGGAGCTGGCAGCCGCTATCGTCTCCGGCCGTCCCTACCTGAATATGTCGGATCTACACGCCGTGGTGGGCCCGGAGGTCGACGAAAATGCCCTTGAAGGGGTGTATGCGGCTGTTTTCGTCACCCTCAATCTGAACGCTGCCTCCCGGGACCAAATATTGATGGTGCCCGGTGTCGGAGACAGAATGGCGCACGAATTCGAGGATTACCGACCGTATGTAGCGATGGCGCAATTTCGTCGTGAGATGAGCAAGTATGTGGACGATGCCGAGGTGGAGCGCCTGGCTGGCTTTGTGTTTGTGCCCATCGACCTGAACACCGCGTCTGACGAGGAAATTCTGGCGATTCCCGGCGTCGGCAGCAGGATGCTTCACGAGTTTCAGGAGTATCGCCCCTACGCCGGCATGGCTCAATTTCATCGCGAGATCGGTAAATATGTAGATGATGCCGAGTTGGCCCGCCTCGCGCGGTTCGTAGAAATCAGATGACGGCCCCCATGACTAACCCGCATTTGTTCATCAAAGGAGGGGCCATCCTGGACCTTGAGGAGGACCGTGGGGAGACGGCCGATGTCCACATTCGGGATGGCCTCATCGTCGAGATCGGATCGGCACTGGATGGTGGCGATTCGCCCCAATACGACGCGACCGGCAGGCTCCTCTCACCCGGCTGGATGGACATGCATGTGCATCTGCGCGAGCCGGGGCAGGAGCACAAAGAGACGGTCAAGACGGGCTGTGATGCGGCCGCGTTTGGCGGGTTCACGGCCATGGCCTGCATGCCCAATACGGAACCTACCATCCATACGCGGGACGTAGTCGAGTTTGTGATGGATCGGGCGAAAGACACGGTGGTGGATGTCTTCGCCATCGCCGCGGTCTCCATGGACCGAGAGGGCAAGAAGCTGACAGAGATGGCGGACCTCGCCGAGGGCGGCGCCGTAGCGTTCAGTGACGACGGGTCCCCGGTCTGGGATGCGGGGCTCATGAGGACTGCGCTGGAATATTCCTCGATGCTGGGACGCCCGATCATCAATCATATGGAGGACCTCACCCTGAATCCGAGCGGGCACATGCACGAGGGAGCGGCGTCTACGCGGCTGGGTCTGCCAGGAATTTCGGGACTCGCGGAAGAGGTAATGATTGCGCGTGACATCCTGATTGCCGAATCCACAGGAGGACACGTGCACGTGGCCCATATTTCGACGGGACGCGCGGTCGAGTTGGTTCGTGTTGGGAAAGCGAGAGGCGTGCGAGTAACTGCGGAGGCGTGCGCGCACCATTTCACCCTAACCGACGAGGATCTCGCGGCCAGCAACTACGACACGCACTACAAGATGCACCCACCGCTGCGGACTGCGGCAGACGTACGGGCCATCAAGGAAGGTCTGAGGGACGGCACCATCGACGCCATCTGTACGGATCACGCGCCGCATGCCTCGTTCGAGAAGGAGGTCGAGTTCACGGCCGCTCCGTTCGGCATTCTCGGTCTCGAGACGGCCTGGGGGCTGACGGGCCGCGAGCTTATCTCGGAAGGCATCCTTACCACCGTCCAGGCGGTCAGGTGCCTGGCATCAGAACCTCGGCGGATCCTCGGCTTGCCGGTACCACGAATCGCCGTCGGAGAACCGGCCAACCTCACGATATTCGATGCCACGACGCGTTGGGTATTTGAGGCACGGCATATCAAATCCAAGAGTCGAAACACGCCGTTCGTGGGCAAAGAGATGGTGGGACGTGCGTGGGCGGTTTACAACAAGGGACGGTTCGTCGATAACGCGTCGTGACAGCGCCCACCCGAAAACGAGTCGGTGTTTTCTTCGGCGGCGTGTCGCCGGAACACGAGGTCTCGATCATCTCGGCCATGCAGGCGATCGCGGCGCTGGATTCCAGCAAATGGCAGGCTATTCCAGTGTATATCGGCAAGGATGGCACCTGGTGGATGGGCCCCGGTCTTGACGATCCCCAAAACTTCAGGGAGGGCATCGAACATCGCGAGGATGTCAGCCGAGCGCGAATTGTGCCGTCTTCGGGAGCCCAACTGGAACTCACTACGGGCCACCACAAGCGCTGGTTTGGCCGGCCGGCGACCTCGGTGTTCATCGACATCGTCCTGCCTGTCCTGCACGGTGGCACCGGTGAGGACGGAAGTCTTCAGGGAATGTGCGAGACGGTAGGGGTGCCCTACGCCGGCAGCGGCCCTCTCGCGGCCGCGCTGGCCATGGACAAGGTTGCGGCAAAGCGGTGGGCCGCTTCTTATGATATCCCGCAGGTCGAGTTCGCGGCGTTTCGGGAGTCCGATTGGGCCGGCCAGGAGGAAGCTCGGTTGGATAGCCTCGAGGCAGTGCCCGGTCTACCGGCCATTGTCAAGCCGGCGAGGTTGGGTTCTTCCATCGGCATCGGACGGGCCGGTACGCGGGAGGAGCTGGACACCGCCATCGAAGAGGCGTTTCGCTACGACGATTCGATTGTCATCGAAAGAGCGGTCCAGGATCTATGCGAACTCAACTGCTCGGTCATCAGTAGCGAAGGCGGGCCGCATGCATCCGTCTTGGAAGAGCCCCTTTCTGGCGAGGCTTTGTTGAGCTTCCAGGATAAGTATTTGCGGGGCAGCGGGACGGGAGGCAAGGGCTCCGCGAAGAGGGGAGACGCCGGGATGGCGTCGCTCGACAGGAAAATCCCGGCGCCGATCGGTGAACAACTCACGGGGCAGGTTCGCGAACTGGCCGGCAAGGTCTTCGAGGCCTTCGGGTGCTCCGGACTCGTCCGGATCGATTTTCTCATGGATCGAAAGGACCACAAGGTGTACTTCAATGAGATAAACACCATGCCGGGATCGCTGGCCTTCTACCTATGGGCCCCCACGGGACTCTCTTTTGAGGGGTTGCTCGATCAGATTCTGGAATCGGGATTCGCACGACACCGCGCCGCGCTTGGCAGGGTGCGGAGTTACGACGTGAATCTGCTCTCGGAGAAGGAGCTCGGGGGACTAAAAGGGAGCAAAAAATGATTCGACTGCTGGGTATCCCGTACGACGCGTCCTCGAGCTTCCTGCGAGGTAGCGCCGAGGCTCCAGCCGCGATTCGGGAAGCGCTGGAGACTCCGTCCGCCAACCTTTGGACCGAAACGGGGGTGGACCTGGAGGCCGCCCGACGGACGACGTGGTCCGGGGAGGCGGCATGGACAGGAGGGGCCCAGTGGTGCGATGACGGAGACTTGGCGTTCGAAACAGTCGGTGGGACGACGTGGTCCGAGGAGGCCGCATCGACCAGAACCGAAGAACGGGAGCACATCACGAACCGGGTAGCGTCCATTCTGCAGGCCGGCGACCGGGTGCTCACGCTGGGCGGAGATCACAGCATTTCCTACCCAGTTCTCAGGGCGTATTCCCAGGCCTACCCGAACTTGACGGTGGTGCAATTCGATGCCCATCCCGATCTTTATGAGGACTTCGAAGGGGACCGCTATTCGCACGCCTGTCCGTTCGCCCGAATCATGGAGGAGGGGCTTGCGAGGCAACTGGTGCAGGTGGGTGTGCGCACCATGACCGGCCACCAGGCGAGGCAGTGCACCCGATTCGCCGTGACCACATTGGAGATCAGGGACGGGCCGCTTCGACTCCCGGCACTGGAAGGCCCCGTCTATGTCTCCCTTGACTTAGATGTGCTGGACCCAGCGTTCGCGCCCGGAGTATCCCATCGGGAGCCGGGCGGCTTATCGACGCGTGGGTTGCTGGACCTGATTCACAGCATCAAGGCGCCGATCGTCGGAGCCGACGTCGTCGAGCTAAACCCGGTGCGGGATCAGGCTGGATTGACCACGATGGTGGCGGGGCGTCTGGTCCGCGAGTTGCTCGGGAAAATGCTCGTCGGGTTACAGTGAGTCCGCCCTCCGGCGAACTGAGTCGCACCCCCGCATTGGAGAGAAACGGCATGCAGGGCGGGCGCGGTCGCGCCTTGTCGGGACAGTGGTGGTGGTTGATTCCCGCCGCAGTGCTGGCCTTAGTGTCATGGATGCTTACTCTCAAGCCCTCCGAGCCCGACCTGCGTATTGCCGTGGCCGCCAATTTCAAGGCCCCGGCAGAGCTTTTGGCGCGGGAGTTCGAGGCCGAGTCCGGGTTCACGACCGAGATTGTGGTCGGATCGACCGGAAAACACTTCGCCCAGATCCGGCACGGTGCGCCCTTTCACGTTTTTCTTGCGGCGGACTCTGTCCGGCCTCGACTCCTTGAGGAGGAAGGGCGTGTGGTGCCCAACTCACGTTGGACGTATGCCCTGGGTCGGCTCGCCGCCTGGTCATCCGGGTCGCGTGTGAGCGCCTTCGAGGCAGTCCGGGCCGGGCGAGTATCATTGGCAAATCCGCGACTGGCGCCCTACGGCGTAGCGGCGGATGCGGTACTGAGGCACCTGGAGGCGGGCGAAGACAGGGTGATGGGCGAAAACGTGGCGCAGGCGCTCCAGTTTGTCGTTGCTGGGGGCGCGGATGTGGCGTTGGCCGCCTTCTCTCAGGTGCAGCATTGGGAGGATGGGAACGTTTGGATCGTTCCCGATTCGCTGTATCCTCCGATTGTGCAGCAGGGAGTACTACTGGTGGAATCTGAGGCCGCGAGACGCTTTAAATCGTTCCTGGAGGGGCCCGTGGGTCGGCGCATCATTCGAGATGGCGGCTACAGAGTCGACGGAGACCCGACAGGCGCGGCCGCTGGCAACCTCCGAGAACCTACGAGGCGCGCTTTGCATGGAAGGTGGCGGGTCCCATGACTGATAACCTGTCGCCCGACGTTCTGGCCGCCCTGGTGACGCTTCGTTTGGCGTTGATCACGACATTCATATTGTTGGTGGTTGGTGCCCCGCTTGCCTGGTGGCTGAGCCGGACGAAGAGCCGCATGCGCGTGGTGGTGGATGCCGTCGTGGCGCTGCCGCTGGTGCTTCCCCCGACCGTCCTGGGATTCTACCTGTTGCTGCTCCTGGGCGACAACGGGGCCGGCGGGCTCTTCCCAGGCGGGCTGGCCTTTACGTTCACTGGCCTGGTGATAGGCTCGGTTCTGTATTCCATGCCATTCGTGGTGCAACCTCTCCAGGAGGCGTTCTCCAGCGCGGGTCGGCGACCCCTGGAAGCGGCCGCCTCGATGGGTGCCTCCCCGATGGATCGATTCCTGAGCGTCACCCTCCCCATTGCTCGGCCGGGTATTCTGACGGCCATCGTGCTTGGTTTCGCACACACCGTCGGTGAATTCGGCGTAGTCCTGATGATAGGCGGTTCGATTCCCGGACAGACCCGGGTACTTTCTATCGCCATATATGAACATGTGGAAGCCCTGGACATGGCCCAGGCACACCTGCTTTCGGCGGCCTTGCTGGTCGCCTCGTTCCTGATGCTCCTGGGAGTTTATGGTTGGAGTGGCCGGTTTCGCTTCACACGCTCATGAAGTTTCGCTTGCGGTTGGACGGGTTGCTGGACGTACACCTGGATGCTCCTGATACCGGAATTACGGCCGTAATCGGGCCGTCCGGATCGGGCAAAACCCTGTTCTTGCGATCTGTAGCTGGATTGGAGCGTGCCGGGGGGCATGTAGTCGTCCTCGGGAAGACCTGGCAGGACGATGCCAGCGCACTACCCGTTCACGAGAGGCCCATTGGTTTCGTCTTTCAGGAGGCCAATCTGCTGCCGCACCTGACGGTCCAGGGGAACCTGGACTATGCACACAGACGCCGCCAAATGGATCGGGCGGGCGTGTCAATGGCCGAGTCCATCCATCTTTTCGGCCTCGGATCCTTGCTGGATCGCCTTCCGGACCGGTTGTCGGGCGGGGAGTCCCAGCGGGTGGCCATTGCGAGAGCACTCCTCTCCAATCCGGACCTGCTGCTCCTGGATGAGCCGGTGTCCGCCCTGGAGCCGGGATCCCGCCTGGAGATCTTGGGTCGGCTGACGGCACTCCGGGAGAGACTTAAGTGTCCGGTGCTGTACGTCACCCATTCGCTGGATGAGGTGGCCAGAATTGGTGATCATGTTGCCGTCCTGGACCGAGGCAAAATTACCGCGTCGGGGCCCCTTGAGACCATGCTGACACGGCTGGATCTAGACCTGTCCCATCAAGCCGACGCGGAAGCCGTCCTCCAGGGCGAGGTCCTAGACTACGATGATGAGGCCGGACTCGCCCGAATATCGACAGGAGCCGGGACGCTGTGGGTGGCCTCCGACCGGCTCACGCCAGGACTGCGAGTCCGCCTCAGGCTTCGCGCAAGGGATATCTCCATCACGCTCGCAAAACATGAAGGGACCAGCATCCTGAACATACTTCCGGCCACGGTCGTCGGGATCGCACTTTCTTCAGGCCACCGCGCGGTGGTCTGCCTGGAAGCCGGTTCTTCCCGACTCCTGGCCCATGTTACCCGTCGCTCCGCACAGACCCTGGATCTCAAGCCCGGGTCTGAGGTGTTTGTGCAGATGAAAGGTGTAGCCATCTTGTCTTGACCGGCACCACACTCGGGGTACCGGCCAAGACTCGATCGACTAGTCCCGGCCGAGGACCATGGCAATCACACCGCAGGTGATGGCGGTCGAAACCGTGTTGACCCCGATGTCGACAAACGCGCCGGTAGGCGTCATAAACTCCATCGTCCCGTAGAAGGTGAAGGTGATGCCCATTCCGAGCAGGAGTCCGAGAACGGCTCCGGCCTTGGCGCCTCCGGCGAAGGTCTTGATGCCCGCCCAGGTCAGCAAGATGTAGGTATAGAACGAGGCCATGGCAAGCATGCCCAGGACTAGCCACAGGAAGTTTGGAGGATCAATCAGGATCTGCGGGTGGAGGGTATTCGCCTCAAAGAATCCTTTCAGGGCAAGACCATAGATCAGGAAGCCAAAGGCAAACATGGTGATGCCACCGGCGATGGTGCCCATGGCAAATTTTTTCGCATCCATTGTATTCTCCAGTTTGAGGGAGGGACGCACGAGTCCGGCCAATGGCACACGACTCGGCGAGATATTGCTAAATATCACGATTCAGAGGGGGCATTGCAAAATGCCCTGGATTTCGCCTGAATCAGGCTGAAAGGATCGTTTCGTGGGTTTGGGCGCCCGGCCCCAGCCGCTTCAGCATCCTCATGTGC
>CAYXSE010000077.1:8315-14526 GCA_964466675.1 uncultured Rhodothermales bacterium | reverse complement strand
AGAACATTGATCGGTTCACGACCGGGATGCAGGCCGACTGGACGCCGATGGAGAGCGTGACGCTTCGGGTTTCAGGCGGGATTGACTTCACGTCGCGCTGGGACAGTCAGTTTTTCCCGACGGGAGAGGCCCCGGCGTTCCTGAATTATGATCAGGGCGCGCGTTTTTCGAACCGGTTCAATCAGTACGTCTACACGATCGATGCCGTCGGTTCCTACGAAAAGGGTCTGACGGACGACATCAACACTCGTACTTCGGTAGGATTCCAGTACCTGAGAAACCTTACCCAGGGCACTCTCTCTACGGGACTTCAGCTGGTGGCCGGGAGCAGCTCAATTGCGGGCGCGGCCACCACCACAAGTGTCGAGCAAACCATCGAGCAACGCACCGTCGGCATCTTCCTCGAAGAGCAGATTATTTTTCGGGACAAACTGTTTGTGACAGCCGCCGTTCGCGCAGACAGAGGGAGCGCATTTGGGGCGGCCCTGAATGCAGTGGTTTATCCCAAGCTGAGTGCTTCCTGGCTGCTCTCTGACGAGTCGTTCTTCAACGTCCCGAGCAAGTGGATCAGTTCTATACGCGTTCGCGGAGCTTGGGGCGAATCAGGAGTCCAACCGGGCACAAATGATGCGCTTCGGTTCTTTAACCCAATCGCGGCCACCGTTGACGGCGGGCAAAGTGTCACCGGCGTCACTTTTGGCGGGGTCGGCAACTCGGACCTGACTCCTGAGCGCTCCCGCGAAATCGAATTCGGCGCGGATGCAACGCTTCTCAACGATCGCGTCGGCCTTGAGTTGACCTACTTCAACAAGCAGACTGAGGATGCCCTGATTTTTCGTCAGTTGCCTCTGTCCCTCGGGGTTGGGGCGGGCCGTTTCGAAAACCTTGGATCAGTATCGAATACGGGCATCGAACTGGCCCTGAACGCGAAACTGTACGACAACGGTAAGTTTTCTGCCCATCTGGACTTCATTGGAGCATTTCTCGACAACGAGTTGACGACTCTTGGAGAGGGAATCGAACCGGTAATTTTCGGTGTTCAGCGTCACGTGGAGGGCTCACCCCTCGGCGGCTACTGGGATGAGGAATACACCTTCAGCGATGCCAATGGGGACGGGCTGATCGCTCAGGACGAAGTCCAGGCGGGCGAGACGGTGTATCTGGGTTCCCCGTTCGCGACCACGGACCTCTCGTTCACCGGCCGAGTCGGTTTCTTGAATAATATGATCGTAGCGAGAGCCCTGATGAACTACCGTGGAGGCCAGCATCTCTACAACAACACGGGTGCATGGAGGAATGGTAACAGCAACACCGCTGAGCTGAACGATCCGAATGCTTCGTTGGAGAACCAGGCTCGGGCGGTTGCGTCCAAATTCTACGGCACCAACGCCGGCTACATCGAAGATGCCTCATTCTGGAGGTTGCGGGAGGTGTCCCTGACATACAACGCTCCGAGCAGCTGGTCCAGTGCAGCCAAAGTGTCACGATTGAGTCTGACCATCTCGGGGCAAAACCTCGGCGTATGGACCGATTATTCTGGGCTCGATCCAGAAATAAACTCGATTGGGCAGAGCAACTTCTCGACGCAGGAGTTTCTCAGTCAGCCGCCGGTGCGCTCTTGGAAAGCTCGCCTAAACGTAACGTTTTAATAACGCAGCCCTATTGTCTCAAAGAAGAAAATGAACAATAAAACAAATAGATGGGGAAGCCCCCAGCGGTACATGTTCGCTGGCATAGCGCTTCTGCTGACATTCAGCATCGGGGCCTGTGATTCGATCGTAGAAGTCACTGACCCCGACATCGTCACTCCGGGATCTCTCGCAAGTGAAGCCGGAATTCAGACCCTCCGAGCGGGAACTCTCGGTGACTTGGCGATCGCGATGAGTGGCTCCGCCGCCGGACACGGCGCTACCGCCGGCCTGATTGTAATGAGCGGCCTGATGGCCGACGAATTTGACTACTCAGGCACCTTCCCAACTCGTCGTGAAGGCGATACTCGTCTCGTGCAGAACACGAACGGGACCATGGATCGGATCTATGGAAACCTGCACAGAGCAAGAGCCGCGGCCGTTGCGACGGTTGACCTCGCTGCCGAATTCGGCGGCGTGCCAGCCGTTGAAAGCGAAATGCAGAGCATAGTGGGATATTCCTACGTGATGTTTGGTGAAACCTTCTGTGCCGGAGTCCCCTTCAGTAGGGCTCCATCGGACGGTGGAGAGCTAGAGTATGGTCAACCACTATCAACGGCCGACATGTTCACGACAGCTGGCACTTGGTTCGATCAAGCGATCTCCGCCGGAGGTGGGTCCGACCTGACCAATCTTGCACGTGTCGGGAAGGCCCGTGCCCTGCTTGGGCTGGGCCAGGTGGCCGCGGCGGCGAGTGCAGTAGCCTCGGTTCCAACCGATTTCATCTACAATATCGAGCATTCCTCGAACACGTCTAGGCAGCAGAATGGCATCTACATCATGAGCACGGTGCGCCGCCAATATTCGATTGCCGAGGGCAAAGGCGGTAATGGTCTAAATTTCCGTTCCGTGGGTGACTCGCGAGTCACTTGGGATGGAGGTACTGCCACCGGTCAGGACGACATCACCACCTACTACAATCAGCTGAAGTACACCTCGGCGTCCGCGCCCGTTTCATTGGCTTCAGGAATCGAAGCCAGGTTGATCGAAGCTGAGGCGGCCGCCCAGTCAGGGAATACGTCCCAGGTTCAGAGCATCCACAACACCCTTAGGGCTGGTATTGGGCTCGCGCCTCTAGACCTGACCGGGATGACTGCGGCCGAGGTGCGCGCGGCTCATTTCGAAGAGCGCGCATACTGGCTGTATGCCTCCGGTCGTCGGCATGGCGATCTTCGAAGGTTGGTAAGCGTCTATGGCGAACCTGTCTCATCGGTGTTCCCGTGGGGAGTTTACTTCAAGGGCGGAGAATACAGTTCCGACGTGACCTTCCCCGTTCCTCAGTCTGAGGCCAACAACCCCAATTATCAGGGTTGCCTGAACAGAAACCCGTAGCTTGACACGCTACAGCTAGAAAAAGGGGCTCACGTAGCCCCTTTTTTTTTGCCCCGACCCCAGATTCGACCGGAGTGGTGAGAAGGCCTCGATGTCTCGTCTGACCGATACAGATCCGCCCGCAACACCAGCAAGTCCGCTTCGCTCGGTGGTCGTGACCGGCCTGTTTTTCCTGTCAGGCGTGGCCGGTCTGACTCTGCAGGTAGTCTGGATGTACCGGTTGGGGCTCGTTTTCGGGAATGCGGCATACGCGACTGCGGCAACCCTGGCCTCCTTTTTTCTAGGGTTGGCGATTGGGGGGTGGCTTTGGGGCAAGTGGGCCGCGCGACTCCGCCGTCCGCTTACCGTGTATGGCCTCATGGAACTGGGTGTTGCCCTGACCGCCCTTCTTTGGATCCCGGGCCTCGAATTCTACGAGGGGCACTATGCGTCTATTGTGAGTCTCGTGGGCCAGGAGCGCGGGCTGATCCTCTCATGGAAGGTGATCTCAAGTACGAGTCTCATGCTCCTGCCGGCTGTTCTCATGGGGGGCACCTTTCCGGTATTGGCGCAGCATGTGGGAGCGGGATCGCGACTATTCACGAGAAGGGCGACGCTTCTGTATGCCGTCAACACACTGGGCGCCTCTCTGGGTGCTCTGTTGGCGGGCTTTTATTTGCTTTCCGCGTATGGGGTGAACTACACCTATGGTCTGGCTGTGGGGCTTGCGGCGGTTACAGGACTTGCGGCCCTGGGACTGGACCTACTCCCTTCTGCAGCACCGCCGCCCTCGCCTCTCAAGAGCGAAGACGCTGGCAGGTTGGTCACTGGGGGCGAAATGTCCCGGTCCGATCTCGCCAATCCGAGTCTCGGTCGTCGAGAAACAGCGTTTTTAGCATTCTGCTCGGGCTTCCTTGCCTTGTCGCTGGAGACACTCTGGACCAGGATGTTGGCGCAGGTTCTTCAGAACTCGGTGTACTCCTTTTCGGCCACGGTGGTCGTCTTCCTGGTAGCCTTGGGGGTGGGTGGCCTCCTTGCACACGCGATCGCCCGTTCCTCGCTGCCCTCGGTCCCGGCTCTGGTACTTCTTCTCTCAGTGGGCGCGGTATTTGTCGGCTTGTCGCCGCTGGTGCTCTCCTGGCAGACCGACGGACTCCAGTACCTCGCATCCGATGCCACTTGGGGGCACTACCTACGCGCCGTGTTCAGCCTCGGTATGTTTGTATTGTTTGCGCCGACGGTGGTGATTGGTGCGGTGTTCCCGCTTTTATTGAAGGCGTCTTGGCGCGAAGGCCAAAGGCCCGGCCGCTTCGTGGGCCGCCTCGTCCTCTACAATTCGTTGGGCGCCGCACTCGGGCCTGTTCTGGCTGGGTTCGTGCTCCTGGACGCGCTTGGTCTTTGGGTCAGCCTCAAGGTAGCGGCGGTCGCTTACGCCCTGCTTGCACTGTTCGTCATCCGCGATCTCCGCGTGAGAACTACCGCGCCTTGGGCGGCGCTGCCCATAGCAAGCCTTGTTGTGGTTCTCAGCCTTTCGGAGCCGGCACCAGTCCCGCTTGCCGAGGGGGAAACCACTCTGGCTTCGTGGCCGTCCAGTGACGGTGTAGTCTCGGTGGTTCAGTCATCTGAAAATATTCAGATGAGACTAGACAACTACTACGTCCTTGGAGATTCCAGATCGGTTTTGGTCGAAGAAATGCAGGCTCATATCGCCTTGTTGCCGCATCCCGAGCCAAAAAAGGTCTTATTCCTGGGGCTGGGAACGGGCATTACGGCCGGCGCGGCGCTGGGTCACGACGTCGAACGCGTGGTCGCCGTAGAGTTGGTACCCAACGTCGTCCGAGCAGCGGAGCAATATTTTTCGCCTTGGACCAACGGTCTTTTTCAAGATCCTCGCGTCGAAATCATCGCGGACGACGCCCGCAATTTTCTATTGGGCACCGACGAACTCTTCGATGTCATAGTCGGAGATCTCTTTACCCCGTGGCATGCCGGAACCGGGAGCCTTTACACGATCGAACACTTTGAACAGGGCAAATCCCGCCTCGCCCCGGATGGAATCTTTGCACAATGGCTACCCCTCTACCAGTTGACCCGAGACAATTTCGATACCATCGCAGCGACCTTTTCGTCCGTTTTTCCGGTCGTCACAGTCTGGCGCGCAGATTTTTCAGAATCCAGGGCTAGCGTTGTCCTCATGGGTCAAGAGTTGGGGGCTCGACTCGACGAGGACGTATTGCGGAGGAATATCGTCGGTGTCGTTGGACAGCAGGAGGACGATGGAGCAGCCGATCACATGACCGGCTTGTTCTACCTGGGCAATCTCACATCGATTCAAGACCGCCTGGAAGGCATCACCACCAACACGGACGACCGGCGGACCGTTGAGTTCGCCGCTCCAATCTCATCACAACAAGCGAATGCTGGTCGCGGGACCTACATCGTCGGGCGAGAGCTGGATCTACTCCTGGGCGACCTGTCGGGAGTGCCGCAAGAGGATCCCTACCTGGCGAATCTGCCGGCGAGTGAGCTTTTGTTTATCGAGGTTGGCCGGCTCTACCATAGCTATCTTGGGCTGGTGTCGGCCGGGAATGAGAGCGAGGCCGAGAGTACGCGTGAGCAAATTCGGCTTCTGGCCCCCGACTTCCTTGAATAAGGGGTTCGCTCGACGCCTATTCCAGATATCCGCCCGAGCGATTCGATATCTTCGGAATTAGAGCAAGATTGAGGAAGACTAAGTTCAACATACACTGAAGGAGGAGGCAGATGAAGATAGTTTACGTGGGAGCCATTTTGGCTGTGTTCGGTCTAGTGGGGTGTCTCGCCGAGCAGGCGGAACCGGCCCCTGAGGCCCCTCAAGACCCGGCAGCGATTGAGGCGATACTGGAGAGTGTCAGACTAGGCTGGGAAGAAGGAGATGGCACTCCGTTCTATGCCCACTTCCTCGACTGGGAGGGTGCTCGGTACTTCGAAGGTGGTGGCGAAAATCTCGGGCTTCTCGACCTCGTCGAACACCACGTTGAGCCTGAGGCTGAGTTGGGGCTTCGCCTGGGTTTCTCGAACATACAGACGCACTTCGAGGGGAATATCGCCTGGGCCGTGGTTGACACGGATATTCAACTAACCACCGGAGGTGGTCGCGAAATACACAACAAAGGGCACAGCACCTACCTGTTCCGGTTGGTAGAGGGCGAGTGGAAAGTCATCCACACCCA
>CAYXSE010000077.1:0-8280 GCA_964466675.1 uncultured Rhodothermales bacterium | reverse complement strand
CGAACCCCCCCGCCCCCGCCCTCGCAGTAACAGAGCCAAAAGGGTCGATTGGTGCCTCTTTTCTTCAGCCTAACGAAGGCGATAAAATGATCGCGCCGGCATAACCTGTACAACAAAGGCCAGCCCCTGACGGGGCCGGCCTTTGTGAGTACCGGGAGCGGGGCTCGAACCCGCACGGGGCTTGCGCCCCAACGGATTTTACGTACCACTACAGCTTTCACTGCCCTGCGTAGGTCGCTGACCCAGCAGGTTTGTTGGTCTGGACCATGCCTTTACCGTATTCCGGGAATTCCGAAACGTAGGCAGGAACCGTCTGGCCTCTACACCTTCCCTAGTTGAACCGCGATCCGAGGCGTTTGATGACCTCGGTCCGAAGAAGAATCAGGGCTTGGCTCGGCATTGCCATCAGCATAACCTGTTAAGGTTTCACCGAGTTTGATCCCTTTAATTACCCCCGCGTTTCCACGGGGGAGACCCAAAATCGAGTCCGTTGCGTCTACCTATTCCGCCATCCCGGCACGGCAAGAAACTACGCCAGCGCGGGTCGCAGTGCATCGTAGAATCTCCAGCGCCGGGACCTTCTGGCAGTGTGGGGTCCCGGGGGGGAGGGGGTCGGATAGTCGGACCAGGTGCTCAGTCGAGACGGACGAGCCGTCCGCCGAACTAGGGAATACATGCACCTCGAGAACGAATATCGTAACGTGCCAATCGGACTGGTTATGAATGCTTCCCGCGATCGCCCCATCGATACCATCGGCAGATCCAGAAATTCGATCGGCTTGCTGAGGGGGGAGTTGCATGAGTGCCTGACGGTTTGCGCAGTGAGAAGCGTGTACTAACAAGCGCGTCGCGGCGGCGCTGGAGGGGCCATACCGGAGACTTTTTTTTGCACTCCTCCCGGGTCAAGCCAGCTAGAGTCCCCCTGAGACCCGCCGGAAACGGACGTCCCGGGTGCGACCATTCGCCACATAGAGCCCGATGATATCCTGGTTCCGATCTCGCTCGAAGGCGAGTTCGGAGAACGGGCCGCCGGCGAATGTGTCCGTTTCACCCGAGCTCAACTTGACGTCATCCATCCGTCGATGCTTCAGCACCAGCGCTTCGTCTTCGACAACCAGGTCGTAGAAGGTCTCTAGTTCCGCCGAATAGTAGCGGCCCCGGAACGCCTCAAGATCGGTGACTGACGGCTCCCAAGGCTCGTAGCCCCCGTCTTCCAGCCGAGTCGCCGGTTGTTCTCCGTTTTGATGCAACACCAGGCCGATCACGTTCCCATCATCGTCCCGTGTGAAGGTGATCGAAGCTTCGACAACGTGCAGCTCGAAGGCGTCTTCCGAGATCGGGTAGATTTCAAACTGACTCTGGCCGGTCGCCTGGCTGAAAAACTTGTCGCCATCTCTCGAAAACGTGAGAATGAATGCAGGCGCCGCATCAAGCGCATAGCGGCCGACGAACTCATCGAAGTGCTCGGGGTCGTACTCCCCCGGATCAAAGTCTGTCTGCTCTGCCGACTCGGGTTTAGCCTCCATATGATCGCCGAAGAAGGTTTCCGAGATCTTCCCTGGAATAGACCCATCGAACCCCGCGTGATTGCTCTGGGTCGTCAGCCCGGCGTTGATTTCCGGGAAGTAGATCAACTGCGAGCGATGCGCTACGTCGGCCCCCCCGTGGTGAACGCGCGTGAGGCCCCGCTGCTCGTCGATAAACAGGCCAAGGCCGTAACCGGTGGAATCGCCCGTGGTTAGTACGAACGGAGTCATCATCTGGTCAAAAATATGGCGAGACCCAACCTGAGGGTCCGCGTAGTTTTCCACCCACTTCTGCAGGTCTCCTACCGTCGAATAGATAGTGCCCGCGCCCATCGCCCCTCCGAGATCGGCGATTTCCAGCCATCGTCCTTCCCGGCCGGGACTGTATCCCACGGATCGGCCAGGGACTACGCTCTCAGGGCTCCGACGGACCTGAGTACTGGTCATCCCAATCGGGCCAAAGACGTGGTCCGCCATGAAATCAGGAAAGTCCTGCTCGGAGAGCCGCTCAACGAGAACCGCGGCGAGGCCGAACGCCGTGTTGTTGTAATTCCACTCCGAGCCGGGTGAGTTCTGGAGCGCAGGCTGTCTTTTCACGATGTCAATGAGTTCCTGGCGATCGATGAAGTCGCCGTGATCCAGGCGCCTTCCGGTCAGAATGAGAAGGTTCAGGAACTCTCGGTACCCTGTAGTATGGGTCAGGAGGTGTCTGACGGTTACCGTTTCACCGAGGTCCGGCAATTCGGGAATGTGTACGCGGATATCATCGTCCAGGGAAGCCTTGCCCTGATCCACCAGGAGCATGACGGCGAACGCCGTAAACTGTTTGGAGGTGGACCCAATGTTAGTCGGAGTTCCGATTTCGAACGGGATATCGTAGGCCAGATTGGCCATTCCGTAGGATTTGCTGAACAGCGTCTCGCCGTCCCGCCACACGCTCACAGCCACGCCCGGGGAATCGTCTCGGTCATAGGCGGCCATGAGCTGATCCACGCGGTCCGCAGGGAGCACGGCCACCGGCTCCAGTCGATCCAGTCGAATGGTATAGTCTCCCGTCTCCTCTTCGAAGGGGCTGACCTCGATCCGGAACGTGCCGGGCTCGTCCGTCTCAAACTGGAAAAACTCGGCTCCGCGGGCAGGCCCGTCGATGGTGGCGATGGCCTCGCCGCCGGGGCCAGTAATCGTTACGACGACATCGACCGTCAGCTGGTCCACCCTGCCCGAGACGAATTGGTCGGCTTTGCTTTCGAAAGTGTAGGCGTCCACGTCTCCGGTGTGAAGCGATCCGGATTGTGCTTGGCGAAGCTTGAGGGCGGAATCCTGCGCGGAAACGCTGGAGGCAAGCACGAGGAGGGCCAGGAGGACCGGGAGTCGTCTCATCGGGAGGGGCACTTCTTGGTTGAGAGGGCCTCACGATACGAAAAGGTGTGCGAAGGTTGCGGGGCCAGGACTCGTGTCCCAACCGCGACTCGCGCGGGCCTATAAGCCCCTTAGGCCGCTGCTCCCATCGAACCCGCGGCGCGGGCCAGCAGCGACGAATGAGCATTCTCCGCAGTCTGCTTGTCGAAGGTGTAGGCGTCGATCAGCATCGGCGAATCACTCGGCCTCCAGACGTGCAGTTCCTGACGGGTTCCTCCCGGATCGACCTCTGTCTCCAGCCATTGCGCCAATTCCGCGGCCTGATTCTCAGTCGCCAAATTGACGAGAATCGTGTACAGGGCCGCGCGGCCCGACTTGGTTGAAACTGTGATGTCAGATACGATCATAACCGTGCCCATAGATTTAGTCGGTTACGAGCAAACAACAGGCCAAAAACGTGCTGACCGGTCGAAATCGGGTCGGTTGGGGCCGGCTATCGCCTCTGAAGAGGAATCGAGAGGGCGTCGCTAGTCGTCTTCGTGGTGGACTTGGACCGAAGAGAACAGGGGTAATCGGAGCCATTTTCCGTCCTCATCTCGGAATTCCACTTCCAGATCGTAGAGGTCTTCCAGCTTGATCCGGTCCATGGGGCCCACGAATCGGACCTCGAGATCTTCTTCGACGTCGGTCGAGAAATGGATGGTGAACTTCCGCATGGGATTCCGTTGATCAGGGTGATGGCGGTGAAAGCAAAATAGTTACCTTCACTTCCATCATTCCACTACCATCCATGCGACTCGCGGCAGCCCTCCTTTGGCAATCACATGCGGCCGGCTAGGTTGGACCCGGCAAGAACCACAAGAATTCAGACGCTCCTGCTGGTCGTGGCGGCATTGGCCGGGGTGGCCTTGGTCTCCCTAGTGCTATCCAATCGGCCGGACAGGCCCACGAATCGGCCGGCCGCAGCGGGTGGCGTCGACGAGGCTCCAGACCCTGTCCTGGCTTACGTGAAGCATGCTACCGCCCTGTCTGATAGCCTGTTTGATCAGACGGAAAGGCTGATGGCCTGGATGTCCAACGCCTCAGACACGACGGGCTTTTTCTTGGAGGCCTCCCGCCACGATGGTCTGGTGCGCGCCGCCCTGGAGAATCTAGAAGCCGGGTCGGGGCACATCGCCAGGCAGGACTTCGAACTTTTGGTCGGTCTTTTTCTGGAGTACCTGGACGCGGTCGAGATCGGCAATGCAGACCCGGCGACTTGGGCGGAGCGAGCCGCAGCCTACGGAGAGCGGCTCAGGCAGTCTCGTTCTGAGGTCGAGCCGGCACTGTTGAGGTATCTGGGCTTGTTCTAGATTACGCCACCCCGTCCTCGCGCCACTTCTGCGCGAGTGCGCCGTGAGCGGGATCGAAATTGTTCTTCAAGAGTCCTTACAGGGTGTCTCGCCAGGATGTCGAATTGCGTCTTCGGTGGACACGTTAACCTCCCCCGCTCTTGGAGACCCGAGATGAAGATCCTTTCTAGTGCGCTGCTGCTGACATTTCTGACGCTGGCGGTGCAGGCCCAATCCGTAACCGGCAATTTGGCCACTGGCGATATGACCCGCGATGCCGGCGAGTTTTACGATCAGTACACGTTTGAGGTAGACGGTGCCCGCAAAATCACCGTAAGACTGGAGTCCGACGATTTCGACACTTACCTGATTGTGCGCTCACCCAGCGGACTCGAGACCACGAACGACGATTTCGATGGTATTCGGGTGTCCCAGGTGGAACTTTGGGCCACCGAAGCCGGGACCTGGACGGTCTGGGCCACCTCTTATACGGGCGACACCTCAGGCGCCTATGTGTACTCAGCCGAACAAGGCGAGTCTGCGACGGTGGAGACGATCCAGGGACGCCTTGACCACTCCGACACCAAGGCGCTGAAGGGCGAATACTTCGACACGCACTCGTGGGAGACGGAGAGTGCTGCTCCGTTTATGGTAGAGCTGACGTCGCTTGGATTCGATGGCTACCTCGTCGTGACCGGCCCAAACGGAGAAGTCCGTCGGAACGATGACGCCGGCTCGGTCCAACTCTCTCGTATCGGCCCGGTGACGGGATCAGGGAAGTGGAAATTCGACGTAACCACGGTTTCTGCAGGGGAGGTAGGTGCCTACGACCTCAGAATTATCGTCCTTCCCTTGCCCAAGCCGGAATAGCGCCGCCCCAGATGGGTGTGCCGTGGTTATTCAACAGCCTTCTAATACCCGACCGCTCTGCCATCGTAGGACCGGGAATCTGCGGCTCCGTATCTGAGTCCCGTTTCATAGTCGATGAAGACGCCGTGGGCGCTGCCCTGCGAGCTGCGCCAGTAAGTGTCGTGTCCGAACATCTCGTACAGGCGGATGGTGTCGGCCGAGAAGCCTAGACGTTCAAAAGATGTTCGGTCGGGCAGCCACTGATGGTGAATCCGAGGGGCTTCGACGGCCTGGGCGACGTTCATGTCGTGGTCAATTACGTTGAGGATGACCTGCATGACCGTGTTGATGATGGTTCTGCCTCCGGGGCTCCCGATCGCGAGGACCGGCCTGCCATTCTTCGCGACTATGGCCGGGCTCATGGAGGATAACATGCGTTTTTCTGGCTGCACCAGGTTCGGAGTCGTCCCGATGCGGCCCGATCTGGTGGTTCTGCCGGGAATCGGATTGAAATCACCCATCTCGTTGTTCAAGATGAATCCGGTTCCTTCCGCAACCAGCCGCGATCCGTAGCCGAATTCCAGTGTGTAGGTCAGCGAGACCGCGTTGCCTGCCTCGTCGACAATCGAGAAATGCGTGGTCTCCTCACTTTCAAAGGCAAGATGGGCGCGGTTGAAGGAAGACGAGTCGCTTTCACTGGCCCGATATAGTTCGATGGAACTGCGCAGTTCGTCAGCATGCTCCTTCGATGTAAGGCGTTCGACGGGCATCTCGGGATTGAACAGCGGGTCTCCGATGTACTCGGCTCTGTCGGCATAGGCCCTGCGCATGGCCTCGGTCAAGAGATGCAGGTACAGCGCGGAGTTGTGGCCGATCTTCGAGAGTTCGTAGCCCTCCAGGATATTCAGCATTTCAACGATCGCTATCCCACCTGAACTTGGGGGGCCCATGGCATAGATGTCGAAACCGCGGTAGGAGCCGTGAATGGGGTCCTGTTCGATGGCTTGGTATTCGGCAAGGTCCTCCTCAGTGATGATGCCACCGTGCCGCTCCATCCAGGTCGCCAGTAGGCGCGCGGTTTCACCCTTGTAAAAGCCGTCGCGGCCCTGGGTCTCAACGCGTTCGAGTGTTGTCGCGAGGTCCGGCTGTTTCCAGAGTTCTCCCGCTGCATACGGGGTCTCGCCATTTTTTAGAAAGGCCTGGCGAGTGGCTTCATACATGGGTTCGCGAGTTTCAGCAAGGCGCCCTGTGAATCCAAGCATCGCGCGGGTCATGGGAATACCTTCCCGAGCCAGGCGGACCGCGGGGGCCACGAGGTCGGCCCAAGGCAGGTTGCCCAATCGCTGGTGGGCCAGCCAGAGTCCTGCGACCGTCCCAGGAACGCCGACCGAGAGGGGCCCCGAATGGTTGCTGTTGTTCAGAATTTCCCCGTCGGGCCCCAGATACATGTCTGTTGTGGCCGCGAGAGGGGCTTTTTCCCGGAAGTTGAACGACGTGACTTCACCATCGGCTCCGTGATAGACCAGGAAACCGCCCCCGCCAATGTTGCCGGCGGAGGGCAATGTGACCGCCAAGGCGAAGGCCGTTGCGACCGCCGCGTCGACTGCGTTCCCGCCCATCTCAAGCACCTCTGCTCCGATTTCGGATGCTGTGAATTGACTGGAAACAACCATTCCGTGTTCGGCGGCTACCGGAATTCGCCCGGACTGTGCAAGCGCAGGCTGGGCGAGGATCACTGAAATAGTTACAACGCTGAAGACGAAACGAACCATGGCGACAGTGGCCCAAAAGGCGAGGTTGAGGAGCGGTCGGGAGCACCATACCTTGGTGCCGAATCACACAGCAAGTTAGTACCATGAAGGCTTCGACATCAATCATCCTGTTCGCTTTCCTGATTTTCGGCTGCACCGACAGAACCGGAACTGGAATTGCAGAAGACCGCGCGGCCGTCGCCGAGGCTGGACCAGACGAGATTTTGCTCGCTGACTACGGACTGGACGGGTACCCTGCAGGAAGCTCTTTCGATGCCGACTTGGTACGTGAAGCCGTTCCGGGCTACACGGTTAGAGAGGGAGAGGCCATGAGCGAAGGAATGTCATGGACGGTATTTCTCGTGGAGGATGGCGACGAACTCATGCTTGAGATAGGCCCGGATCCCATGGGCACCCGGGTCGGGACCATCCATACCACTTCCCCGCGCGTCGCCACAAACACGGGCCATAAGGTGGGGGACCGCTTCTCCGATGTTTATTCCGAGCAGGAAGCCAACTGCGAGGCGGGCATGGAGGAGATGTCGGGCACCGTGCTTTGCCCCGTCCCGGACATGGTGCAGATATATTACAGATTCGAGGGTGACTTCAACGGGCCAGATGGAGAGGTGCCTCCGCTCGATGTGCTGGAGAATTGGCTGATCAGCTCCGTCGTGTGGTCCATCTACTAGCTCGCCTCGGGTGCTGACCTGCGGCGCAAAGTGAGGCCCAGCGGGAAACGCCGCCAGGCCGCCAGGAGCAGAGGTCCTTAGCCCCCCGCGCCCAACCCGAGCGCCCCGATTTCTTCTTCGAACAACCGGGCGAGGACCCCGGGGTCCGGGACCAGCGCCGCGTCTGTCGCGAAGCCCAGCCGCGCTTGGCCGGCGTAAGTCAGAATGCTTATTCCCATGCCTACGGATCCACCTCGCGGCACCCAAAACATGAGCTCCTTTAGCGTTCGACCAGCCAATACCAAGGGGTTCCGGGGCCCTGGTACATTGGTTATCGCTGCTGAGGAGGTCGCCGACAGTTTCCGAATCGCCGCCGTTTCAAGGAACCGTGGAACGCGCCCGAGGGCGCTCAAGAGTCCGTACGACGATGCAGGCTCCATGGACAGGCGCAACCGACGCATGCGCTGATGTATCTCGCGAACTCGGTCTGGGAGATCGAGCATGCCCACAGGAAGAGCCAGAATCACCAGCCCGAAGCGGTTGCCCATGCTGAAAGAATCGTGCCTATGGCGCAGATTGACGGGCACGATTGCGCGCAACGAAAAGTTTTCGGCGATGTGTCGGTGGCGGGCCAGGTATCGTCTCAGGCCTCCCGCGAAAACAGCCATAAGTACGTCGTTGATGGTGGCCGAATGGGCGATAGCCGATTTTCGCAGCGCCCGAATTTCGAACGGCTCCGACCAGTCGACCCTCTTCTCGACGCCCAATTTGCCGCGACGCTCGGATCGAGCAGCGG
>CAYXSE010000076.1:0-14537 GCA_964466675.1 uncultured Rhodothermales bacterium | reverse complement strand
GATGGACTCACCAGGTACAAGCCAGGCGGCAAAGAGTCAATGCACAAAAACGTCCGCGTCTCGCGACGGCACCGGCACTTCGGTTCTTCCTCGCCCTCGATTCACGGAGAGCCCGTCCGCGCGTCAATCACCCGCGTGAAACTCTGAACTGAACCGCCTCCGACAGGTGTGTCGGGGAGCACGTGGTCGGAGGCGTCCAGGCCCGCGATTGACCGGGCAATTCTTTTGATGCGGTCAATTCCACGCGCGGTCACGGCCATTTTCTGCACCGCGTTCTTGAGAAGGCTGTGACCGGCCGAGTCGACCTGGCAGTTTTGCAGGACAGAGTTAACTTGATCGACCGAGGCCCCACAAAGACCAACAATGTCGCTGTGGCCTTGGTCTGCAGCTGACGTGTACGCGCAGAGCACGTCGATTTGAGCAACCGCTGCTGTTTTCCCTGTTCGTCCTCCACCTACCGCGTCTTGCCTTCTGTCGTACATTGGCTCCGGCTCAGTATTCGGTCCCTTGCTTGCGATCGGTACGAGCGCATGATCCCCTCTTCCCATGGGCTCTACGGAGAATACCTTTCTAGGTAGGTAGTAGTCGCTATTGGAGTGCACCACTCGTTTGGCGATCTCGAGTTCGACGAGAGAATTCCGTTCGCCAACAGGTAGTCTTAGTCGTTTTACGTCTCGAAGGTCGAGTGAATAGGGAATCCGAATGAACCTTGGCGGACCGGCGGTAGCGTCTCTTCTAAGCGCATTCGCTTGGCGCTCACCGAGCGCGGGCGTGGTCACCGGAAACGTGAGCGCATCGTATTCCTGCGCATCAACCTGGGTTGGGTGACCAAGCCCAGAGGACGGGAACCAGAATAGTCAGGGGGGAGACAGTTTTCATCTTTGTTCGATGCATATTATCGTCGAACGACAAGGCTGAATTCCCTCAGGCTCGCCTCGTATGAAATGTTTTTGCCATCGGCGTAGATCTGCTGTCGAACGAGACCTATCCCCGGCGCCATCCAGAGGGCGATTCGAGCGTCCAGCTGGACATCGTCACCGTGATCAAACAAATACTCGTATTTAGTACATTCGAACACTCCCGCGGGGCTGACGCACGTCTGGTTGGTGCTGACGGCTGCGACCCTGGTGTCCGTTAGTTCGAATGTTCTGCCGTTGTGGTTGTACAGAATCCCATCCCACTCTTCTCCGGACTCCACGGGGTGTCTTAGCCAGAGTGTCCCGGATTGCGCAGACAGAGTATCTGCGCCTCCGATGGCACCGACAATGTGAAGCCCGCCTCGACGGGTAGCATAGATGAGATCCGCAGAGTATCGGCCTGGGACCACCCAACCGGTAATCTCCTGTCCAGCGAGGGAGACGAGAACGGTATCGGTGACGGCGGTCGTGAAACTATCGCCGTCCGAATCATCGTAGTGCCACTCATTCCCGAGTGCCAACGGGAGGATCTGATCACCGGTGGCTACCAAGTCAGGGCCAAAGGTCTCCTGGTTTGAATCGGAATCGCATCCGTGGACGGCCAACGCCACGATTGCAAAAAAGACGCCCGTTGTAGCCCAGCGTGATACTTGAACGGATCTTCGTAAGAAATACGCCCTACCCATAGAACGAATTGGGATCGGCATGCCGCCGTCCGGGTAATGAAGTGGATTTGTTTAGCCGATTTGACGACACCCTTTCACGCCCATTAGAAGCAAGAAGCAAGCAGCCGGTCAGCGCAAGCCAAAGCCGCATGGGGACCGCGACACGTGCCGGCGTACGACGGAGAGACTGCCGAAAACGCCTATGTCTGACGAGGCCGAGGAACGCAGGTTCATTCAATTTAAGACCTGACGAGATGGACTCACCAGGTACAAGCCAGGCGGCAAAGAGTCAATGCACAAAAACGTCCATCTATCGCGACCGCCGCTTCGGTTCTTCCTCGCCCTCGATTCACGGAGAGCCCGTCCGCGGGTCAATCACCCCTGTGAAGCTCTGAACTGAACCGCCTCCGACAGGTGTGTCGGGAACACGGGATCGGAGGCGTCCAGGTCCGCAATCGACCGGGCGATTTGATAGGGCGATACCACGCGCGGTCTGAACGATGGTCGTGCTCATGCGGCCAACTTTCAGAACCCGATCCCCACCCAAACCCAAAGCTTGGTTACGTCCGCGCCTCGGCCATCCTCCATATATGTCGCCAGCTTCGCGCCGGCGGAAGGCCCAGCGGAGAAAGACCTCGTGATCCGCAAATCTACCTCAGACCCGTAGCTTTCGTTCGTCGACTCGGCCGTGAATTTGTGCAAGACCGCCAGGAATTCGAAGCCTCCAAGGGTTGCGGCTGCCGAAACATATAAATCCACCAAACCATCGGTCGGGGTGCCCAGAAACTGATCGGCCCAGCCATTGAACTTGTGGAGCGTTGCCAATGGAGATCTGAAGGCACCGCCGGCAGCGGATCCAGAGAGGGCCTCCCGGCCAATCTTCACGGTCACCGCCTTGAACTTCGCCCCGCCGGAAAGGTGCAGGTAGTCTGCCTCGATCTTCTGAGGGTTCTCGAAGGCGTCGACCTGATTCGCGTAGGCCAGGTCGTACACGATGGTCACCGATTCGCCAGCGGCGTACGACCCAAAGAAGCGGCCGCCGAATGTGGCGGTGGAGAGCGCCGGGGCATCCAGCCAATCCAGGAGGAAGCCGTGAGCAACCAGCGTCCCGTACTCACCGAGCTCTACCGAAGCTTCCGCGACATGCGATCGCATGGCCGCTTGCGCCCCGGTAATCTGCTGCGTTTCTCGAATGAAGGCGTATGACGCGCCGGCGCGGCCCTGTGCATTGTACGATAACCGCGCCGCGTCGAAGCTCTGGTGATTCTGGCGCCAGCCGACATTGCCCACGAAACGAACATCGCCAAACAGAATCTCTTGGCGACCGACTGTCGCCACAAGACCGCCCGAGACGAATCTCAGGTAGGCCTGATTGATGTCGACACCTGCAGGATCCGCTATCACCGGCCTACCGGTCACACCGTTATTCCGACCGCCGGCGCCGATGTTGGCGTAGGACTCGTCTCCGAATGGTACACCGACAGCCTCCGCTTCCAGATATCCCGAGAAGCGTCGGAACGAACCCGTCCGATACCCGAGAGCGCTCCGGATGGTGGTTGCCAGTGCGGCGTCATCTACTCCGCGGACGGCGACGGCCTCGTGCCTGAGCCTAAAGCTGCCTTCGACGCCTCCGGACCGGAGGGCATCAATCAGAGACTGAGAATTCTGAGCCTGAGCAATGGACGCAGCCAGAGAGATCACTAGCGTTAGGATGAGCGTTTTCATGGCAACCTGATCAAGTTTCGCGTTGGGGGACCTACCCATTCGATTCACGCTTGGGGACCGGCCCGTTCGCACTTGGGGGCCTGCCCAGAAATATCAGCGGCGAGACGACCAGTCTACGCGGTCCATCCCCCAATCCGTCTGGCGGGAAATTCCCGACACGCTGGCGTATATTACTGGAGACTAAAGTTCTAAGCATGCTGCCAATAATCATACAGGGGGGGATGGGGGTCGCCATATCAGGCTGGACCCTCGCCCGCAACGTGTCCATGGCCGGACATCTGGGCGTCGTCTCGGGGACGGCTTTGGATAGTGTGGTTGTTCGCAGGCTGCAGGATGGAGACATCGGAGGCGACATCCGCCGAGCCATGGCGGCGTTCCCCTACCCGGAAATAGTTGAGAAAACGCTCAAGCGTTACTTCCTCAAGGATGGCCGTCCGGATGGAGCTCCCTACGTGCAGCTTCCCATGTTCAAGAAGGTCACCAATCAGTTCCGGGAACAGGTTACCGCGCTGTCCAACTTCGTTGAGGTCTTTCTAGCTAAGGAGGGGCATGATGGCGCCGTCGGCATCAACTTCCTGACCAAGATCCAACTGCCAACGCTTCCGTCCATCTACGGGGCGATGCTGGCAAGTGTGGATTACGTCATCATGGGCGCCGGAATTCCCAAGGACGTTCCAGGAGTGCTGGACGGGCTCGCTCAGGGCCAGCCGGTGGATCTGCCGATGGATCTCAGGGTGGAATCGCGCGACGACGCCGAACTCTTGAAATTCGACCCAGCCTCGTGGGGCGAACCGGCCAAGAAGGATCTTCTTCGTCCCAAGTTTCTGCCGATCATCGCTGCGACATCGCTGGCTGCGATGATGACCCGGCGGTCCAACGGCCGGATAGACGGGTTCGTCATAGAAGGGCCCACGGCCGGCGGCCACAACGCTCCGCCCAGAGGCCCAAAGACGTATACAGATCGCGGGGAGCCGGCCTACGGTCCGCGCGATGAGGTCAATCTCGATGTGATTGGAGAGGCGGGACTGCCCTTCTGGCTGGCCGGGGGCCAAGGGACGCCAGAAGGCTTGCAGCGAGCCCTGGACTCCGGGGCGACGGGAATTCAGGTCGGGACGATGTTCGCCTGGTGCGACGAATCCGGCTTTACGACGGAGCTGAAACGACAGACACTGGAACGGTGTGTTGCCGGAACGGCGGATGTTTACACGGATGGGCGCGCCTCTCCGACGGGATTCCCGTTCAAGGTTGTGGCGTTGGATGATTCCATGTCCGAACAAGCCTCCTATGAGAAGCGACAGCGCGTTTGTGATCTCGGCTATCTGAGGACAGCCTACAAGGCAAAAGGACGCATCACTTACCGGTGTGCGTCCGAACCAGTAGACGATTTCGTCGTGAAGGGCGGTAGCGAGGAGGACGCCACCGGCCGGAAGTGTCTTTGTAACGCCCTAATGGCCAACATCGGATTGGGCCAGAAGCGAGAAAATGGAACCGAGGAAGGAGTGCTTCTGACGAGCGGCGATGACCTCGTCAACCTTTCTGCATTCCTGAATGGTCGCACCAGCTACACGGCATCCGACGTACTCGATTATTTGACGGGAGGACGGGACCTGTACGCCCCTCCTGCCGCTTCTGAGACCAAGGCCGCGAACGGCCAGGCCAAGGAGCAGCCGGCCACCGTACAACCTGCCACTGAGCAGCCCGCCCCCGTACAGCCTTAAGACTGGGCTTCCACGGCCGCGCCGACTTCTTCCAAAACGGCCACGAGATAGCCAATGTCATCGGACGTCTTCCGATGATTGATCACGCAGGCCCTCAGCACCGGACGACCTCCCAGCTTGGTCCCCGTCAGGAATACGCGGCGGTCGAGTTCCAGGGCCGGCACCATCCTTCGGTTCAATAGATCGATCTCCTCCTCGGAGTGCTCGCCACCGCCGATGAAACGGAACGTAACAATGGCCAAAGGCCCGCTGGTCACCACCTCAAAATGTGCTGAGGCGGAGAGTTTACTAGCCAAAAACTCGCTCAAACGAATGTCCTGCATGATCTGGCGGCGCAATCTCTCGGCGCCGAATGCCTTAAAGGACATCCAGACTTTCAGCGCCTTCCCGTTTCGGGAAAGCTCAAAATGGTGTTCGTTGATGTCGAATCGCTCCAGGTCGGGCTCGGCGGAATCCAGGTAGCTGGCCGACCTGAAGAAGGTCCGCCTCATATGGCCCCAATTGCGGACCAACACACATCCGATTTCGAAAGGCTGATAAAGCCATTTGTGGAAATCCAAAGCCAGAGAGTCCGCGCGCTCAAGGCCCTGGTACTCCTCGGATAAATCTGGAATCGATGCAGCGAGCCCGCCGTAGGCTCCATCAACGTGAAACCAAAGACCCTCAGCCGCGCAAACATCGGCGATCTCGCTGAGCGGATCGATCGCGCCCGTGTTCACCGTGCCCGCGTTCCCGATTACACAGAAGGGAGCCCTGCCTTCCGCCCTGTCCTTCCTGATCGACTCCCGAAGCTCGTCCATGTCCATCCTTGAACCAGCATCGACCGAGATCTTCCGGAGGTTGTCCGTCCCAATGCCCAACATATCGATGCTCTTGTCGACGCTACCATGGGTCTCGGTCGACGCGTAGACCACGTACGGAGGCTGACCGAACAGGCCCCTCTCTCTAATTCCATCCCTCTCGAAACAGATGTTGCGAGCCACGTTGAGCCCCGTCAGGTTCGCCGCCGACCCGCTGCTCACAATGGCACCACCCACCGACTCGCCGCGGTCGTATCGGACAAAATCGGCCGCCCACTGGATCACCCTTATTTCCATCTCCGTCGCCGCCGGGGCCAGATGCCACTTCGCGACGTTTTGATTGATGGCAGAGGCAATCAGGTCTCCGGCAATTGCCACTTGGTTGCCCCCCGCCATCACGTACGAGTACATGTTGGGTCCGATGTTGAGCGTAGCCGGATCCAGAATTTTATCTCGGACTTCCTCCATAAGAACCAGAGGATCCATCCCGACCTCTGGAAGAGGTTCCGCGAACCAAGATTTCACCTCAGACACCGAATGCCCGGGATGGACTTCGCTATCCAGATTGGCATAGCGGTCCAAGACCAAGCTTTGCGCCCGGGCCAGGAGGCGTTCAAACTCTTCCGGAGACTGATCCAGCGTCTCCGATGTGGGTGCCAATGGCTTCATAGAATGCGTGTGTTTTCCATGCTCGGGTGCCAACGCCCAAGGGGCAAATGGGGTTGCCATTCCAGACGCTACCGGCCCGCCAGCGCGGATCGACTCCAGAAACTTCCTCTCCCAGAAGCGTTGATTATTGGTACTTCCTTCCATGTCGACACTTTATGTCCAAAGCCCTAGAAACCAAGAAGAAGATTCAGGCGGCCGCGACCTGGAAAGAGGCTCGGTCCCTGATGTGGGACCATCGAGCCAAACTCTCACTCGGCATGGGGCTCATGGTGATCAACCGACTCACCGGTTTCGTTCTTCCTGCCAGCTCCAAGTATCTCATTGATTCCGTCCTGGGGGAAGGACGAGTGGATCTTCTACTCCCTTTGGCTTTCGCTGTGGGCGGAGCCGCGATTGTCGGCGCCGTCACGACGTTTTCGTTGTCCCAGGTCATCAGTGTCACCGCCCAGGGCGCCATTATGGAGATGCGGAAAAGGGTGCAGGCCCACGTCACCAGGCTTCCGATAAGTTACTTCGACTCTACCAAGACCGGCGTGCTCATCTCGCGCATCATGACGGATGCCCAGGGCATCCGAAACCTCGTCGGCACCGGCATCATCCAATTGATCGGTGGACTCTTCACCGCGCTCCTGGCCCTTGGAGTCCTGTTCTACCTGAATTGGCAACTCACCTCGGTCACGCTGGCCCTGCTTCTTGTCTTCGGAGGAGGGATGGCGATGGCCTTTCGGCGCCTGAGGCCCATTTTCCGCGAAAGGGGAGAAATCAATGCACAGGTGACGGGCCGTCTGTCCGAGACCCTTAGCGGGATCCGGATCGTCAAGGCCTATGGTGCGGAGGAGCGGGAGCATAAAATCTTCGGAGAGGGGGTCAACGATCTCTTTCGAAACGTTCGCAAGTCCATCACCGGAGTATCCGCGATCTCGACCTTCGCCGGTGTCATTATCGGCGGTGTGGGGATCCTGCTGATCACCATCGGAGGACGCGCAATCCTGAATGGATCCATGACGTTGGGCGATTTCGTCATGTACATCTTCCTGATTGGACTGCTGGTCGCCCCGATCGTCCAGATTGCGAACATCGGAACCCAAATTTCCGAGGCCTTCGCGGGGCTGGACCGCATTCGGGAACTCTTCGCGATGAGCACCGAGGACGAGGAGGATGAGTCGAAGGTGCCTCTACCCGAGGTAGATGGGACCATTGTGTTCGAAGATGTGCGTTTCGAGTACGACAAGGATGTGCCTGTCTTGAAGGGTATCTCGCTGACGGCGGCGGCAGGCACCACCACGGCATTGGTTGGCTCTTCAGGGTCCGGGAAAAGCACGCTGGTGAGCCTTGTTCTCGCATTTAATCGACCGGACTCCGGGCGGGTCACCATCGACGGAAAGGACCTCGCGGGGGTTCGGCTAACCGACTTTCGGAGCCATCTCGGAGTCGTCATGCAGGAAAATTTCCTGTTCGATGGAAGTGTGGGCGACAACATCCGTTTTGCCCGGCCAAACGCGTCCATGGAGGAGGTTGAACGTGTCAGCCATCTTGCCAACTGCCATGACTTCATTCAGGGATTCCCCGATGCCTACGACACCATCGTAGGCGAACGGGGAGTGAAGCTCTCCGGCGGCCAACGGCAGCGAGTCGCAATCGCGCGAGCCATTCTGGCTGACCCGCGCATCTTGATTCTGGATGAGGCCACCTCCAGCCTCGACAGCGAGAGCGAGGCGCTTATTCAGGAGGGATTCCGCAGCCTCAGAGAGGGCAGAACGACCTTTGTCATCGCCCACAGGCTGTCTACCATCAGAAGCGCCGACCAGATCCTCGTGCTGGAAGAGGGCACGATCGTCGAGTTCGGCACCCATGCCCAACTGATGAAAAAGGGCGGGCGGTACAAGGAGTTGCACGACAAACAGTACGAGTGGGAGGAGAACCGCTTCGTCAACCCCGGAGAGGACTACGCACCGAGCCAGGCTTAGGGCTGCGACGGCTCTGGCCTAACATCAACCCCATCCCAGTGCCAAGCCGCCCTGATATACAACCAGGGAAAACGCGTAGGCCAGCGCGAACATATAGGCCCACATCACGACGGGCCAGATCCAAGAGTTGAGTTCCCGTCGAGCAATCGCCAGCGTGCTCATACACTGGAGTGCGAACACGAAGAAAACCATCAGACTCGCTGCAACCAGGGGAGTAAAGACGGGCGTCCCGTCCGGATAGGTGTCGGCCTTGATGGCGTCGCGAAGCGCCAGGCTCTGTTCATCGGCATCTGCTCCGGCACTGTAGATGGTTGCCAATGCGCTTACGATGACCTCTCGTGCAGCGAACGAAGCGACGATTCCCGCACTCATTTTCCAGTCGAAACCCAGCGGCCTCATCACTGGCTCGAGCGTTCTCCCGAACTTTCCAATGAAGCTGTTGCGGGTCTGGAAGGAGGCCAGCTGATTCCCCACAAGCTTACGCTCGTCCACCGCCAAGGCGTGCTCCGGTGTGCCCTCCTGCGCGCTCGCCAGGTTTCCGTCGGCCTGTTCCAAACGGGAGGACAGATCGGCCGTCAGAGGAGTCTTGGGATAAGCCGCCAGGACCCACAAGATCATGCTGAGGCCAAAAATAATCTTGCCTGCCCGTACTACGAACATGCGTGAGCGGCCAACCATGCGCCGGGCCACCTGAGTCATCTGGGGCATCCGGTATGGAGGGAGTTCCATCACGAAGGAAGACCCCTCGCCCTTGAACACGAACCGCTTCAATACCCACGCGGCGACGAACGCCATCACCGTTCCGAGTGCATAGAGCAGCGTCATCGCCAGGCTCTGGAATCCCAGAACCCCCAGAAATGTGCCGGCCGGAACGAAGGCTCCGATGAAAAGAACGTAGACGGGAAGGCGTGCGGCGCACCCCTGGAGAGGAACCACCATGATGGTGATCACCCGGTCACGCTCCTCGGCCAGGGTTCGGGCCGCCATAATCCCTGGGATAGCACACGCATACGCGGAGAGCAGGGGCACAACCGACGCGCCGCTGAGCCCAAACCTCCGCATGGCCCGGTCCATGATGAAAGCTGTCCTTGCCATGTACCCTGTGTCTTCCATCAGGCCGAGGAAGAAAAACAGGAGCAAGATCTGTGGCAGGAATACGATCACGTTTCCGACGCCCGTCAACGCGCCCTCCACCATGATGTCCTCTACCACGCCGTCTGGGAGAATGACTCTGAGGCCTCTGCCCGCGGCGTTTACGGACCATTCAATGAGGTCCATGGCCGGTACCGCCCAGGTAAAGACGGCCTGGAAAATCAGCATGAGGAGGCCGCCGAAAATCAGCGGACCCCAGATCCTGTGGATGACGACGGCATCAATGCGATCGGAAAGCGAGCGGGCCTCCGCTTCTGTCACACGCTTGACCACACGCTGGGCCAACGGACTGATGACCCCATACCGACCCATGGTTTCGGCCATTTGGAACGGAACGGAGTCCGCTTCCATCTCTGATCGCGCCTTCAACACTGCGGCGTGAAACGCGGGCGCTCTTCCGGACCAGGTCTCAAGGAGAACGTCGCTTGTCAGCGCAGCGAAGACCTCGAACCGGCTTCTTGGCTCCGAGAGACCCGGCATTTCCTCCGTGAGGCTCTTGGCCAGCGACTCCACAACGGCTTCGACATCGTCCCGAACAGGCCATGCCATGCCCCCACTCCCATTGGTGGGGCTGAGTGCCGCACGCCGAATCGCGTCGATTCCCTTCCCACTCCGTGCCGCCATCGGCACCACCACTACGCCTAGCTCCTCGCCCAGGACCGCATGGTCGATCTCGATGCCCTCTGATTCGGCGGCGTCGATCATGTTCAGCGCTACGACCACCGGAATGCCCAAATCCATGACCTGGGAGACCAGAAACAGGTTCCGCTCCAGGTTCGTGGCGTCCACCACGCAAATGATCACGTCCGGAGCAGGATCGCCATCGATGTCTCCGACGAGTGCATCGTGGGCGATCCGCTCGTCAATCGAGGCAGGATTCAGGCTGTAGCAGCCGGGCAAATCTACGATCTCGACGGGAGGAACCGCCCCTTTTCCTGTTCCCCTGAGTCTCCCGGATTTCCGGTCTACGGTGACCCCGGGGTAGTTCGCCACCTTCTGATTCGACCCTGTCAGTGCGTTGAAGAGCACCGTCTTTCCCACGTTCGGATTTCCGGCGAGCGCGATTTTGGTGACCTTCATCGGGACCGGGTCGGACTCGCTCACGATCGCGTGACCAGTATCTGGGCAGCCTCACTCTTGCGGATCGAAAGGTGGTAGCCACGGACTCGCAGGTCCATGGGGTCCCCGAAAGGGGCCAGTCGAACCACGTGCACGTCAGTCCCCGGAAGAATGCCCATCTCCAGCAGGCGTTGCGGCGGCTGACCGGTCGAGAAGCCCTCGATCCGGCCCGATTCTCCGGGCTTCAGCTGGTCCAGAGAGAGCGTCAAGAGACGGACTCCGACTCGCAGCAGGTGGCATACAGGCTCATGGCCACCTCGCGCCTTAGCGCGATTCGTGCCTGCCCCACCGCGAGCACACACTTGTCTCCATTGGCCACCACACTAGCCTTGCACCCCTCTCGAATGCCCAGCTGCCTCAGCCTGCACGCGACTTCCTCGCTGACTCCCAAGGAATGAATCAGGAGGGACTCTCCGATTCGGAAGGAGCTGACAGGTGCTGCTGTTGAGGGCATCAAAACCGGACTTGGTTGCGGGTAACCGGGGACTGTCTTGCGATGTGGTCCCCGACAAGTTATTTAGAATGAATCTAAATAACCACGGGTGCACGAGGAGTTCACCTATGGTCGCTTCACGGGGCGCGCCCTGCAGGGACGCGAGATGCGCCGAACCCGCCACGCATGAACCAAACAGATATTTGAGGCGTTTAGTTGTGTTGGCACGGCGCCAATGCCCCTAGCAGCAAGAACCAAGGCGCGAATCGCGCACACTGAATGGCCAAGCAACAACCAATTAAGCAGGAAGGGATCGTTACAGAAGCACTCCCGAACGCCCAGTTTCGGGTCGAATTGAGCAACGGACACAACATTCTTGGACTCCTCTCGGGGAAGATGAGAAAGTTCTTCATTCGCATTCTGCCCGGAGACCGAGTCGATATCGAAATGTCACCCTACGACATGACCAAGGGTCGCATCGTATACCGGTACAAGAACTAGCTCTCCCCAGGGGAGCCTGGGCGTACGGCTCCCGGACTCGCAAAGTGATCCTCAGAATCTATGGACGTGGATCTGACGGCGGTGGAGTGGCTGATCTTCGCGGTTGCGGGGGTCGGAACGGGGATCATCAATACCCTGGCTGGCAGCGGATCGCTCATTACGCTGCCCATTTTCATCTTTCTCTGCGGCCTCCCCGCTCCGATCGCCAACGGAACGAACCGCGTTGGTGTCCTGATGCAGAGCGCCGTGGGACTGCACGGGTTGACGAAATCCGGTACGACGTCCCTCCAGGGATCCAGTTGGATCGTGGTCCCAGCCGTATTGGGTGCTGTGCTGGGGTCAAGAATCGCCGTCGGCATCGACGAGCAAGCCATGAACAACGCCATCGGGGGCCTGATGGTGTTCATGTTGTTCGTGCTGCTTGTGAATCCGAAGCGATGGCTCGTCGATTCCGAACCGGATAACTCGCTCCGGCGCAGACTGGTTGGTGTGGTCACCTTCTTCGCGATCGGAGTCTATGGGGGGTTCATACAGGCAGGAGTGGGGATTTTCCTGCTAGCCGGACTCGTACTCGTAAGCCGATACGGGCTGGGTTCAGCAAACGGAGTCAAGCTCCTCGTCGTCGCGGCTTACGGCCTCCCCACCCTGGCGGTGTTCTTCTTACAAGGGCAGGTTCACCTCGCCTACGGCGCGGCCATGGCCGCCTTCCAGTCGGTCGGTGCCTGGCTGGCGGTCCGGTTCGTGGTCAACGTCCCTAACGCCGATGTCTGGATCCATCGCCTCCTGATTGTGATCGTCGCCGGTTCTGCTGTGATGTTCTTCGTTTAGAACGCGCAGGTGGGGACCACTCAAGGGCGGTGGTGCGTTGACTTTTACGCACCTACCTAGCCCCAAAACCCAGATCCCGTGGAACGACTCAATCTGTACGACTCAGAGACCTTCACCGCAGTTATTCATCGACTCGACTCGCTGACGGGAGACTCGACGGCCAAATGGGGGACTATGACGGTCGCACAAATGTGCTCGCATTGCGCCGAGGTGCAGGAGGTCTCGAATGGGAAACCGCTGGAGGGAACACCCTGGCTTGTGAAGCTAATGGCCCCCATGATCCGGAAAGTGGTGCTTGGCCCCAAACCCTTTGCCCGCGACGGCAGAACACATCCGCAATACATCATTTCCGGGCCCGAGGAGTTCGACCCCCAATATGCCAGGCTCCGGGCCGCGTTGCAGCAAATGGCAGATGATGGGCGGGCGAAAGCGACGGACTCTGCGCATCCGCTCTTCGGACGAATGACGGCAGACGAGAAAGGATGGGCGATGTACAAACATATCGATCATCATCTCGCACAGTTTGGCGTGTGACCGCTCGCCTCCTTCTGGCGGCCCTCACCGTTTTTATGGGCTGCTCCTCCCTTCCGAAGGCGGCCTCTGAATCCGTCGTCGCGTGCCGGCTTCCCGTCACGCCTGGAGAGGGTCTGGCTCTCTTGATCGGCACGATGGACGGCGAGAACGAGTTCCAATCCATGGACCTGTTTCGCCAGGTGTTCCAGACGCTGGTGATGACAGATTGCAATGATCGAGTCGTTCCTGATTTCGCGCTGAGTTGGGAGCCGCTGGTGGGAGGAGGCTTTCGGTTCGCCCTCCCGGAGGCATCGTACAGTGACGGAACACCCGCAAATGCGACGGCGCTAACGGCTGCATGGAACCAAGCCGGCGGTCTTCCTCCGGGTGTCGATTCTGTCCACGTGAGAGGCCCCCTGGAGCTTGATGTCTACGGTGCCACCCTTCATGATCTCACGGCACCCCCCTTCGCCGTATGGAACGGCGACGAGGATCATCCGACCGGCACGGGGAGGTTTACCGTAACACGTCGCGCCGAGGGCGGGTCGCCGCTCGAACTCTCCGGCGGTGGAATGACGATTCAAGTGCTGGACCGAGGCGACGGTCGAGCGCGGGACCTGGTGACCAGGGTACATCTTCTGCGAGCATGGGACTTGGGTGTCCTTGGACTGGCCGTGGATGTCCCCGGCCTGGTCTTGCGCCCGATTGATTGGTCCCGGTCATATGGGCTGCTGGTACCGGGCGGGTCGGGGGTCGCGCTACTTCCGGGAAGCCTCCTGAGTGACCTCTCGCAGCAGGCGGTGCCGGCGCGTTCGAAACCCCTGGTGTGCACCGTTGACGAGGAACATGCTCTATCCGATTTCGAGGCATCGTCTCTCTTCGGCGACCCACGAGACCCGGTATCTGTAGCCCTGGCAGAGCGCTTGGTGGCGATTTCCCGTCAGGAGGCTGGTGATGGTGAGAGACTCCGATCGACCGCCGGAGTGAGCGAAATGAGACTGGTCCATTCAGGCGGCGACCAATCTCCCAGCATCAGAACACGGCCTACGCGGGCTGCCTGTGAGTCCAGACCGGACGGGCTTTGGATCCCCTTGGTCCAAGTTCAGACCTCTCTTTTGATTGACCGGTTGCCGGTTCCGGGGTTCGTAGATGGAGACGGTTACCTGGTGATCGAACCGGGGACGGCCGAGGGGTCGCCGTGAGAATCCGCCAACAGCTACTGCTCATTACGGCCGGAGCCGTTCTGCTCCCGCTTGCGGCGATCATGCTGGTGGTGCGCGCGGAGATGACCCATCGATTGACCGCTCAGCATGAGGCTCGGGTTTCCAGCCTCATCGAGTCTGTCTCGAGCCAATTGGCGCGGGAGGCCGTCCGGCTTCGCCAAGGCGCAGTCACCCTACTCGCGAACCTGGAGGCGGATGATCGTTTTAGGCTGGCCCTGGCCGACATTGAAGACCGGCAAGGCTACGTCCGCGATACCGGCCTGAGATTACTCTCGGCTGCGCGGCTTGATGTCTTCCAAGTCCAGGA
>CAYXSE010000075.1:4959-14660 GCA_964466675.1 uncultured Rhodothermales bacterium | reverse complement strand
CCACCGTCACCACCCAACTATCCCGGCAAATTCAAATTCACCACCGGCAAATTCGAACTCGCCGTCGGCAAACCCATCTCAGCGCGCGGCCAGATCCATCCCCGTCACGAGCAAACTCCACCCCAGGCCACGCAATCCTCCAGCAGAGCCCGGCACCTTGACGCTACGACGTCATTTGGTGGCAACCGTTGATACCTTCCACGCTCGTAATACACGCGGCCGGCTTATGTGACTCGGGCGCGGCACTCACCTATCCCGACCCTGCCCAGGCCGGCGCCTAAATCCCCGCATTCTCCAAAAGCCATCCGACATATGACAAAATGATGTCACCCACCCGGTCTACCATGGCTACCGTGACGCACGACAACCTCAGACTCTACCTCGATCAGGACGCTGGCCTGCGTCTACTGCGCAGCAGCAATGCTCCTCTCGTTCTCAGCTACCTGTTCGCACAGTACAAGGCACAGCCGCGCTCGGTGGTGGGACACGAGGAACTGATCGAACAGCTCGAGAACCTCTTGATACAGCTTCGGGCGCATCGGCCCGATGCCTACCCTGCGGCGGCGCAGGCTTATCTGAGCCGGTGGTGCGACGATCAGCACGGTTACCTCCGGAAATACTTCGAGAGCGGGAGTGATCAGCCGGTATACGAACTGACGCCGGCCACAGAGCGGGTGCTCCGATGGCTGGAAGACCTCGGGCGAGTCGAGTTCGTGGGCACGGAATCCCGCTTTCTTCAGATTTTCAGCCTGCTGGAGGAGATCGTTCGCAGGAGCACGGAGGATCCCGAACTGCGCCTTGCCCAACTCCAGAAGGAGAAGGCGGCGCTTGATCGGGAGATCGACGAGGTTTCGAGGACCGGGCGGGTGGATCGCTACAGTTCGACCCAGGTCAAGGAACGATTCATCAAGGCCAATGAAGAGGCCCGCCGCTTGGTGGGCGATTTCCGGGAAGTCGAGTCGAACTTCAGGATAGTGACTCGCCGCATGCAGGAGCGGAGACTGCTCGAGGATGCGAGCAAGGGAGATGTGGTCGGCTACGTGATCGATGAAGACGATGCGCTGAGGGAGTCGGACCAGGGCCGGAGCTTTTATGCCTTCTGGCGCTTTCTCATATCGCACCAGAAGAAAGACGAACTGAGAGCGCTTCTCGACCACGTGTATTCGCTCTCGGACGTCCGGTCGCTCGAGGGAGACTACTCAATGCTGCGAAACGTGGTCAGACACCTGAGCGATGCGGGCGAGAAGGTGGTGCAGTCAAACCGGAGGCTGGCCGAGCAACTCCGCCGGATGCTCGAAGAAGCCCATCTCCGGGAGAATCGCCGTGTCCTGGATCTGGTCGGGGAAGTCAAGCGGGCCGCCCTGGCCGTGAAGGCGGATCCGCCGGCGTCTCGGGCTTTCTTGGAGGTCGAGGGCAGTCCGGCTGTCCATCTGCCTATGGAGAGGCCGCTCTGGCAGCCGGAGGAGAAGCCATCGTTTGACCATCAGCCTGCCGACCCGGGTGTCGAATCCATTGCTGGGATCGATCTCACCGGACTGTTCGACTTCTTTTCCGTTGAGCGTCGTGAACTCGAAGAGCGGATCGGCCAGATGCTTGTCGTTCGCGGCCAGGCAACGCTGGCAGATCTGCTCAAAGTGCACCCCCTGAAGAAAGGCCTCATGGAACTGCTTGTCTATCTGGTCATTGCGACCGAGGACACCCGTCACGTAATCGACGATTCCCATATTGAAGAAATCACCATCCACCGGACCGATCGTCCGCCGAGGCGGATCGCGATGCCCCGGATTATATTCGTCCATTAGCGAGAAACTCGCATGAACCTGGAATCGCCCCATCGCCCCTATGCCCCGGCCCTCATCAAGCTGCTGCAGGGTGTGGTGCACCATGACGACGAAAGCACATGGAATCTGATTCGCAGTCATGATCAGGCCGTGCGGGACTACTTCCAAACCATCGGAGTCGAACTGCACGTGAGCGAAGCCGACGGATACGCCTTCCTTCGGCAGGCCGATCTCGAAGCCGGAGAGGCCCTGCCCCGACTCGTCCGGCGTATTCCGCTCAACTATCCGACGACGCTGCTGTGCGTTCTGCTCCGGGAGCGACTGCTGCAACACGACACGGGCAACATAGACTCACCGAGGCTGGTTGTGAGCCGCGAAGACATGATCGACGCGATGCTGCCGTTTCTCAGGGAGCGATCCGACGAGACGCGAACCGCCGCCGTCATCAACGGCGCCATCAATCGCATTGCCGAAATGGGTTTCATGACCCCCATGAAGAACGATCAGGATACGTTCGAAGTACGAAGGATTCTGAAGGCGCACCTGACCGCCGACAGACTCGCCGAAGTGAAGACGGCGCTGGAAGCGCATGCCGAGAACGAAAACGCGTGAGAAGGGACAAATGAACGGGACGAAGTCTATGGAGTCGATGAGCCGAATGAATGGGTCCCGCGGGGACGGGCTGATGTCGCAGGCCGAAAACTGGCCGGCCCAGCCAACCATGGAGTTTGCCACCGATAATGCGTGTACGGGATTCCGGCTCGATAGCCTTCAGGTCTTCAACTGGGGAACGTTTCACGGACGAATCTGGACGATCGAACCGCGTGGGCGGACGGCGCTATTGACGGGTGCCAACGGCTCGGGCAAATCGACGCTGGTCGACGCCATTCTCACGCTGCTGGTCCCGAATGTCAAGCGCGGCTACAATCTCGCCTCCGGCGCCGACACCAGGAAGGAGCGCGACGAGCGGTCGTACGTGCTCGGCGCGTACGGGAAGTTCCGTGGCGAGGAAGCGGCCACCAGCCAGACACGCCACCTCCGGGACAAGGCAAAGGACTACTCGGTCATCCTCGGATCGTTTCACAGTGAAGGCTCCGCCCGGCGTGTGGTACTTGCGCACGTGTTCTATTTTCAGAACGGCGAGCTCCGGAAGTTCTTCGTGGTCTCGCCGCATGAAATGTCCATCGCTGATCACTTTCGGGACTTCAGCGATATTCGATCCCTGCGGCAGCGGCTCCGGGCGGAGGGCGCTCAGGTCTTTGATGTTTTCAGCGCATACAGCAAACATTTCCGTCGCGACTTCGGCCTCAGATCCGAGAAGGCCCTGGATCTGTTCAATCAAACCGTAAGCATCAAGGTCATCGGCGATCTGAACGGGTTCGTTCGCGCGCACATGCTGGAGCCTGGAGATCCGCGGAATTATATCGCGCGGCTCAAGCGCCACTTCGACGACCTGACCCGGACCTACGAGGCGATTCAGAAGGCCAAGGATCAAGTCGAGAAGCTGCGTCCGATCGACGAGGACGGGAAGCGATACACCAAGCTCGGAGAGCAGATCACACGAGTCGAGAAGACACTTCAGGCCGTGCCGGGCGTTTTCGCCCGACGTGAGGCCGGCCTACTCCAGGCCGCCACCCGCGTCGCATCCGGGGAGATCGGTGCGGCGAGCAAGCGGCAGGAGGCGGCGGAATCGGAACTGAACGGGCTTCGGGACGCCGAACGCGATCTCGACATCTCGATCAGTCGCGACGAGATCGGCCGGCAGATCCAGGACCTCGAGAACGAAATCCGGAGGACCGAGGAGGAGCGGAACCGGCTGCGCAAGGCCTGGGAGTCCTACCGGGTGCCGGCCGCGGAGTTGGGCATGGGCCAGCCCGAGAATGCGGATCAATTCTTTCGACAGCGCAACGAAGCGCAAAAAAGTCGCGATGAGGCCGAGGCGGAACTCCAATCCCTCACGCCCAGGCGCGACGAGGCGAAGTTGGCCATCCGACTGCTCGACGACGAGATCAAGGAGAGTGACACCGAGCTGGAATCCCTTCGCAAGCGGACCAGTCAGATTCCGTTTCGCCATCTGGACCTCCGCCGGCGTCTGCTGGAAGATCTGGATCTTGGCGAGGACGAGTTACCGTTCATCGGTGAACTGGTTCAGGTGCGGCCCGAGGCAAGCGCTTGGGAAGCCGCGGCGGAAAGGCTGCTTCACGGGTTTGCGCTGCGTCTATTGGTGCCCGAGCGGCATTACCATCGAGTGAACGCCTATGTGGACCGTACCCATCTGGGCGGCCGGCTCGTTTACGGCCGGGTCCCCGAGAAATCGCCCGTCCGGGGCGTTCGAGATGACGAACCTGATCGGCTGTACAACAAGCTTGAGGTACGTCCCGGTACGCCGTGGACCGACTGGCTGAGCGAAGAAATTGTGCGCCAGTACAACCATGTTTGCTGCGATGTCGAGCGGTTTCGAGATGAGCGGCGCGCCGTGACGCAGAACGGGCTCGTGAAGCAGAGCGGGGCCCTGCACGAGAAGGATGATCGCCGCAGCCTCGGCGATCGGCGCCACTACATCCTCGGTTGGGACAACCGCGAGAAGCTGCGCCTTATCGAGGCGGACATCGAGCGGCTTCGCGGCGAGCGCTCCGAGCTCGCGGCACAGTTGAACCAGTTGGAAGCCAGGCAGACGCAAGGGCGGCGCCGCATTCAGCTCCTGGACCAGATTCTTCGCTTCACCGACTTCAGGGAGATCGACAAGGCGGGTGCGTCGAGCCGTATCGAACTGCTGCGGCAGCAGAAAGCGCGCCTCGAAGAGAGCTCCGACCATCTCCAGCAGCTCCGCACGGAGCGGGAATCGGTGAGGGAGGCCATTGGCCGCACGGAAAAGCTTGTGAAGGAGGCCGAAAAGAAGGTCACGCTGCTCGAACAGCGTCTGGAAGACTATGGCCGTCGACTCCGACGCTGCAGTGAGACCCTGGGGATGTATCGGGAGGAGGAGCTTGCCACGCATGGGGACCGCATCGAACCCTTGATGGCGGGGAGCATCGATCTGGATAACGTCGTGGAGCGGCGCGACGAGGTCCGCGAAGCGTTGTCGAGGGATCTGCAGAACCGCGGCGAGCGCAGAAGTGTGCTGGGGATGAAGACCATTCGAGCGATGCAGCGTTTCAAGAGCGACTATCCCCAGGAAACGATGGAGATCGACGCCAGCATCGAGGCGCTGTCCGAGTACCAGCGTTCCCTGGCCACGCTGCAGCAGGACGACCTCCCGCGCCATGAAAAGCGATTCGGCGAACTCCTCAGCAAGAAGCTGATGGAGGACGTCTCCTTCTTTGAGGAGGCGCTCTTCCGGCAGGAGGACGTGATCCGAGAGAAGATCGAGGCGCTGAATTCATCGTTGCAGGTGATCGATTATACCCCGTCCAGCTACATCCAACTGCTTACCTCCGCGTCCGCCGACGCGGAAGTCCAAGAATTCAAGCACCTGCTGCGTGGAATCTTCGCCGACAATACGGGCGACGAGACAGCCAATGAGGCGAGTTTCCAGCGCATCCGCGACCTCATTCGGCGCTTCGATACCGAAGAGCGATGGACAAACAAGGTGACGGACGTGCGCAACTGGGTGGACTTCAGCATCAGCGAGCGCTACCGCGAGTCCGATGAGGAGAAGAATTACATCACGAACTCGGACGGCCTTTCGGGTGGACAGAAGGCGAAGCTGGCCTATACGATCCTGGCCGCCGCCATCGCCTATCAGTTTGGACTGGACTACGGCCAGACCCGCTCCCAGTCGTTCCGGTTCGTCGTGATCGATGAGGCCTTCAGCAAGATCGACGACGACAACGCCCGTTACGCCATGGAACTGTTCAGGAAACTCGACCTCCAGTTGCTGGTCGTTTCACCGCTGGGTGCCACACGCGTGGTGGAAGACTACATCGGCGCCTGCCATTTCATTGCCAACAATGAGGACGGCAGCTATTCGCAGGTCCGAAACCTGACCATCGACGAGTACCACACGGAAAAAGAGCGCGCTCGGACGGTGGAGAGTGCCCCCGCGGGGTTGGTGGATGCAGGCACCACATGATCACGGTCGATGGGATTCGCAAGCAGGCCGAGCGGGCGTATCCGAGCTTTCTTCGAAGCCTTGTCTCGGAGGAGCCGTTCTTCCCCCTGGATATCCGGTTCGGCAAGGGCATCCCGAAGGGAGGGTTCCATGACTTCTCGGCAAGCCGGGAGGCGCTCCTGAAGAAGGCCCGCGCCTACGTGGTCGAGCTCAAGCGGCACAACTCCAGGCGTTATGGTCCGCAGATGCTGCCGGCCCGGATCTACTTCGATGACAGGGACGCATACGTCGGTTTCGTAGGTAAAACCGAGGAGGTGTTACGCTTTCGGGGCGCCATCGCCTGCGCCCGGGAGTCGCTGCCGGAGCTGATGCCGTGGCTCGAGCGGAACGTCGTCCGGATCGCCGGCCATGTGGACGGGTGGGAAGACCTGCTCACGGTATGTCGATATTTCCTGGAGCATCCCCGGCCCGATTGCTACGCCAGGGAATTGCCGCTGCCCATCCACACCAAATTTGTCGAGGAACACGAAGCCCTCCTCCGCCAGATGCTCGACTTCCTGCTTCCTGCCGAGGCGATCGACGCCGGAGCTTCCAGCTTTGCCCGGCGATTCGGGCTGCGATACGAAGAACCACAGCTTCGCATCAGGGTGCTGGATCCGAATCTCTCGCATACATCCGGCTGGCCTTCCGACGACCTGAGCCTCTCGGTCTCCGCCCTGGCGAGGCTTCGCTTCGAGGCATGCACCGTCGTGATCAGCGAGAACAAGATGACTTTCCTGACGCTCCCCCACGTGCGGGATGCCCTCGCACTTTGGGGCGGCGGTTTCGGGATGGAACTACTGCGAGACCTCGAGTGGCTGCGTGCGTGCACCGTGTATTACTGGGGAGATCTGGATGCGCATGGATTCATCATCCTTTCGCGACTTCGATCCTTCCTGCCGGCGGTGACATCCCTGATGATGGACGTCGATACGTTCGAGACGTTCCGTGCGTACGCCGTGGCGGGAACACCTACCAGGGAAGGCCCTTTGCCGAATCTGACGCCCGAAGAACAGGGTGCTTACCAGTCGCTCGCCGCAGCCAACCTGCGCCTCGAGCAGGAGCACATCGCACAGTCGTACGTGATGCGGTGCCTGGAGGAGGACGTTGTCGATCCAGCGCCGCCGTTCTGATGGCCCGCTGGTCGCACCGGCATAAAGCGCTCCCCCAGGCGCAATTTTTCGATCATGGCTGCCACTTCCCCCGCCACAACTGGAATTCTTCCAGCCCGATCCCGTATCTAAAGATCCCGCCGAGCCTGGACACGCGCTTGTTCACATCCACGAACGGCTGCAGGTAGGGTAGATGTACCAGACAAAAGAAACTCTGCTCAATCGGGTCGCGAATGGCCCTGAACCCGTTCCACGAACAGACTTAGATCTTCCTCTATCTGCTGGGGGATCGCAAGCGGCGTGAAAACGGACGCGGTGATCCCGACTATGTGTCTCCTGAGACGCCCCTCATCCGAACGATCAGACAGAAGGTTCTCTGATAACGCCGCATGGAGGTTCCTGAGCGTGTGCTCGTTCAGCTGGCTGAGCTCCCAAGGGCGTCCGTCCCGCCTTGTGGAGGGCCCCTCGAATCTCACGCTTTAGCTTTAGGTAGTGCGTCTCCCCGGGGACGTAGTCCAGTAAGAACTCGCGATGGTACCCGACTGGCCGCCGATTCATGATAGGGCGGCCGACGAGCTCCAATACCTCTGATGCCCCTGGCGTTAGGCCGAACGGTATGACCTCATCCAGATCCTCCGGTCTACCTGTGGCGGGCGGATGAACAGCGTGATCAGGCCGTCCGGATGATGGCGGATCGCGACACTTCAGCGCCCAGCGCGACACTCTACCGTCCAGCGCGACACTCAGACGAGATTCCTTTCCACTAAAAAGAGAGCCTCCCCTGCAGAACAGCCTCTATCAGTCCCGGAACTCTGACCGCGTCAACTCCGTGTCTCGCAGAATTTTCGACATCAGGCCCGGGCCGATGGTCTCTCCGGCATGCACCGGGACGACCGTGGTCCGGCCGTCTCTGTGTCGCAGAAAATGATGACTCCCCTTGATCCGAGTCACTTCGAATCCCGCGTTTCTCAACCCCCTGATGACCTGCCTGCCAGTGAGCCTTGGCAGCCTGCTCATGTCGATATGCTCACCTTTTGCACGCCAACATAATCCAATCTCACCTGGTCATCCTGCGAAACCTCAAGATACAATTCTATGGCCTCACGGATTCTATCCATCAGCGCATCCAAGGACTTTGCCTGGGTATGACATCCGGGCAAACCGGGCACAGAGGCAACGTAGTAACCCGCGCTGTCGCGCTCGATATAGACGTTAAAATCTTGGCTCATCCAGGGCTCCGATGAGTGTTGCGGTTGGACTGTTACCATGCGAACGGGGATTTGCGGCAGTAGTTGCCGAGGGTGGGTACAGAAATGAGAGGGGTTACCGATTCCGTTTGTCACGCCCGTTGCCTCCCCCCCGGGCGGCACGTCCTCGCCCGAGGCGCATCTTTCATGCCCTCCAGATGAAAGGCCAGTGCCTCCCGCATATTCCGGGTGACCTCGCCGGTGGTAGAGCCAGTCGATACGCACCCCTCAACATCCGGTGAATACGCGGAATATCCGCTGTTGGCACTTAACCGTAGCCAACCTGTCGACAGGAGGAATGGCTGGTCCTTCCTTTCGGACGGTGGGTTCGAGACTGACCCCAAGCTCTCATTTGCCCCTACCTCGGCCACCCACCCTCTGGCCCACTTTCACCGCACCGCTTCCTCTACCGGAATCCGCACCTCGGGCGCCAATCCCGGAACCGTCCGCGATTCTTAACCTCCAACGCTCTGTGAGCGTGCGAGAACAGGCGCCCAAGAGCAACGACCAGGAAGTCGGGGTCGGGGACAGGGTAGCTGGCACCAAAAGCCTCTGAATAGCGCGACTACGCTATTGACCGGAGAGATCCCTGACTGCTATGATGATCAAATCAGGCCACCACCAAAGCAAGCGGCTTGCTGCCTCGATAGAGGCCGTCAAGAGAATCAGGGGTGATCAGATTGCTTCAGCGATTTTTGGGACCCTAACGGCCGGCGTCATTGAGGATATCTCTCCGGTCGCGGTGAGCAGCGAACTCGTGGTCTTGGACGACGGGAGACTCTCAATTCCCGACGCCGAGGGTGTTAAATACGTTGACGGTTCTCCCAAGCTCACACTCTACGTCCCCAAACTGGTCGGGATGGAAAACATACCCAGCAGACATGCGCGCCGCGTTCAAGGGCCGGTCGGAGGCCGGTAAGTTTTTTGGCGGAGCCGCGTTCCAATTCCTCTTCGGCCAGCGTGCTGATTCGGGGCTGGGCCGTATGAAGGCCTATTACCAGTCCAACAAACTCAAGGAGCCCGACTGGCTGACTGGGAAGGAGGAGGCTTGATATGGCCATAGAAAAAGGCCTGGTTTCTGCGGCCCGAGGTTGGCCGTTGGCGATTCTCTTAGCGGTGCCTCCGCTGTACTCAGAGTTGGTTCCGCGTGTCCTGGCTCGGGAAATCGGTTATCGCCTCCGCAATGAAGACTCATTGACCTCACCCATGTGCGCGAAGCCATCGTTGTGCTCCCGGAATACTCTCCCAGGGGCCCTTGGTCTGTGAGGCCAGATGGGCCGCTTCGGCCTGGTCTCCCACCTCCATGATCGTCGGCAGCGGATCCGGGATCGGTTCGTCGCCCAGAAGGAAGTCGGGCACGTGCGGATTCGAGTCGATGGCTGACTCGAGAGCGAACGCGGCCTCTTCCGTGGCCCCCTCCCGCCGAAAGAGGAGCATGGCTTCCCAGTACAGGAACTTGGCATTTGTTTCG
>CAYXSE010000075.1:0-4910 GCA_964466675.1 uncultured Rhodothermales bacterium | reverse complement strand
AGCCCGTCGCCAGCAGGTGCGCCGAAAGGAGAAACCGGACACCCTGGTTGTCCCCGGGATTGAGCCGCAGCAGTTCGCACCAGTGCCCCACGGCCTCTTCAACGTCTCCCCGCTGGAACAGCAGATTCGACAATTCCAGCCGCGCACGCATATAAGGACGCGTGCGGATCAGGTGCCAGAACAGCTCCTCCTCCTCGTCTCCCTGTTCGAAGAGGTCGGGACCGAGCGACCGCTCGGCAGCGTCGAATGCCGACTGCACGAGCGCGAAACGTTCGGAATCTGTCGTCGCCTCCCGGTCTGCGAGAATGAGGCGTGCGTCCGAGCAATCTCCCGATATTTCCATGGCCCGCCTCGCCAGCGCGATGGCTTCCTTGTCGGACTCGGCCTCCCAGGCGTCATAGATCAGTTCCTGTGCGCGATCCTCCTCGGTCATGGTCGGCAATTCGCCGCTGAACTCGCCGGCCAGAAGGTCATGCAGGATGGACTCGAACTCCTCCTCATCATCGAATCCGGTTTCCTGCAGCAGGCGCTGGGCCACTCCAAGCGACCTCTCCATGGAGGGGAGGTCCGCGATGAGGTTCCATACCTCCAGCCCCAGCATGTCCTCCGTCTCCGTATGGTCCCAGCGACTGCCCTCCCAGTCACGAATTTCCCCGCTCGTCCCGCAAAGTGGACACTCCCAGACAATCAGTTCGGCGGTGGCGGTGCGCGCGAGGATTCTTCCCTGGCACGAGGAGCCCGACCGCTGTGAGCAGAATAGATTCGTCGGGTGACCGTGTTCGGGCATCTCCGTGGCTGTCACCCAGCCGACGACTCCCGCAAGAAATGTGGCCATCCGGCGGGCCGGGCCCTTCTTGGCAGCGATCTCGCCGGAGTCGTTAAGGAAGTCATCGAGACATGCGATGTACTCCATGACATGGGTGTGGTCTTGGTTGTGGATCGATGGTGGCCGACAAGGCCAATGGCAAAATATAGGGCCGCCGGGAAAACTCCATGCAGCGACTTGCCCGTGATTGGGGGCTTAGGGCGAGCCGCATGTCCGAGAGATCCCACAGCGATGAAGAGACCGAACGAATTCACCTGCATAGCCCTCCTGTCGAGCCCGCACGGTACTCCGCGGCCAGCCCTGAACCAAGCAGTTTATCGGGCGCGCGCAGCATGAAGCAGCGGCTCCCCCAGTTCGTCAAATATGAGGAATGCGTCGAAGTACTTCTCCACCAACTTCATCGGGTCGCCCCGAGAGTTGCCGTAGTGGTACACATTAACGAAGCGGTCCGGCGAGATCTCCGCCCGGGTAGAGTATCGCCGCAGCTCCTCCATCTGTTTCTCGGTCAGCGGCCGGTCCAAAGCTCGGAACTCGAAGTACTGGTACTCACTCAAGCGGATACCTCCCGGATTTTATAGATTTGCCCATTGGGTCCTACCGCCTCCCAGGAAGTTCGGCCGGCACGATCCGATTCAGCATCTCCACCCAGCTCGTGGCATGTTCCTGGATGGCCGAAACGATCCGCCGGCCGGCCGGCCGCCTCTCCTCGGGCGGATACATCCTGAGGAGAGTGGCCAGGCAGTCGCCCGCCGCATTAGCCGGGAAATCCGGTGCCCACTGTAGGATGAGGTCGCTGTCCGCGTCGTCGACCCCATGCAGTCCGATAATAATGGATTGGCAGACCTTCTCGGCCCCCGACGTCATCCCCGCGTTGAACCTCCGTGCCATGTCGGCGCGCACGTCCTCAATCGATTCCTCAAGGAGCTCCGAGGCCGCCTCGCCAGGCTCGACGTAACCCCAGGAGTGCCTGCCTGCCCTGCTGCCGAGGTCATCGAGGCCGATGCTGCTCGCGAGAAAGGCGACCTCTTCGGCGACATCTTCGACAGAGACATGGTCCATTAGGTCCTTGGCGATGGCGTTCGCCTCATTCTTGAGGTCCGGGTGTCGCCTAAGCAACTCACCCAGCACCCGAGCACTTTCAGCGGCACTCACGTGCGAGATGAAAGCCCCCGTCCTGTCAGGCCGCATCTGCTCCTTCATCGAGAATCGCCTCGGCGGGAGCACGGGAGCGCGAATTGCGTCATGGTTCGGAGCACTACTCAGTCACGTGGATTAAGCATTCTATCTATTGCTGCTGTCAACCTCGTGTCACCCAGGCCACGATCCCCACAAAGAATTTGGCCAGGGTCCACTCCGGATCCGAGTCCGGCGCGATCGTGCCGTCCTCGGCCAGAAGGTGTCGAGAATTGGTGACGGACGCCATGGCGCGCGGACTCCCTTGTTCTTGCGCTTGAAGCTACCCAATACAGGGAATTGGGCAACCCGCCACACCCCCGGCGCTCACACGTCGGCGAGGCGCTCCTTGCCAAAACGCTTCAAGTACAGGTGTTCGATGTAGAGGCCCAGCGGCATCTTCCACGGCTCCTGGTCGTGGTTGTCCAGCTTGCCGAGCTTGCGCGGATTCATTCCCAGCTCACGCGCCATCTGGACCTGGGCGTGGGAAAGTCTGTGACGTTTCTGGGCTACGATCCATGCTTGCGCCTTTGCGTTCGGTTTCTTCTTCTTGGCCAACTGCTCTTCTCGTCACCTTAGTCCTTGGCAAGATAGCCGGCGGAGTGCAAACGAAACTGGCGGCCGTGGAAGGAGACAACCGGTATGGACTTCAGCTCATCCTGACCGGGCCACGAGACCTCGAAATCGTCATAGACGGCTCAGCCATCCCAGATCAAACGGATGGACCGCGGCACCGTCTTACCCGACGAGTCGCGATCCCGCACGATAAATCCGCCGCGCTCAAGGTTGCGAACCATCTGATTGACCGATGGAGCCGTCAGCAGGAAATGCCTCTGGATGTCCGACTCGGCCGGCGCCGTGCCGTACCGGTTCATGTACTTCCGGATGAATTCGAGGTATTCCGACTGCCTGTGCGTTGGCCGAGGCGGCATTCCCTTCGCCGCGGGAGCACGCTTTGCCGCTTTCACGATGACGCGGATCCCCCTCGCACCGTGTTCAACGGCGAGGGTAGTTCCGTCCGTGAAGTGGATGGCAATCGACTCGGGGAATGATCCCGTGAGCCCGGCCACCACGCGTCCGGAAAGCTCTTTCGACAACGATACAGCGTCCGATTGTTTCAAAGGTTCGACACCGGGTTATGGATACACCCAGCTTGACTAAGTTGCTATTTTTGACCGCGCCGTCAATATATCGCTCACGCCCTTCCGACATGGTTTTTCTCGATATCTCAGTCGATGAGGTTGCTCTGGACGCCGTTGACCCGAGCGCTTTCGTCTACGCATACCGTGGCCGCGTCGTCGATCAGGACGACGCGACTGAACGTCGTAGAACTATCGGACGGTTTGAACTCCGGTACGTCGACATTGGCGCCGCGATGGATGCCGCGCAGGACATCTTCGAGATATTCGATGCGACCAGCGAGACTTTGACCGAGGTCTACGAGGGTCTTTTCGACGGCTCTGGGCGGGTGATCACTCTTGTGGAAGACCTTCTCCAATCAGTAATGAATCCTAATATCCTCGTTATCGAGCGCATTGAAATAGTCCGGAGCGCGGCTGGTCGCGGCCTTGGCCGGGCGGTCCTCAAGCGATTGATGGAGAGATTCGCTGGTGGCGTCAGCCTCGTGGTGCTTAAGGCCTTTCCCCTCCAGTTCGAGCCCAAGGGTCAACTATCCGGCCACTGGCGCGCCAGAATACTACCGAGAGGCAGATTCGCTGGAATCGACGAAGAAGCAGCGACTCTCCGGCTTCGGCAATACTACTCCGAAATCGGGTTCAAGCTCATCCCGAAGACTTCGCTCATGGCGCTCAGTCTCGACCTGAACCTTCCCTGAGGCAACCGCCGAAACCAGCAGTCCGCGATCTCTACGCCTGCGTCGTAACCGGCCGCGTCCCCAAATACTTGGACGGAGTGCCTTCCGGCTCGATCGGCCTTGTACTCCACCTTGGATATGATTGCACGTCCTGCACGTTATCGCGGATGTTGCGGGCCTGATCCGCAAGTCCCAGGGTCGCATTTTCCTGACCGAGAAGTGCCGGAGGCTCTTGGGCCAGGGTGATCTTGCCGCGGTCTACCAGCCGCTTTTCCGTGCCTTCGTGGATCGTTTCAACTGGGGATATCTGGATGGATACCAGAACCAAGGATTCGTGGGGTCCTCCTTCTTGTTCTCACTCTTCCTACTCTCGCGGCTGGGTGGGCGATGGCGTTCCGAAGTGTATTGCCGGAGAAGGAGCAGCATGGTTCGAAGCTGGAGCCGCGCGAGAAAGTCTTGTCGCATTGGCCACACCACGTCAGCGGACACCTGCGGCCCAAAAGTGCGACTGCCTCTGGCGGTGGAAGTCGTCGAAGTCTGCACGCCGGCTCCCAGCGTGACGGAGAGGTCTTTGACGGCCCCTCCGAAGAATCTCCAACCCGACCGAGCGAAGCCGCACTGCGCATCCGAGAGATCCCAGCCGCTGACGCTGGTCGGAAACGCGGGCCGACGATTTCAGGCTAGAGAGAACTGGTCAGGTGCGGTGGGCTACTCTCCATCGTCCATCCTGAAGCCGATTTGTCGTTTGGGTTTTTCCTCCTCGATGATGAGCTGTCCGAGAATCTTGTAGATGGACTTGATCTGAACATCTAGCTCCTCGATTTTGCTCCGCATTTCTGCATTGCTTGCTAGGATTTGGCGTAGCCTGGTGAATGTCCTGATGATCTGGATGTTGACCTGAACGGCTCTTTTGCTTCTAAGGACACTGGACAGCATTGCCACTCCTTGCTCAGTGAAGGCGTGTGGTTTCCTCCTGAGGCCCATTTTTGCCGGTGACCACTCCGACAGCTAAAGCAGCCGGCTTCTCATGAAATCAAGCGGCAACCCGCTCAATTCGCTCATGAAGGCTCGATCCGAGCCTCAGGATGTTCTTCGCGG
>CAYXSE010000074.1:0-14872 GCA_964466675.1 uncultured Rhodothermales bacterium | reverse complement strand
GTATCCTTTATTCTAACGCTTAAAGGAATATAGCTTTACAGGGCCTGATTCATGGACTCTTTTTTATGTGCGTGAATTATTCAGGCTAGAAGGCGCGGCTCGCCTCAAGTACCGGCTTTCGCGCTCTGCCAGTGTGGAAGGCAGCTTCCTCGGGCGGACCTATGACCTATCGGCTGGCTTTTCCCGAGAGACCTCCAGATATCTCGTCGGAGCAGAACTCAGTGGCCGATTGGGGCCCGGGAGGGCGTTTACCAATGCACGGATTGTTCTCGAGAAACAGGCCTACTCGACGCCCGGAATCTCGATCGACCGGGAGGAAGACTGGCTCCAATGGCAGGCTGGATACCAGGTCCGTCCGTTTGGGTTCAGCGGCTCGGTGGACATTGGACGCGCTCGAAGCCGAGCCAATCGCTACGACGGGTCCATACTGCGGGCTCGCCTCACGACCAGAGCCCAACCGCTCAAGAGTCTCTCCATTTGGGCCACGGGCGAATACGCTACGGGGTATCTGGTGAATGCAAGCGCGGAAATGCAGCGATGGCTTCTCAGCCTTCGAACTAACCTCCGAGTGGGGCGAACCGAAATTTCGGCGACGTTCTATCACAATCGGATCCGTACGTTCTCGACCCAGCGATCGACATCGTTCAAGTCGCTCATCCGGCATTCGCTTGCTTCCGGGCACCAGATCAGCCTCCAGGTCCAGCACACCATGCTGACGGGCTTCAGCAACACGGTGGGGACCGACTATCGACTGGCCTACCTGCAGCCCCTGGGACTCCCCATTGGAACGCGACCGCCAACGGAGTCCTTCCTCGAAGGCCGAATCTATGATGCTGACAGCGGACTGGGACTAAAAAACGTGCTCCTCTTCCTGGGTAACTCGGCAGCCGTCTCGGGAGACGATGGAGCCTTCCGCATCCCAACGGTAGAGGGCGCGACAGGCTATCTCCGGGTAGATCAGAAAAGTGTGGGTTATGGCCGCGTCTCACTGGTTGCCCTGCCCGTGGAAATCAGTCCCGAGCGGGAGAACACAAACCTTCTGGACATTCCCGTGAGATTGGCCGCAGAGTTGGATGGCTCCGTAGATCTGTACGGGTCTGCGACGGGTCTGCCCATGCTGGGACAACCGAGGGTCCAGCTACAGCGGGTCTCGGGACTGGGAGGCCTCGTCCTGGAACTCCGATCGGCAGCTGCCCGATACCGAACGAGGACCTCGACGGATGGCTCTTTCTCATTCCAGGGGGTTATCCCTGCGACTTACGAATTGGAGGTAATCAGCGCCCTCCCGAGTCGCCATCGCCCTGAAACCGACTCGATTCGGATTGAACTGGGGCCGGGACAAGAGGTCACAAGAGTGCTTCGGGTGGTCCCGAAACGGCCTACGATACAAATGATGGAAACCGAACCAGCCCTCATACTGTCGGTCCCATGGAGTCCTGTTGAGCAGGAGGCGATCGTTGAACCCGTCCCCCCGGCGAGCGCAGAGCCCGGAACCGACGCAGGCAAGGCAACCGACCCGCCCGCCAGCGAAGCTCCGGAGAGTCTCCGCCTGGATTGGGATCGCGCCGCAAGTCAACGGCTGTACGCGCTGGTAGTCGGATCCACGCCCGAGGAGAGAATCGCCCATGTCACAATGGCTCGCTACGAATACCTTGGACTACCCTCGACCGTCCTCGTCGAGGAAATCGACGGAGTGGACTGGTTCCGGACGGTGGTAGGCCAATTCCGCACGGCGAAGGACTCGGGCAAGGTCCTGCAGGCCAGAGCGGCGGACCTACCCACCGGGAGCTGGGTTCTGCGCCTCCACGCCAGCCGATAGTCCGATTCGGCCGCGCGCCGCGAAGTGTATTTGCGACGATCGCTTTAGGGGAGGAGGACTACGGCCGATACCGGGCAATGAGACATCGTGCTGGAAGTCACAACGCCTCCATCCCTCGCTTAACATACCCCGGTAGTTCTTGGTGAAATCGCTTTACACTCTCCTCATCGCTGTAGCCCTCGGCCTTAGCAGCGCCGTTAACAGCTCAGCTCAGACCGCAAATCAAACGGTCACCATCGTCGTCGCTGACATCAACGTAATCTCGGTCTCCTCCGGTACGATCAGCATGACCATCAATTCGGCCACAGCGGGTAGTAACCCGGACGATGCGACCGACACGGCCACATCGTACTCGATTACGACCAACGGTTCAGCCAAGAAAATCACGGCTGAACTCGGCACGGCGTATTCGACGGGCATCTCGCTGGCTCTCACGTTGAGCGCGCCCACCGGCGGCTCTTCCGCAGGTGCCGTGACTCTGACGACCACGGCCCAAGACATGGTGTCTGGCATTTCGAATCTTGCCGAAGGCTCCCTGGGCATTTCCTACACAGCCTCTGCGACACCATCGGCCGTCTCGAACGGAGGGGGAGAGGCCCAGACAGTGACCCTTACTGTAACGAGTTAGTCTGACTCGACAAAGTGATTCTGGCTAAGGGGCTTGGGCTGAGCGGCGACGCATGGCCCAAGCCCCGTTTTTTAGTGCCTGCCTGACCGGCTCTGGAACCGCCTGAATTCGCCAGCAGAAACCAGACATCGACGCAAATTTGGTAAGCTGGCCCGTTTCCATGAGAAGTACTCATGGTGTGTCGGGTGTATTCAGCTAGGGTTTTCTTCTTCCTGATTGTGGTTGCGGTCTCGACCGCAGGCTCGTCCCGGGCTCAGCCTGCCGGGCAAAGCGTCACAATTATAGTGGCTGAGCGCCACGCGTTCTCGCTGTCCCTGGCGCCCAAGAGTGCAACCGAAGGCACGGTGATCGTCCCACGCGCGGCGGCGAACCAACGGACGAAAATCGCTCCTAGTTACAAGTTCGAAAGCTCCAGGGAGGCCAAGAAAATCACCGCGATCCTCTCGAGCGTTCATGGGCAGGCCCGGGCGCTCCTGTCGATGGCACCACCCGAAAGAGGCTTCGGAACGGGCCTCCAGTCACTCGGGTCAGAGGCACAAGATTTGGTCGTGGGCTACTTCCCCCCCGGCCAGCAACCGTTGGGTTTGGAATATCGAGCCTTGGCCGGTACGGACCGATCTGTCTTGACGTTGACTATAACAGACTGACTCTCACCCGCCGCGGCCGCTCGAAAACTCGGAACGGGGTCTCCAGTTAGTCCTCTTTGAGTCGGATCCGCATTCGCGAGAACGGAAATCCGTTGCACCCGGTCCTCGGCGAGTCGCGATTCGCAGTCTCCGACGATTCCGCTTCCTCCCGGCTGGCTGCCTTGTAGGCACTCAGGCAGAACGCCCAATCGTAGGGCGCCATGTCGGGTAGCAGAATCCAATCGATCCGTGTCCAGAGTCCTGGATCGACGGGGTTGGCCGCATCGTTCTGGGCGATCAAGTACTTCTCCGCGGCGTGCCATGCCACGACTCGATACCGAGAGCCGGGATGTTGATGCCAGTCCTGAGCCGAGATGAGATACTCGATGTCGTAGTCGTCCCGGAACTCGCCAAGGAGAAGTTCCGGGGGACTACCAACCAGGATTGGGTCGCGCGCCACCCCTTTCGGAGCGCATGCGATGACGAAACACATCAACAAGAGTACTCCCGTTCTCATCACAAGGGTCTCCCGTGCCGAACCACGATTCCGGATCCGTCCGCCACGAAGGCCGAACACGGAGGAGACGTGAGGGCATCCTTGAATTCAGGACCATACAGCTCGGCTACATCACAATCGAGCGAGGCCTCCTCCGCCTTCCAGACACCCCACCTGGGGTGCTCGACCTGGTATTCAACCGTCGAGCCGTTGCGCTGGGACGCGTACCCCCAATAGTGCTCGGTTATGAAGGTCTCCTCGGACCCGGCCGGCGGAACGATGGCCGGTCCCGCGATCTTGGCCCGGGCGCCCTCCCACACTCCTCCGTGGCGCCATTCATAGGAAACGACGCCGGTGGACGACCCCTCGATTACAGTGTGACGCATGGGAAGAGCGACATAGTTCTCACCATAGATCGTCCGCGCGATGAACGCGATGGTCCGGTGCGGCACGATTTCCTTGACGAACACGACGCCCCGCCGCCATCCACTTTCTGACCGGTGCCGGACGTAAAACCTCAGGTTTACCTCCTCGAAGTTCTGATGGAGCGGTATGCGACAACCAAGCACCCGGGTATTCAGGAACTGGAACGCGACCACACTGAGTAGGACCCGGCCTTGCCACGGGTCCAGCTCACATCCTGAAGGCACGTGACGCGCAAGAACCCCGGCATCCACTTCATAGTTCAGCATCAACAGGTTTCGCCACTCGGCACTCAAGAAAATCCCGGGCGGGGCCTCTGAGGATGTCATGGGGGTGTGGGAACGTTCCGATTGGGGTTGCTCGGGAATCTAGCACCGGATACTTTTGCCGTCAGTTAAACCTGCCGAGTTGCACGGAGGATTTCGTAAGTGGCCAAAGCTGACCTACTCATTGCCGCCCTGACGGCCGTCTGTGTTTTTGTGAGCCCGGGGTGTACCTCGAGCCAGGAAGCGGTGACCCCTGCGGGCCCACGTATCGTGCAGCCGGGTGCTCCGGGACAGGCCAGCCGCGTCGTCTCGCGGCAGGCCGCAACATCGACGCCTCTGCCGCACACGGACGCAGATGTCCTCTTCATGCAGGGAATGATCGGGCATCATGCCCAGGCCCTGGACATGACCGAACTGATAGGCGACCGTACGGGACGCCGCGATCTGCACCTCCTGGGTAGAAGGATCACCGTTTCTCAAAAGGCCGAGATCGATATCATATCCAATTGGCTCCGTTCTCACGACGAGGCCGTGCCGGAGGTGACTGCACACCACATGCTCCACGGGGATGTTGCCCCGATGCCTGGAATGCTCACAGCCGAGCAGATGAGAGCGCTCGAAGAGGCATCCGGCGACGCCTTCTACAGATTATGGCTTGAAAACATGATCCAACATCACCAGGGCGCCCTCACCATGGTTGGCGAGTTGTTCTCGCAGGAGAGAGCGGCCCAGGACACGGACATCTTTCGATTCGCCGCCGGCGTTGACGAAGACCAGACCATGGAAATTGCGCGGATGCGCCAAATGTTGATGTCTGTCCGTTGATCCACCAGAACCCTACTAAAGTGGCCAAGAACATACTTGCCTTTGTCGTTTTACTCTTGCTTTGGCCGACCGCCACGGCCACGGCTCAGGACGTCCAACCCAATCTCCCCGAGATCCCCGATCCGCCGGCCTGGGAATGGGACGAGAACGATCCAAGAATCGGGCTGAAGGCTGGTCTCGATGACGCGGGCGAGGCGGCGCGAAACGTGGTCCTCCTGGCACACGTGCCAAAGCCCGAGGGATTCTCGGATAGCTCCGGTGGCCGCGTCAGCAACACGGACCTCGCGTTCAGTGGCAACATGGCGTTTGTCGGGAATTACCATGGAATCAACATTTACGACATTACGGATCCCTCCAACCCAATCCTCAAGACCTCCATGGTATGCCCGGGTGGTCAAGGGGACGTCTCCGTGTATGGAGATCTGATGTTCATGTCCGTACAGGAGACCCGGGCTCGATTGGATTGCGGGACGCAGGGTATCGAGGACGTTGTGAGCGCTGAGCGCCTGCGCGGCGTTCGAATCTTCGACATCAGCGACCCGCTGACCCCAACTCAAGTGGCGGCCGTCCAAACCTGCCGCGGATCACACACCCATACCGTGGTGCCGGACCCGGGCGACCCTGACAATGTCTACATCTATGTCCAGGGAACCAGCCGCGTGCGGCCAAGCGAAGAGCTCCCAGGATGCTCTGACATCCGGGACCCAGAGGAAGACCCGAACACATCCTACTTCCGTATCGAGGTCATCAAAGTGCCCATTGCGAGCCCTGCCGACTCACGAATCGTCAGCATGCCCCGAATATTCGAGACCGACGGCAACATAGCCGGTCTTTGGGCGGGTGGAGGCCACGGGGACGGCACGCAACGGACAAGCGAAACCAACCGTTGCCATGACATCACCGTTTTTCCGGAAATCGGCCTTGCAGCGGGGGCCTGCTCCGGCAACGGTATTCTCCTCGATATCTCGGACCCCGCAAATCCAGTTCGCATCGACCAAGTAACTGACCCCAATTTTGCCTACTGGCACTCCGCTACGTTCAACAACGACGGGACCGCCGTGATATTCACGGATGAGTGGGGTGGTGGTGGCCAGCCGCGATGCATGGGCACGGACCTGCCTACCTGGGGCGCCAACGCGATCTTCGAACTGAAGGATAAAAAGTTGAAGTTGCAGGGTTACTACAAGCTTCCTGTCCCGCAGACCGACAAGGAGAATTGTGTCGCCCACAACGGCTCTATTATCCCCATTCCCGGCCGGGATATCAAGGCACAGGCCTGGTACCAAGGCGGGATGTCCATTTTCGATTTCACGGACCCTGCGAATGCATTCGAGATCGCGTTCTTCGATCGCGGCCCGGTTAGCGATTCCGTATTGGTCTCGGGAGGCTACTGGTCTACCTACTGGCACAACGGTGCCATCTACGGGGCCGAGATCGCCCGCGGGTTCGATATTTTCGAACTTATTCCCAGTGAGTTTCTATCGGAAAACGAGATTGAAGCGGCGAAATTGGTTTCCTACGGTGACTTCAACGCTCAGAACCAGCCACGCATAGAGTGGCCAGCTGTGCCTGTGGTTGCACGCGCCTATCTGGACCAACTCGTTCGGGCAGAGGCGGTCTCGGAAAATTGGGCGCAGGGAGTTTCTGACGCCTTGGCGGCCGACGGATCCGCTGGCCTGGTCGATGCCGCGGGCTTGTTGGAGGCCGCGGCTCTTGAATCCGTCGCCGGAGGGGCGAGCGGCCAGACCGACAGGATCCGCGTTCGGCTGGCACGGACTCTCCGTGAAATAGCGAACTGAGACTCCACCTCGAAATTTCATGGGCTCGTGACCACCCGTCCGGGGATACCCTTGGCCTCTTGCCCGTACACCCGGTCAACCCAACAAAACAAGAAAGAGACTCTTGGACCTCAAAATTTCGGGCACTGTCATAGACATCCTGGACGCTCAGTCCGGTACGAGCCAGCGTGGCGAATGGCGCAAACAGGAATTCATCCTTGAGGTCCCGGGTGAGTACCCGAGGCAGATATGTATCGTACAATGGGGTGACAATATCGATCGATTCGGGCTGCAGAAAGACCAAACCGTGACCGTGCATATCGATCTCCAGAGCCGCGAATACAACGGGCGGTGGTACACCGATGTGAAGGCTTGGAAGGTCGAGCAGGCCCAGGCCGCAGATCAGGACCAAGCTCCGCCGGCTCCTCAGGCTCCTCAGGCTCCCCCGCCTTCGCTACCTGCGTCCTCGGAATTGGACGACGACCTGCCGTTCTAGCACACTCGGGGCTGACGTTTGCGGGCGGGCCCGATTCATCGGCGGACGAATCCATCTACGACCTTCTGGTCGTAGCGGCGCATGGAATGCGCGCGCCACCTTTCCTCGGAGGCCCAAATCGGCTCGGGTAGCTCGTTCTCCCAGGCCTCCAGGGCAGCCGCAATGCGCTCCGCTCTTTCCGGCTCGGAGGACAAGAGGTCATTCGACTCAGTCGGATCGTCGGCGAGGTTGAACAGCTCTTGGCCGCCCTCGGGGTTGCGGACCAATTTCCAATCCCCAATCCGCGCCGCGGCGGCCCAATTCAGCTTCCAGTAGAGTGTATCGTGCGGGACTTGGACCGTGAGTTGACCGCCAATGAACGGCATCAGGTCGACGCCATCCAGGTCACGCCGGGTGGGTTGGCCTCCCGCCGCGGCGACTAGGGTTGGCAGGAGATCCATGGTCGAGATGGGGGCATCGTAGACGGACCCGGCCTCCAGCGTCCCTGGCCAGGACATGAGGAACGGGACCCGGACACCACCCTCCAGCACAGTTCCCTTGGTCCCGCGAAGCGGGGCGTTCATGCTACCATTGTAGGGCATCGCGCCCCCGTTGTCGTTGACAAAAACGACGAGCGTGTTATCGTCCACACCAGCCTCTCTCAAGGCGGTCAGCACCTTCCCAATGTTCTCGTCCAGTGAACGGGTCATCGCCACATTCGCTGCCCTGACGGATGTGTCAAATCGCGCAAGGGCCTCGGCCAGATGATCTGGCCGTGCTTGCATCGGGGTGTGAGGCGCGTTGAAAGACAGGAATAGGAAAAAGGGTTCGTCCTTGTGCCGGTTGACAAAATCAGCCGCTTGGTCTCCAAATTCGTCCGTCAGGTAGGTCATGGAAGCCGGCGTGACCGAATCGAAGCCGTTCTCGATCGCGCGCGCGCGACCGCTCATATACCCGCTGGTACCGCCTCGCATTCCGAAAAACTCGTCGAACCCACGATTCAGAGGATGGAACCGGTCATCCATTCCCTGATGCCATTTACCGACCAGGCCAGTGGCATATCCGAGTCGCCTCAGTTCGTCGGCGATGGTGATCTCGTCCAGCGGCAGCCCCCGAACCGAGTCGGGGATCGAGGCATCTCGTTCCCCGGGCAGGTTGTATTCGAAGCCGAATCGCTGCTGGTATCTCCCGGTGAGTAGCCCGGCCCTTGACGGAGCGCAGACGGACGCCGAAACATACCCGCTCGTGAACCGAATTCCGGAGGCCGCGAGGCGGTCCAGGTTCGGTGTCGCCACATCTTCGCTACCCTGAAAGCCGAAATCCGCGTATCCGGCGTCGTCCGATAACAGAATGACAAGATTGGGCGGCCGCTCGGGCGACTGGCACGCGGACACGCCCAGTGCCAGAACGAGCACGGAGAGGCAACGAGCGGCGCTAAACGCCATGGTCTTCAAGTAGTTGATCATGCCGCGAATTTACCGGCCCGTCCCGGCAGCCACAATGAGGGATGCGCGAGTTCTTCGCGAGACTCGGAAATAGCCTCCGGGTGTCGCAAAACGCGGTAGTTCTTCGTTTCTCTGGTAAGGGAGGGGCCCTCGGATTGCCGACCCTCTCCGCGACCCTTATCGTGCATTGCCGCCGCCGCCCGAAACCCCTGGAAACATGTCTTTCTTCGCTCCGGATCCACCCGTCGTCTACAGGCCCCTCAGCCTATCAATTCTTGGCTGGTACCTGTTCATTGGGGGGCTGGGTGCCTTCTTCCCCATCCTTCTAGTTTTCCCCGACTCTCCGGCCCTCACCGTCTGGCAGAATTTGGGGATCGATCCTCAGGTTTTGGTTGGGCTCTCGGTCGTGTCGGGCATCGTCCACGGAGCCGCCGGACTAGCCATTCTCAAACGCATTCCTTGGGGCCGTACGCTGTATTTGGTTTTCACGCCCCTCCAGCTTGTTGCTACAAGCGTGCTCTTAGGCTTGTTGACCTTTTCGGGACTGGCAGCCGGCGCACTCACCTACGGTTTTGTTTTCTTTCTCTTGACTCGCCAGGAGGCCCGCGACTATTTCGAGGGAACGGTCGTCGAGGAGCCGCCAAGAGTGGCTGCCTTGCGGGCTTATCGGAGGGAGCAGGGCAGTCGCAGCGATCTAGCCCGAGTACTCGGAATTGTAGTCGGTGTCGTCAGCACCTACCTGGTGTTCCTGCTCCCGATCATTGTTGGCACCATCATGAATGTGGGAGGGACCGGCTTGATGCGTTCTGTGGCCATGGGCGTGGGCGGTAGCTTGCTTGGCATCACCGCGTTGAGCCTGTCGGTAGGTGCGATGTTGTGGGGGATCCGGAGATCGAAGGCCTATTTGGGATGGGTCTTTCTGGTAGCAGGACTTTGGCTGTTGATAGGAAGTCTTTCCGTGTCCGGAATGATGGACCAATCCTTCTGGGAGCTATTTCCAGATCTCGAGCCAGACAACGCGGAGGAAATTTCGCGAACGCTCGGGGACCTCGTACTCTGGATGAAAATCGGCGGCCTCGCCCTTTCATCCGTGGGCGCCCCCCTCGTCTGGTTCCAACGGGTGGCCGACCTGGCCGCTATTGAGGAAGAGTGAGGTTTCTCGTCGCGGCCGTGGCCCCTCGTTGTCGGTCGCCGTGGCCCCTCGTTGTCGGTCGCCGTGGCCCCCATGAGCCGGGGTCCGGTCTCGCGCTAGTCCCCGGGACGTCCACGCAGTCGCTTGGTCTCGGATCGCTTTCGCTTTGAGGTCAGACGGCGCTCCACGGAGGACCTCGTGCGGCGGGTCTTCTTCCTCTTCTTGGGACTGTCGGTGGCCTGGCGCACAAGCGCCACCAACCGATCTAGAGCGTCCTGTCTGTTTCTGCCCTGGGAGCGGTGTCGCCTCGCAGAGGTCATCAGCACGCCGTCGGCGCTCATTCGGCTTCCCGCGAGCCGTACCAATCGATCGCGTACCTCTTCCGGAAGATTCGGGGATCGACCGACATCGAAACGAAGCTGAACCGCCGTCGCAACTTTGTTGACGTGCTGCCCTCCCGGTCCCGAGGCGCGGACAAACGAAAATTCGACCTCTCCTTCGTCGAGACTGATGGTGTTCGTGATTCGAATCACAGGACCTTCACTGCATTCTCATTGCGCGAGTCGGATCGGCCCATGCCGCCCCAACCGACTAATAGCCAATCGTAAGATCCGACAGAAGGATGGCGGCAACACTAAACGCCACAAGAATACCGATTCCCGTTTCGGTGTGGTAGTCCCGCGGTGCGACACGGGCGCTCCCTATCTTTGACAAGACCCATCGTTTTCATCGCCGTGCCAGCCTCTCGCCGCATCATCGGATTCGACATCGCGAGGGCCTTTGCCGTGTTCGGCATGGTCATCGTGAACTATAACATTGTGATGGGAGCAGCCGGCGGCGGGCAGCATTGGTTGCTGGACGCGGCCGGCCTTGTGGAGGGGCGCGCTGCTGCTCTTTTTGTGGTGCTGGCCGGAGTCGGCGTGTCTTTGATGACGCGTACGGGCCGAATCAGTGGCGATATGGCCCTCCGTGCGAAGGATCGCGCCACCCTCCTCAAACGCGCCCTCTTTCTCCTGGTCGTTGGGCTGACTTATACACCCATATGGCCTGCCGATATCCTCCATTTTTATGGCCTATACATAGCCCTGGGAGTCGTCTTGCTTTACCAGCCCATGAAGATGCTCGGATTGGTGAGCGCCCTTCTGGTCATGGGGTTTATGGTGCTGGTGATGGCCTATGACTACGATGCTGGCTGGGATTGGAATACTCTCGACTACACAGATCTCTGGCAGCCTCGGGGATTCTTCAGACACTTGTTTTTCAACGGATTTCACCCCGTGGTGCCCTGGGCCGCGTTCCTGGTAAGCGGCATGGCCCTCGGGAGGCTGGATCTGACCGCAAGAGAGACTCGCCGAAAAGTTCTCTTCTGGGGACTGGGGGTGGCGGCCGTTGCCGAATTTTTCTCCTCCCGCCTCGTATCGTCTCTGGGCGCGATGGCGCACTCGCCGGAATTGGCGGGCTTGTCGGATCTGGTTGGTACCGCTCCGATGCCACCGGGGCTCTTCTACATGGTTGCGGCAGGCGGGATCGCATTCGCGGCTACCGCGGCGTGCGTCAGCCTCGGACTAAGGCTTGACCAGTCCCGTTGGATTCAGCCCCTGGTCGCCACCGGACAACTGGCACTCACCTTGTATGTGGCCCACGTTGTGGTCGGGATGGGACTACTCGATACATTCGGCTACCTGGAAAACCGGTCGGCACCCGAAGCCATGGGCGCTGCCGCGGTGTTCTGCTTGTTGGGCGTGGCCTTCGCTCACGCGTGGCGATCAAAATTTGACCGTGGGCCGCTGGAGTGGCTCATGCGGCGCGTCACAAAATGAACCAACACTCGCCCATCTTGCGCCTGGCGGGTCACGAATCGACCTGTCTCTTCTTCAGAAGAAACATCCCGTCCGACCCGCTGGCGACCGCAATAATCCCGCTCTTGAAATAGGGATAGTTGCTCCAGGACCCGCCGAAACCCGCCGCGTCCTCGGCATAGGGGGCCGTATCGAAGTGCCCTACCTCAACCGGGTTGATCGGATCGGTGATGTCCAGGATGCGAAGCCCGGCCTGGTAGTTGGACTGGTACATCAGGTTTCCACGGATATACAGGTTGTGGTCGCTCGCGGCAGAATCCAGATAAAATTGGTTCACCAACTGGGGGTCTTCGAGATCCTGAACATCCCAGATGAGGGTTCGCGTTCGATCGACGGCACCGTTCATCTCGTCCAGTTCGTCGTTCATAAAGAAATAGTTATGGTCTTCGGTCAGCCATCCCTGATGCGTGTAATGAGTCATCGGGTAGGTGTTGAACGATAGCGTGGCCGGGTTTTCCTTGTCCGTCACGTCGGAAATCACGAAAGACGAGCCGTTGGACGAGAGGCAGATCTCGCGCCCTACATAGTTGGAATCCGCACCCCTGTAGGTGACACACTGCGCGTCGTGGGTCGCGCGGGATCGTTCCTCTGAGAAACAGCCCGCAAAAGTGGGGTTTGCGGGATCCCTGATGTCGATCATGTGACTTTGGCCATTGCAGGTTTCCCCTCCAGCTCGATTCCCGACCGCGAATGCGAAACCGCTCTCCTCGTTGATGACGATGTTGTGGGTGCTTGCGACCCCGGAGTAGTGGGCGGTCGCCGTAAGCGTCGCTGGCATATCGGCCGGGTCCACGTCTCGAAGCTGGGTCAGATCGTATATCTGAACACCATGCTCGCCGGAGCCGTCAGCCACGATGTAAGCGTGATTCCGATAGACCTTCACGTCTCGCCACACCGCACCAGGCGACCCTTCTGTGCGCATGAGTTGTCCCACGTATAGAGGATATCCCGGATCACTGATATCGATGAATGCGACACCGTCGGTCCGCGCCTGAAGAACCCACTCCTTGCCGGTTTCCGGATCCTCCCAGCCCCAGATGTCCGTTAGCTCCACGCCTCGATCCTCGGTCAGATCAGCCGTCGAAACGAAGGAGATCAGGTCTACGTCATGGCAATCGAAAATTGCCGCTTTCCCCTCCTCACAGTCAGTCTGATCTCCCGAAATAGATTCGATGTAGCTGACTTCCGGCGCGAGCAGTGACGCATACGACCAGGAATCCCCGTCCTTGTTGAAAACACTTGCGACGCCCTGCTCGTAGTCGGCGGTGGGGGAGCCCACCACGGCGAAGCCATGTGCCAGTGCCAGGCCCGTGCCGAAGCCCCTCTGCACGCGCGCATCGGGACCAACCAGGACCGTCTGTGTATCTCCCTCAACGATGACCACCGCACCGCTCGCTCCAATGATAATTCCCGCGGTCGAAGCGGCCACTCCAGAGCCGAACCCTCTTAGCGGCTGTTCCGCGGCCGCATCCTCCGGTGGCAACATGCGGTCCGATTCCGACCAGCCGACCTCGCTGGCATCATACACGACAACCGCTCCGCCACCGTCCATCCCCGGCACTCCCGCATAGAGGCGCTCGCCGTCCGTGGCCAGAGAGGAACCGAATCGACTCCTGCTCCCGAGGCCGTCCGTAGAAAGACGAGCGCTCTTTTGCCACTGGCCTTCGACCAGCTCAAACACATCAATGGCACCGGCACCCTCGTTGGCACCCGAGGCTCCCACAAACAGATGGTGGCCAGCCGCTGCAATGGCATATCCGAATCCCTCGGTCTCCACGCCCGAAAGGATCGCCTGTTGGGCCCATCCGCCGTCCGACTCCATGAAGACATGGACCCTGCCGGTCGATGTAGACGACCCGTAAGACGTCACCATTATCAGCCCGTCAACCATAGCGATGTTGCCCGTTCGCCGGCCGCCCCTCGCATACGCACCACCGAACTCGGCATCCGGGGCCAGCGACCCCGGGACGAGTTTCGACGTCTGTGCCCAATTCCCGATCGCATCGCGTTCGAACACGTACGCCGCACCCGAACCGGGCGCTCCAACCACGAGCCGGTCTCCGCGGAGGGCTAGGGAGCGTCCAAAATGATCCCCAATCTTGCCGTCTGTAGCGCTCAGCGTGCCGACCTCTTCCCAAGCGCCGGACTCATCTTGTTGGTAGAGATGCACGGCTCCCGCCGGCTCATTCCCGCTGGGCCATCCAAGCGGAGCGGAGCCCACGATGATCTCACCGCCGCCCGCGACCACGGCGCCGCCAAAGCCCACGCCGCTAGAACTACCTGAATAGGTGGTCTGGGCATGGGCGCCTGTCACGAGAACAAGGAGTGAGAGAGTGGCGACAGTACGAAGCATGAGTCCGGTGGTTTTCTGAATAGCCAATGTAGGCGTCCGGTCGAGCCTGAGCCAGAGAACCGACCCGACCCGCAAGCGGCGGCGGGATTGATAATTTTGCCTCGGGGTGTTGAATGTTGACTCTGTGTGCCTTCACGGTAAATTTGGGATCGCCCCAAAATGGCCCAACCGTGCATGGTCGACCGCGAGGCCAAAACGTACACCGACACATGAGTCGTGCCTTTGTCAAAGACGATGCCCCCGACGGGCCTGTCGTCATTCCGCCCCGCCCGCCCCTTCCCACCGGGGTGGCCAACTACGTCACGCCACGTGGGCTGAGCCTATTGCGGCAGGAACTCACAAAGCTTGAGGCGGCACGCGGACATCACCAGTCGAGGAACCGGGACAATGCGGATCAGACCACCAAGCTTGCTGTCGTCCGGGGCAAGATCACGCTCCTGGAAGCCCGCCTCTCCAGCGCGCGACTCGTAGATCCAAAGGCGCAACCGCGCGGTGAGGTTCGATTCGGCGCCCGGGTCACGCTTCGATCGGAATCCGGGGACGTGCGAGTGATAACCATTGTCGGAGTCGATGAGGCGGATGCCTCTGAGGCGCGCCTGAGCTTCCTCGCTCCCATCGCAATAAGATTGACCGGGCACAAGTTGGGCGAGTCCGTTCAGTGGCCGACGCCGTCGGGGCCAAGCCCCTTCAAAATTGAAGCCATCGAGTACGGGGACGAGGGTGGACCCGGAAGCGGGACGCACCGTG
>CAYXSE010000073.1:2907-14882 GCA_964466675.1 uncultured Rhodothermales bacterium | reverse complement strand
AACCGTGGCGAGCCTCAACGGCACGCCCCGAATCTACGCTCCTGGATCGAGGGTGAAGTACTCCAATGCCGGAATCGCCACCGTTGGATACGTGCTGGAGCGTACCCAAAAGACGCCGTTCACGGACCATGTTCAGGCGACTGTTCTGGAACCACTCGGCATGGTGGCGAGCGCCTTCCAGCCGACAGCCGCAACCCAAGCCCGCCTCGCCGAGGCCGTGATGTGGAGCTACGATGGTCGTGAATTTGCGGCTCCGTCGTTTCAACTCGGGATGTCACCGGCCGGGAGCATGTATGCACCTGTGACCGATCTCGCTAGATTCATGAGTGCGGTCTTCGACGCGAGCCCAAGCCTCGGCGTTCAGCCGGCGACGCTCACGGAGATGCTCAGCCACCAGTTCGAAGAAGGATCGGGCTTTGGGATCGGGTTCTCTCTTGGCACTTTGGACGGCCACTTCTTGGCGGGCCACGGAGGAGCCATTTACGGATTTGCCACTCAGCTTTCGATGCTGCCGGAGGAGGAGCTTGGGGTGATCGCGGTGACCACGATGGATGTGGCGAACTCCGTCATGAATCGCCTATCGACGTATGCCCTGCGCCTTCTTCTTGCACACCGCGACGATGAGCCGCTCCCCGATGTGAAGACTGCGACCTCCGTGCCCGCTGAACTGGCCGCCCGCGCCGAGGGCGTTTACGCCTGGCCCTCTGGGACCACCGCCCTCACCATTGTGGATCGAGGGCCCTACGGAATCTGGGGCGAGTTTGGTGGCGAACGTTATCTTTTGGGCTCGATTGGCGACACCCTGGTCATGAACGACCGGCATGGGTTCGGCGGCTACTTTCATCTAGACGGAGAGGACCTTCTGGCACGAGACGGAACCAGGTTGAGCAGGACCGGCGATTGGCCTGGCTCAAGACCTGCTGCTCCTCCTTATGACCTCCTCGAATTCGTCGGAGAATATGGGTGGGACCACAACGTCCTATTCATCTACGAGGACCAAGGAACACTGAAAGCGCTCATCGAATGGACTGAGATGGACGCGCTCGCACGGTTGGGACCGGACGAATTTGCGTTCCCCCTTGGTGGCGGCCTGTATCACGGGGAGCGTCTCGTGTTTGAGCGCACAGACGGCGAGGCCATCTCCGCAGTAGTGGCGGCTGGCGTTCGGTTCGAGAGGCGGCCGAGCGCTGACGGTGGCGAGACGTTCACCATCAACCCCGTGCGCGAAATCGGCGAGTTGCGGGCGGCTGCCCTGGCCGCAAGCCCGCCGGCTGAAGACGGCGACTTCCTTGAGCCGGACCTGGTAGAACTCTCCTCGGTCGAGCCTGACATCCTGTACGATATCAGGTATGCCTCCACCAACAACTTCATGCAGACCGTCTTCTACCGATCCGCTCATGCCTATCTCCAGCGTGAGACGGCCGAGGCCGTCGGCCGGGCACATCGGGCCTTGGCTGAACACGGATTCGGGCTGATGGTGTATGACGCCTACCGGCCCTGGTTCGTGACCAAGATGTTCTGGGATGCGACGCCGGAAGAGCAGAAACTGTTTGTGGCGAATCCTGCGAATGGTTCTCGGCATAACCGAGGTTCCGCGGTCGACCTGACCATGGTCGATCTTGAGACGGGCCAGCCAGTTTCCATGCCCAGCGGCTACGACGAGTTTTCCGAACGCTCATATTCGGACTACGTGGGCGGCACATCCCTCCAACGGTGGCACCGAGAGTTGCTTCGGAGCGCCATGGAGGCGGAAGGGTTTCAGGTGTACGAGTACGAATGGTGGCATTTTGACCGCAATGACTGGACGCGGTACCCCATTATGAATGAGACGTTCGAGGAGATCGGGTCGAGCTGAGGCGGATCTAAAAGGCCGCCGGGTTGGGCGTAAAAGGCCGCCGGCGAGGTCGCCCTCACTCCAGGATTTCGACCTCTCCCGTAGAGACATCGTACATCGCCCCTACGATCCGGACCGCCCCGGACTCCAGTAGGCGGGCTATGATCGGGCTCCGATCGCGGACGTTCTTGACGGAACGCATGACATTCCGGATAGACACGGCATCCGTGAAGGCACGATTGGCCGAAGTCTGCTCTCCCGGGAAGCTGGCCATCTCCTCGACGGCTGGCCGGATTTTCTCAAGCAGTTGAGTGAGATTTCCCAGCTCGACCCCATCACAGGCTCCTTGTATCGCGCCACAGCCCGTATGCCCCAAGATCATGATGAGCTTGGAACCGGCTACCTCGACGGCGAACTCCATTCCACCCAAGACATCTGGGCTGACGACATTGCCGGCCACACATGCCGTAAAAATGTCCCCAATCCCGGTATCGAAGACGATTTCGGGAGCGACGCGAGAATCGATACAGGCTAACACAATGGCATAGGGGTGCTGACCCGACGCCGTCGCGGCTACCTGGTGGGGACGGTTGTGCGGTATCCCGTCACCCGCCAGGAAGCGGGCGTTGCCGTCCATGAGCTTCTCTAGTGCCTGGTCGGGTGTCATGGCTATAGAATCACCGCGCCGGGTTCGCCACTGGATTCCACCAGATGCAACTTACCGTCGCGGTCTTCGGCCACGAGAACCATGCCCTGGCTCTCGATCCCCATCATTTTCCTGGGAGCGAGGTTTGCCACGATGGACACACGTTTGCCCACCATGTCCTCCGGCGAGAAGTGCTGCGAGACGCCCGACAGGATCTGCCGCGTCTCGCTTCCCATGTCTACCTCCAGGCGGAGCAGCTTTTTGGACTTCGGAACAGGCTCCGCCTTGGTGACGATCCCCACCCGAAAATCGAGCTTTACAAAATCATCGTAGGACACGGTCTCTTTGGCCTCTTGATAGGGTACCTCTTGCGCCGCCGGCTTCGGAGCGCTGGCCCTCAGCTTCTCCATTTGAGCCTCGACCACTTCATCTTCAATTTTCTCGAACAAGATTACCGGCTCGTCCAGCTCGTGATCTGCGGGCAGAAGCGAGTTGGCGGCTTCGCTCCAACCAATCTTGCCGGTGTCCCCGGGCGTCCCCGTCCGGACGCCCTCCAGGCGAAGCATGCCGCGTAGTGTGCTCGCCGTATTCGGTAGGACGGGATCAAGAAGGACCGCCAGCGAGGCGCAAATTTGCAGGGATACGTGAACGGTGTTTCCGCACGCTCGCACATCGCTCGTACGAGTTTTCCACGGCTCCGAGTCGTTGAAAAACTTATTGCCCAGTCGGGCCAGCGCCATGGTCTCGAACACCCCCTCCCGGAATCGACAGGCGTCGTAGGACTTGGCGATTCGGTCCGGGAAGCGCGCAAGCTCCGCCAGCGCCGCGAGATCAAGCGCCGATGGCTCTTCCAAGGGGGGTACCACCCCATCGAAATACCGATTGGCGAAAGTCATGGTCCGGTGCACGAAGTTGCCCAGCACATCGGCCAACTCACTATTCACGCGCCCCTGGAAATCCTTCCAGGAGAAGTCGGCATCCTTGGTCTCGGGCATCGTCGCGGCAAGCGCATATCGGAGCAAATCGGCAGGGAACTCCTCCAGATACTCGTGCAGCCAGACTGCCCAGCCTCGACTGGTGGAGAGTTTCTCGCCCTCGATGTTCAAGAACTCGTTGGCGGGGACGTTCTCGGGCAGTACGTAATCGCCGTGCGCCATCAGCATCGCGGGAAACATCAGGCAATGAAAGACGATGTTGTCCTTGCCGATGAAATGGAGCAAACGCGAATCCTCACTCTGCCAGTAGTCCTTCCAGAGTTCAGGCTCACCCTTGGCGGCCGCCCACTCTCGCGTCGCCGAGATATAACCAATGGGCGCGTCGAACCAGACGTAGATCACTTTTCCTTCAGCAGACACGCCATAGGAAGCCGCCGTGTCCTCGGGCACCGACACACCCCACGGCACGTCTCGAGTTATGGCCCGATCGCGGAGCCCGTCCTTCAGCCAGCTCCCTACTTGACCGAGAACATTGGGCTTCCACTCCGGGTGCGACTCGATATACTTCTCCAGGCGCTCCTGGAAGTCGCCCAATGGAAGGTACCAGTGAGTGGTTTCGCGAAGTTCAGGAGCGGCTTCGCTTAGGGTCGAGCGTGGATCGATGAGTTCGCGAGGGCTGAGCGCCGTGCCACACTTTTCGCATTGATCCCCGTAGGCGTCCGGACAGCCACAACTGGGACAGGTGCCGATCACGAATCTGTCTGCCAAGAATATCCCCGCCTCCGGATCGTAAAGTTGCTCGTCCGTTCTAATCGAGAACGTGTTCTTGGCAGCCAGAGTCCGGAAAAAATCCTGGCTCGTCTCAGCATGCGTGGGCGATGTGGTGCGTCCGTAGTGATCGAAACTCATCCCGAACCCCCTGAACGCCTGTTCAATCACCGGATGGTATTGGTCAACCAATTCCTGGGGGGTGATGCCTTCCTTCCGAGCTCGAACCATGATGGCGACGCCCATCTCATCCGAGCCGCTCACGAACAGCACGTCGCGACCGGCAATTCGCTGGAAACGACAGAAAATATCTGCGGGGAGGTAGGCGCCGGCCAGGTGGCCGATATGAATCGGGCCGTTGGCGTATGGCAGCGCCGCCGTGACCATGATTCGTTTCGGGGAGTCGGGGGGCATACGCTCGAGCGCGGTTCTTCCAGGGGAATTTCCGAAAATGCCGCGGACCATGAACTGATCCCGTTGTTCGGCGGTCGGTGAACGCGACGAATCGAGTATTGATGCGTTTGCCGATTCTTAGATTCGGTTGGGCCCAGCCGGAAGCATCTTCAGCGCTCCGGGCGAGTTGGTGCCGCCTACAACACAACGGACAGATGTTCAGCGATCAGCATATCGCCGTAATCGGCGCAGGAAATATCGGCCGCGCCCTCATTGGTGGAATCCTCTCGGCACATGGCTTGGACCCGTCGCGTGTCAGGGCCACTCGCAGGAATCCGGCGGAGCTTGAGACCCTGAAAAAGCGCTACCCCGGCATTGTCTGCACCAGTGATAATGGAGCGGCGGTCGACGGGGCGACGTTGATTGTCCTGGCGGTGAAGCCCCCGGCGGCCGCCGGGGTCATTGAGGAGATCAAGGACCTCGTTTCTACCGACGCGCTGGTCGTGTCCGTCCTGGCCGGCCTGACCACACAGTCTGTGCGCGAGTCTTTCGGACGCGATCTCCCTGTGATCCGTGCCATGCCCAACACGCCGATGCTGGTGGATGCGGGCGCGACGGCGTTGTCTGCGGGAGCTGGCGCTGAGCCGTCCCACATGGCCCTGGTCCAGGCACTTTTCGAGTCCGTGGGCAAGGTCGAATTGGTCCCGGAGTATCTCATGGATGCGATCACCGGGCTCTCCGGAAGTGGGCCCGCTTACGTATACATGTTTATTGAGGCGCTTACCGATGGGGGCGTGAAGCAAGGCATTCCTCGCGCGCAGGCGTTTCGGCTGGCAGCACAGACCGTTTATGGTGCCGCGAAACTCGTGGTGGAAACCGGCAAACACCCTGCGATTCTTCGGGATGAGGTGACCACTCCCGGAGGGACCGCCATTGCGGCCGTGGCCGACCTGGAGAGTCACGGACTTCGCACCATGCTCATCAACGCCGTCGGGACCGCGGCGGCTCGAAGCAAGGAACTCGGCGCTTCGGGAACGCCTCTGGCGTAGCGGCTTTGGACGATTGTTATGTTTCTAGTCATCCCGGCTATCGACCTTCGCGGCGGATTCTGTGTGCGATTGCACCAGGGACGCTACGAAAAGGAGACCGTCTACTTCGACGATCCTGTCCGGATGGCCAAGCTGTGGCGTGTTCAGAATGCCAAGATTCTGCATGTCGTAGACCTTGACGCCGCGCGAGGCCCCGGAAAAAACAATAGACCCTGCATTCGGGAAATCACGAGATCCCTGGATATCCCGGTCCAGGTTGGTGGTGGAATCAGGACGATGGAAGACATCGATGCCATGATCGAGTTTGGCGTCTATCGAGTTGTTCTGGGGACCCTTGCCGCTGAGAACCCCGATCTCGTGTCGGAAGCCATCGTGAAGCACACCGCCTCTAAGATTGTCGTGGCCATTGACGCAATGGATGGCGAAGTGCGTATTGAGGGACGGAAGAAGGCCAGCGGGATGGATGCCATCGAGATGGCCGTCGACATGGAGTCTCGTGGCTGTCGCCGGGTGATCTATACCGACATATGTCGTGACGGTACCACGCAGGGGCCGAACGTGGTAGCGTACGAACGGCTGGGCTCTCGGCTTGGTAAGTGCCGCATCACCGCATCGGGGGGAGTCGGAGACTTCCACGACCTCGTAACGCTCTCCCGGCTCCAAGACGCACGGGTCGATTCCGTTATCGTGGGCCGCGCCCTGTACGAAAATCGCTTCCCCTGCCAAAAAACCTGGTGCTGGAACTACAAAGAAGAGGTCGATCTGGACTGCTTCTCCTCTGCGCGGACCAAGTCGCAGTAAGTTTTTTCGGCTTTTTTTGTTCGATTCCGTTACACGCGGACCGATTCCGTCTCTATCCAGGAGGATAACTACATTTTTTTTCGATTTGCGTGTCGTGTTCCGTGCGCGGTTCTCGTTTCTCCAGGTGAAGCCGCTCACCTAAACCACCCCCGAGCCATGAAACGCCAACTCGCACTCTTCGCCCTTATCACCCTGATCGCCACCCCAATGATCGGCTGCAGCCCCGACTCCCTTCTCGGACCCGAAGAGGACGTGATCATGCTTCAGGACGGGACTAACCAACTCGGCGACGGAACCAACCAACTCGGCGACGGAACCAACCAACTCGGCGACGGAACCAACCAACTCGGCGGGTAGCCCGCTAGTTTGGTTTATATTCTCACTCAAAGGGGCCGCGCGTTGCGCGCCCCTTTTTTGTCTGTTGCATTGCCACAACGAAAACACACTTGCTCCTGACCGCTGGCGGTGCCACATTCCGGCTGGCTGAGCGTGAGCCTCTCGCCCGAATCCGAAAACGAGGAAGAGGCCACGACGCAGTGAAGCCCGCGACGCCACCTTAATGGCACGGGGGCTTCAAGCTTTAAACGAAATGGGGATCGCGGCGACCCATCGAGCCCCAAACTGCGTCCCCAGGCCTGCAACCAGAAGGGGCGTGGGCAAGACGCATCTGGCGTGCGCGCTTGTTCTGTCGGCCATTGAGACGGGTCATCGTGCCCGGTTCACCACGCTGCGTTCTTTGGTGCGTTGGTGGGAGACTTGAGTCAAATTGGCAACCGCGATGCCAAGACGCGACGAGCTTTCCTGGAGCCTGAACTGTTGATCATCGACGAGATTGGCTATACCAAGCTCCGTCCCGATCACGCCCGGAGTCTCTTTGACCTGGTAACGGCCCGCTACGAGCGCGGCTCGATCATCGTGACCAGCAACTTGAACTTTACCGACTGGGGCCCCTACTCGGAGACGATGTATTGGCTGCCGCCCTGCTTGACGCCTGCTGCATCACGCAGAGGTCATCACCATAAACGGCCGCTCCTACCGGATGCGGCATCATTCCCAAACCGATCAATTGATCACCCCGAAGGGTGAGTCGAAATGAACCTGCCGATGTGGGTCAATATTTGGCTGCCGTTGACATTTGGTTGATACTGCGGCGCAATACTCATACTCCGTTCCCTAAGGCATCTGATAGAAACGTGGTTTCTGCCCTTGCCGCCCTAGCTATCCAAACATTATTCACCCGACGCAGGAAGATTGTCGCGTCTTTGCCACTCGTGGAGGCGTTTGCCATTGGAGCGGGACTCCAATTCGAACCGGCATCTTTGCTCATCTCCGATGATGGGAAGCTAGCGAAGGCGGTGTTCCGTCGTAGGTGGATGCATTTATCGGGGAGCTTCTCGAGGTGGCGACGCCATAGTCTCGGAACGTAGAATCGCCGAATTTCCAGCGTTCCCTCCGCTGTCTTCGGGAGCCTTGTTGCCATGGATTGCGCGGCATACCTTACTGTTACCATTAACAGTAAGTCTTATGATTTCCGCAGCGCAGGCCGACTTGGTTAGACTCGGAGTCGCGTTCTTCAAGGAGCACCACCGAGCGCCGAGTCTAGGCGAACTAGCTCGCTTGAGGGGCTCATCAAGAACGAGCGTTCATGGCCTCATCGCCCGCATCGATGCAACAGGCCTAACATTTCCCCAGAGGCTTCGTCTTCAAGCCCCCCCAGTAGACTTAGAGCCGGTGCTCAGCAAGTTGCTATCGCAAGCACGGCTCTTTGCTGGGAAGGGCGTCATAGCTGTCGCTGAGCTTCTTCAAGACGTGAATCATGTTGATTCTAGCAGCCAGTTTAGCATTTCGTCTCTGACCGAGGGTGAAAAACTGGCGGTCGAGCAATCGTCTCTACTCGAACTCTACGAGGTCCTTTGGCCCCTGTCACTGCAAGACGCGAGATCAGGCGCCGGAGAGCGGAGCATGCAAAAACGCCGTGAGAACGGTGTGTTTATGACGCCGCTCTGGCTAGCGTTCGAAACGGTCTGGCGAACAGCATCCGCGTATCTTCAAGGGATGGGCGTCAGTCCATCAGCTGCAAACCACATTGCTGCTCGAAGGAAGGTCGTTCTCAAGGCGGCAGACCGTAGCCACGTAGAGCGTTTCCTGACCTCGGCAACTGTTCTGGACCCGGCTTGTGGAGTCGGAACCTTCCTGTACGCAACTACACTCGTATTTGAACACCTAAGGGTAGCATATCTGAGTGAGGGCGAACTGACCGGACTCACGCGAGACCTTGCCCTCAATCGCCTGCATGGCGCTGACAAGAGTCGCGAGGCGCTGCATCTCTCAGGTCTGCTCATGCGATCAATCAGCGGAGACTCCAGTCGAAACTTGCATCTGGGTGACTCTTTGACGGGGCCCCACTCTCAAGCCGAGACCCTGCCAGTCGGGGCTGTCGACTGGAGGAGCATACAAGTCGGCGGATTTGATATTGTGGTTGGGAATCCACCTTGGGAGCGTCTCAAACTTATGAGCAGGGAGTTTTTTGAGCTAACGGATCCTGAGCTCTCGCAGTCCAGAACCGCGGCAGAGAGACTCAGCCTGTTGGACCAGCGGTCGGACCAGTCCACGGCACTTCAGAAGGCCAAGGCCTCTATCGCCAGCTATATTCAGCAGCTTCGCGAGAGTGGGAGCTATGTCCACTCGCTCTCGGGAGAGCCCAATCTCTATTCCCTGTTTTTGGAGAGGTCAAGCTACCTCCTGTCCCCCGTCGGGCAGTTGGGTCTATTACTGCCGTCTGGACTGGCAACGGACAAGAGGATGGCCGCACTTTTCGCGAGTCTCGCCGATACCGGCCGTCTCCGAGCGTTTCTAGACTTCGAGAATCGAAAGAAGATCTTCAAGTCTGTCGATGGTCGGCAGAAATTCGCCATGGTAGTCGCGAGCAAAAGAGCTTCGAATCGGCCAGCTCCATTTGCCTTCTTCCTGCACACTCGGGAGCAGTTGAGCGACACCAGTCGCTGCTTTTACATGACGAGCGCGGAGCGAAGGCGCATCAATCCAGATACTGGAGCGGCGCCGGTCTGCAGGTCTAAACTTGATTACGCCGCCATCCTCAGAACACACAACATTTTGCCAGTGCTCGGCAGTCCGGACTCGGGGTGGGACTTTGAGTATCGTCGCCAAGTTGACATGAGTAGCGACTCGGGGCAGTTCGTCGATTGGGATCCAGCAGTTCACAAACCGGATGAACGAGGCGTCGTGACAGGCCCAAATGGACGCCTTCTGCGACTGTTCGAGGGCCGCATGATTGCTCAGTATGACCACCGAAACGCCAGTTCGGTAAACAGGATGGGACGCTACCGGCGACCGGCGTCGAGTTCCCCGACCACGACAGATCAGTACACCGACCCGAGTTTCTCGGTCGCCCCACGCTACATGGTCAGCGAATCGTTTCTGAAGAACAAAGATTCCAAATACGAGACCCCCTCAATTGGCTTTATGGACATAGGGAGCGCAACAAATCGCCGAACCATGATTGCTTGCATGATGCCCCGCTGCGCGTCCGGCAACAAAGTCCCTCTCCTGCGAAACCAAGATGGTTCTCTCACCGAAACGCTAGCGTTCCTGACCATTCTCAACAGCTTCGTGTTTGACTATTGTCTGCGGCAACATGTTGGCGGAATCTCGATCAACAAGTTCATTCTCGAGCAATGCCCTGTGGTGCCCAAGGACGTGCTTGGGTGCTCGGAAATTCACTCCGACAACCTGCTGGACTGGTTTGCAGATAAGGCGCGATACCTCACGATGTCCGCCTCGGATATTGCATTCCACTTCGATGACGGTACTCAAGATGTACAGGTCTGGGACTCGATCGAACGGCGCCGAAAGCAAGTGGAGATCGATGCTGTAATGTTTCTCCTTTATGGGTACTCGATTTCAGAGGTTGCTCGAGTCATGGACACTTTTCACATCGTTAAGAAAGAGGAGGAGCGCTCCTTCGGCAAATACTTGCTCGCCGAAGAGATTCAGGTGGCCATGAGAAACGTAGAGGGCGACTTGGACCTCTGCAGCCAGTAAACTCGCTCTCGCAGAGGCGCGGTACATGCCTTGGTGTTGCTGACGTATCGGGAGTGGTCCTGTCCTAAGAAACCAGAGTTGCGACCATTGGAAGCAAATGAACTAAGGATCTCTTCATGGCTGAGGTGCCCGTCCTCGGTATAACTGAGAAGAATCGTCTGAGCATCGATACAATCCAGCAGTTCTGCAAGCGCCCCTGAGACTCGGCGCTTGTGACAGAATGGGGAATCCTTCGTTCTCCATGGGCGAAGGCCACTCTTCCCGATCACCTCAGGGCTATCGTTCGCCACGATTGTCTCCAAGAGATGGTAGTACGCCGCGTATTGACGCTTTGTATAAGGCGGGTCCAGATATGCGATATCGCTACTAACCTGCCTAGCGATGTTAAAAACGTCGTCGCAGAAGACTTTGTGGCCGCCAAGTCCTTGGAGGAATGTATTCGGTCGGAGAGCTAGAGGACGGGTTGAGGCGGTGCTTTGCTTCGAAAGAAAATGACCGTAGGTACCGGCTGTATTCGCCACACGGTTCACTCCGAAAATCAGATCTTGAAGAAGTACGGCCTCTTCGACCTGAGTTAACTGGCCTTGGTCGATCCAGTCAGCTATTTGCTGTCTGATGGCGTCAATGCGACCAGCGTTCGACGGGACAAAGTACTTCCGCGGCTGAGAGCCGTTGGCGGGGCAGCCGCTCGAAGAGTACTCCCGAAATACGAACCCTTCCTTCGCCGGCAAAGACTCCAAAAGACGCAAGACCTGCTCATAGCGTCCGCCGGCGCCAGCTCCTTTCGCCGTACCCAGAGCGATTCCCTCAAACTCTGGTCGGCCATCAGAGAGTAGTGCAACGCGTGCGTTAATCTCACACGAAAGAAGGTGGTCGTTGGCCAAGACCGAATATCCGTTCTCCCGAAAAGCTCTCGCCACCGACGCGGTCCCACAGAAAAGGTCCGATGCGACTACCTTGTGTGTAAGGTCTGACGTTAGGTTACCGACCAAGTCTAGTATTTGGGGAAGCACTGCTTTCTTATTGCCTAAGTATCGGAATCCCATCTTAGTTATCGTCTATTCACTTTCCTGTCATAGAAATCATGCCCGGCTCCTCGCCCCCGCAGCCAGAGTTTATCGTCTACAAGCAGGTGATGTCTGGAGATCTACTGAAGTTTCAGGCGCAATCTAACACTGCCAGCACGGGGGGCGGAGCCAGAGATTTGCGGTTCAATCACTCGACCATGGCTCCCGCGTTTGCCAAGCTGCTGTCCAAGAGGAAAACTATTTCGCGGAAGCGAGGTGGCACAATGACACCTACAACGGTTTACTGGAATCCGTTGGACGACAATGGCGCGGATGAGACGATAGAATACGAGGGTCCAACGGATTCCCGTCCCTCAGAGGGGCGAGTGCCTGTGGTATCTAGAGTGGAGTCGTTTCGCCAATTGGCGGCGACAGCGAAGGCTGGCCGGCTCCAGGGCCGGACGCCGTCATGTATCTCGC
>CAYXSE010000073.1:0-2897 GCA_964466675.1 uncultured Rhodothermales bacterium | reverse complement strand
GTTTGTTCTTCTGATTAGGGGTTCGGACGGCAAGATTCGAGTGCACTTTGCCCAGACTGCCGACTTGCTAGCGGGGAAATGGCAGATTGCAGCGTCCGCGCCGATTCTTGCATGCCACAATCGGACCAGTCCGACTAAGGCTACGCAGGGCTGGATCGACCTAACCAAAGCGACATCGGGGTGCCATGTCTAGTATCGAGGATAACGCTAAGAGGGTTCTCTGTCTGCTCGAGTCTCACCACAACGTCTTATTGTCGGGTCCTCCGGGTACCGGCAAGACATCCGTTCTCAACGCGGTGCGGTCGCTTTTCAAGGCACCGCCAGCCCCCCCTTACCTACCCAACCAACCGATTGCTCTTCCAGCGACAGGGACCGGAGGGGCCACGCCGTGCATGCCAGCACCCCTCCTCACAAATCGAAAGGTATTCAGCACTGTCTTTCATCAAGGCTCGAAGAACAGGGACTTTCTGCGCGGACTCGTGCCGAAGATCAACGACGCAGGTGCCTTCATAATTACCAATGGAACCCTCTACCGCGCCGCCGAGCATGCTCGTAGGCCCGACTCTGCGGCCCTCCTCATTATAGATGAGATTAACCGGGGCCCCGCCGTCCAGATCTTTGGCGAAGCAATTGTGGGTATGGAGCGAGACAAGCGCCTCGACTCCTCTGGGATCTTGACGAACTCAACCGCAGTATTCGAGACTTTCGACGATGCCGGTGCTATTCAGGACTATAGCCTTCCGGAGCCATTGTATTTATTGGCGTCTATGAACGCCGCAGACACCTCAGTAGAACCTCTCGACGTTGCATTCCTGCGGCGCTGGGCTCCGTGCCAACTTCAACCAAATGAGGCCGCGCTAAAGGAGTTGTACAGTTTGAATGATACAGACTTGGCGAACTTCGATCCTGATCAGAATCCCTGTTCTGACTCGAACGCGAAGGCCGGTTTGGTCTTGGCATGGAGGTCTTTGAATCGGAAAATCACAATGGCTCGCGGTCCGGAATTCTGCATTGGCCATGGGATGGCCATGAGCGAGACCGTGGCGACGAGCACGACGGGTCTCGACGTGTTCGTCAACGCGAATACCATGGTGCAACAGATGCTTGCGCACGTTAGCGAAGTCATGTTTGGTGACGATTTGGGTCTTGCCGACCTCTTGTCAGCAAATAAGGATCACGCAGGCCACCCGTTTCGTTTTCAGGAGACTATGTTCGCCGGCGAGATGGTCAGCTACATCGAGCGCCCGGGGGATCTGAGTTCCCAGCAAATCGGTGCCCTCCTAGTTGCCATCGCGAGGGACAGTGAGGGCTAGCAACCATCGTCTTAGTCTAGTTGAGTATCGGAGCGAACCTACAGCCATAAGGTTGGCGGCGGAGCTGACCGGGCGCACTCAGATGGACGTCCGGAGCGACATCGTGCTAGCCGGTGTAAGAGCGGCGATCCACCTTGGAACCAAATCGTCACCGTTCTCTATCGTTCGGGATGGATTACGTGTTGAGAACTGTGCTGGTTTTGTCGGACTTGCGCGAGACCTAGAGCTCGAGATATGTCCGAAGTTCTTGAGTCCCGAAGAGGACTGGCAGGGTGACTTCTACTTCCTGATCTCAGCTGCCAAGCAGGGTGCCCTACTTCGGCGTGATAGAGTCGGCGCGAGGAGGTCAGATCACCGAAGCTTTCCAGAGTTCATCGCCCACGCTCTGGTCGACGAGTTCCAAACGAACCGACGGCATAGGTTGCGAACCTACCAAACGCATGACGAGTCGGCATTCGCCTTTGATGGCGAAATCGACCCTATAGAGATCGCACTTCCGGCTGCGGACGGTTACCCCCAGCGCACACTCCAGCTAACTCACGACAATGCCACGAACCGGTGTCTTCGAACTGCAGCAACTCTTTTACTTGCGGATGTCCGAAGTGTCAACGAGAAGAGAAGACTGCTAAACATGGCTCGCGCGGTAGCGCCCCAAGGTAGGCTCCGTCGAGACTCCATTCCTCACCGCCTGCCGGGCCGACAGAGAAGGTGGCAGCTCGCGGCTGAGCTGGCTCAATTTGTATTGGACCGCCGGTCGCTGAAGCTTAGCGGCGGCAGGTTTCGTTCCATTGGATTCTTAGTTCCGACTTGGCAAGTCTGGGAACGGGCTATGCTTACCCTACTGCGGCACTCGTTTGGGCACGTGAACGTGCATACAGGCGGCTACACGCTGGGCCTACGCGGGCAGAAGCCGTTGAAGGTTTACCCTGACTATACGATTTCGTTTGCCGGCTCGCAGTGTCTTGCTGATGCCAAATACAAGATTGGCTCAAAAGTTAGCGAGGCCGACATCTACGAGTCGCTAGCGTTTCTTCAAGCCGCGAATCAGACGTCTCTCGTTCTGATTTACCCACGCTCCTCATCCCAACCCACCCTTGCTCCTGCTAGGGTCTCGCAATTCAAGAAGATCGAAGTTGGGCACCTCTCGATCTTCGCGGTTCAGGTCGAGTGTCGTGGACTGGGCGCGGCAACGGCAAGAGAAATTGGTGCTGGCCTAAAGATGGGCCTCCTCCCTTACTTCACGTAGGGCGGCTGAGCACAGCCCCGAATGGGCTTTGAAGCGCCTCTCTCACCCGAAATCCGGAGATATGCCCCAAAGTTGTGTATGCCGAGTAGATCAAGCGGCGACCTTGGATGGGTGAATGCCGTCGAGGTATTTAGTGTTCTTGGCGACGATGGGGAGGTGACTGCGTGAGTTGAGGCGGCGCCATTTAGCCTGGGCGGAATGCATCAATTGGAAGACCATGGTGAGGACCGTTGTCCGGGAGAAGCAGCCTCGAGAGGTGCTCGTGCGGAGGCGGACCGTGGCGAAGGTGGACTCGATCGGATTCGTGGTTCTGAGACTGACCCAATGTTCGGCCGGGA
>CAYXSE010000072.1:0-15092 GCA_964466675.1 uncultured Rhodothermales bacterium | reverse complement strand
GTAAGTCCGCGAACAGGGACGATCCGGCTGCTCGGCAAACCTGGCGCTGACGTTGGGCCAGGTGACATCGGATACGTCCCGCAAATCAAGGCGCTCGATAGGACGTTCCCGGCACAGGCCCTCGAGTTGGTGGCATCTTCCCGGCGCGGTGCATGGCCCGGCCTCATCAGTTCAGAGACGAGGAAGTGGTCGTTGAGTGCGCTGGACCGCGTCGGAGCGGCCCACCTCGCAGGCAAACAGTTGAGTCAGCTCTCAGGTGGTGAACTCCAACGGGTGTATCTGGCCCGAGCACTGGCCCGAGACATTCGGGTCTTGATCCTGGATGAGCCCGAGTCGGGCATCGACGTCGCGGGCACTTCCGACCTCTACGACCAACTGGATTCCTTTCGCGCAGAATCGAATGGCACGGTGGTGCTGGTCACCCACGACTGGGACGCCGCGCTGCACCACGCCACCCACGTGCTACTCATGCGGAGCCGTCAAATTAGCTTTGGCACGCCCTCTGAGGCGCTCTCCGAGGCCCATGTCAGAGACGCTTTTGGACACGTTGGGCATGAACACCGGGTTCATTCGGCCACGAGATCATGATGGAGGCCCTCAGTTATCCGTTTTTTCAACGGGCACTTTTGGCCGCCATGATCGTGGGCGCCATGTCCAGTTATTTCGGAGTTTTTGTAGTCCAGCGTCGACTAAGCTTCCTCGGAGCAGGACTCGCCCATGCGGCGTTCGGCGGAGTTGCTTTGGGCCTACTCTTGGGTACGGAGCCGCTGTGGGTGGCCCTTCCGTTCACCATCCTTGTAGCCGTCGCCATCAACTGGGTCCGGAACCACACCCGACTGGCTGGAGATACCGCCGTCGGGGTCTTCTTCGCCGTCGCGGTAGCCCTCGGGCTGGTTTTCCTGGCCTTGAGGAAGACGATTAGTGTAGATGCGTTCACCTACTTGTTCGGTTCCGTCCTGGCCGTACAAGAGAGCGACCTGTGGGTGGCCAGCGCGACGCTTGCCATGGCCCTCTCAACCGTCCCCCGATATTGGGGGCGATGGGCATTCGCCTCTTTTGACACCGATTCGGCCCGAGCGGATCGGCTCCCGGTTGACCGCGACGACTACGTCCTGTTCGTACTCCTTGCCATTACAGTCGTAGTCTCCGTCAAAATTGTAGGAATCATTCTCATGGCCGCATTCCTGGTTATCCCCGCAGCCACGGCGCGCCTCCTCTCCGGCCAATTCGTCACCATGACGGCCACCTCTGTGGCTCTAGGCATTGGGTCCTCTATCGCTGGCATGTTTTGCGCCTATTTTGCCGACCTTCCAAGCGGCGCGACGATCGTTCTGATTCAGGCTGCTCTGTTCTTTCTAGCCCTGATCAAAGTTGGGAAACGAACCTAAGAACCGCTCGCTGCGTCGACTGCCAGTGGATATTCGGCCTCTACGATCCCGTCGGCCATTTCTCGCAGTTTCCGGCGGAGCAGACGGCGGCGAAACGCACTGATATGATCCACGAACAGGATACCCTCCAGATGGTCGTATTCGTGCTGGACGACACGCGCCAACATGCCGTAGGCGTCCAGGTCTACCTCCTCGAGTTCCCTGTTCAGATAGCGAATCCGAATGGCTTCCGGTCGCATCACCTCCTCTCGAATATCAGGAATGGAGAGACAGCCCTCCTCGAATTCGCACTCCTCGTCAGAGTCCTCCTCAATGACGGGATTGATGAACACCATCGGCTGATCAGGCCAATTCAGGGTTTCCTCATCCTCATCCTCGACCAGCGCCGATAAGTCTACCACAAACAGTCGCTCGCGCCGCCCGACCTGAGGTGCGGCGAGCCCAATACCAGCCGCTCCGTGCATGGTCTCGAGCATATCGTCGATCAGCACCTGAAGCTCGGGAGAATTGCCCTCTACACCCACTGTCTGCTCCCTCAGAATGGGGTTTCCGTAGGTGTGTACCGGAAGAATCATGCTCCTTAGCCGAACCTTTGACTATGATCCAAACTCCGGGAGCGCTTTCGCCACCACCGAGCCCGGTGAACGTTCAACGTCCGAAACGTTCCCTCAGGGACTACCCGAGGCCTCTCAGGACTACCCGAGGCCCCTCATGTACTCTTCCAGGATCAACCCCGCTGCCATTGTGTCGACTCGTCCCGGAGCCCTTTTTCCTACCAGGAGGCTCCGAGCCTCTTCGGTGGTATAACGTTCATCCTGGCGGAACACCGTCAGCCCAGGAATGGCCTTCCGCATTCGACGAATAAACCTGTTCACCATCTTAGTCGCGGGCCCCTCCTTCCCGTCCTCCGACAGCGGCCACCCGACAACCGCTACTTCGATGCCGTCTGCCTCGGCGATAGAGGAAAGTCGCGCGAGTGCCCCGGAGGGATCGAAGGTCCCAACCGGCTGGGCGAACATGTGGAGCGGGTCGGACATGGATAACCCCACCCGCTTGATTCCGACATCAACCCCCAGAAGACGCCCGGGTCTGTTCACATGCTGCTCTGCGAGATCCAGTTTCTAGAAAATCTCGTTCTCAAGCAATGCCGCATGAGAGAGCGTCGAAACGGCTTCCGCATCGTAATCCGCGCTCCCTTCTGGCACCTCATAGTTTAGATCAAGCAGCGGCTGCTGGAGCACAGACTTAAGCCTCTTGGAGGGCTTGAAGTGGGTCTTGCGACGGCTCGGGATAAACACCGTCTCGTTCGTCTTCGGGTTGCGGGCCTTCGGCTTCGCCTTGGTCTTCTTCACCTCAAACACCCCAAAATCCCTCAGCTCGATGCGAACCTCGGGATCAGCTTCCATGAGCAACAACCCCAGCGCGTCGACGACTGAACTCACCCAAGGTTCACACTTGTAAATCGGTTCGTCAACCAACTCGGAAACGCGGCGTGCGACATCCTTCTTGGTAAGCGTGCGGGGTCTAGCACTCATCCCAGTTTGCAGTAACTGTTGATTTTCTAATGGTCTACCAAGAAACGGCCACCGCCACAGGTTGTCAACCGAAAGGTGGGCAAAAGAGGCCGTTGAAGTCACCTATAACACATTTTCTGGCCTGATTTGGCACTAACTCCACTTTCGTGGAGCTACTTGTCCTCGATCGTTTCCTCGAAACGGTAAACGCCGTGGATTCCATCGATGCGATTGAGTCTGTCGATGATTCGCCGCAGATGGGTCAAGTCGCTCACGAACATGACGATTGTGCCTTCGAACACGCCGTCGTCGGTGGAGACCGAGATCGATCGAATGTTGGTCTTCAGGTTCTTCGATATCACGGTCGTGATATCACTCACAATACCGACTCGATCTTCTCCCATCATCCGCAGCGCCGTCACGAAACTTACATCTTTCTGACGGCTCCATTCCACCGGCACGACCCGGTCCGGCTGATTCATCAAGAGATTCGGAGCGTTTCGACAATTGACCCGATGAATGTTGATCATCCCACCGCGAGAGATGAACCCGAACACATCATCACCCGGAATGGGGTTGCAACACGAGGCATAGGCCGTCGCTATGTCGGTATGCAGTTCACCGTCGATCGATAGCGCGGGCGACCCGGACGCCTGCGCAATGTCAAGGAACGTCTCGAACTGCTCCGTCTGAATGATGGCCTGATCCTTCACCTCCGGGTCCGACTCATTGCTACCGGCGGTCTTGACATACGCCAGCAGGTCTTTGACGTCGAATAGGCCGGTCCCCACCTCGTAGAACAGCTGCTCCTGATTGGCGAAGCGCAGCTTCGTCGCGTACAAGGACATTTCCTGATCGGTGTACTCTATCCCGGCGCGCTTGGCCCTTTTGGTCCAAATTCCACGGCCGTGATCCACTGACTTGCGGCGCTTCTCGTTTATCCAGTGTCGAATTCTGCTCCGCGCCTTCTGGGTGACGACAAATTTGATCCAATCCGGATTGGGCGTCTGCTTCTTGGACGTTATGATCTCCACCTGGTCACCGCTTCCCAATTTGTAGGACAGCGGGACCATCTTGCCGTTAACCTTGGCCCCGATGCAATGAAACCCTACCTCGGTGTGAACCTGGAAGGCCATGTCCACCGGTGAAGCACCGACCGGAAGCGTGAGCAAGTCTCCTCGAGGCGTGAAGACGTAGATCTCCTCATCATAGAGATTGAGCCTGAAATCCTTTACGAACTCGGTTGCATGCTCGGGCCTCGGATTCTCGAGCAACTCTCTCACCCACGTCAGAAACTGATCCATCTCGCTGTCGGATCGCCCCGCGCCTTCCTTGTACTTCCAATGTGCGGCCACCCCCTGCTCGGCAACGCCGTGCATCTCCTCTGTCCTTATCTGGATCTCGACTCGTCGGCCTTCGGGCCCAAGCACCGTGGTGTGAAGACTCTGGTACCCATTGGATTTTGGCACCGAGACGAAGTCCCGAAAACGCTCGGGGAGCGGCTTGTACAGATCTGTTAGAATCGAGTACACCAGCCAGCAGTCCTCTCGGCCCTGCTTTCCAGTCGCCTTCAAGACTATTCGAATCGCGAAGATGTCATAGATCTCCCCCAGCGGCTTGTTCTGCCGCTTCATCTTCCGGTAGATGGAGTAGTAGTTCTTGGACCGACCGTAGATATCGAAATCGAACCCATCGGTCTCCAGTCGTTCTCTCACCGGGCCGATGAAGCGCTCAATGTATTGCTGTCGCTCCTTTTGAGAATTGCGTATCCCCTGGTCAATCAGACTGTAGATGTCCGGGTTCAGAATCCGTAGCGACAGGTCCTCCAACTCGCTCTTGAGCCTGTTGAATCCGAACCGGTGAGCCAGCGGGGCAAATAGCTCCAGCGTCTCCGTAGCGATCTTGAACCGCTTGTGGCGTGGAAGTGAATCGAGCGTCTGCATGTTGTGCAGCCGATCAGCGAACTTCACCAGGATGACCCGAATGTCCGAAGCCATGGAAAGCATCAGCTTCCGAACATTCTCGGCCTGGCCGATGGCCCGACTCTCGAAAGCCCCTCCAATCTTGGTGAGTCCGTCGATAATCTCCGCCATGGTATCGCCAAATGAGTCCCTGATGAACTCCAGGGAGACCTCCGTATCCTCCACAACGTCGTGCATGAGAGCCGCGGCCACTGAGACGTCGTCCAGCCCGATCTGCTCCAGACATATCGTTGCAACCGCGAGGGGATGAACGATATAGGCCTCGCCAGACGCTCTCCGGTCGTTCCTATGGCCCCAGTACGCCACTCGAAATGCCTTCCACAGCATCTCCTCATCCACCGAAGGAAGGGCGTCGCGGCACTTTTCCAGCAACACCTCCATGGCCAGCGTGTGAGCGGGCTCAATGACGATCTCCGTTCCCTCTAGAATAGACGATGATTGAGGCATAGCGCCAATAGTACGCTGCCCGGATGGCGGATTCCACCCTCTTTCGTCTCATTGGACTGGCTTGGCACCGAACGAAAAACGGGGAGCCTCCGACTGGAAACTCCCCGATTCTAAAATCAACATCCTAAAATCGACCCAGCGTCGGCGGGTCGCGGATTAGCTCTGGTGACCCACCCTGGCCTACGACTTCGTTTCTTCGTCGTCCGAGTCAGCGCTTCCCTTGGCACCTTTGGCATCGGCGTCCTCGGAAGCAACCGCGTCCTCAGAAGCAACCGCGTCCTCGGAAGCAACCGCGTCCTCGGAAGCAACCGCGTCCTCGGAAGCAACCGCGTCCTCAGAAGCAACCGCGTCCTCGGAAGCAACCGCGTCCTCGGAAGCCGCAATGGCCGCGGCCTTTCCAGCGGTGCCAGGACCCGAGCGGCCTCGTCGTGTGCGTTTGCGACCACCGCCGGCCGAGGCCGTGGAGCCGCTGTCGTTGTAGTCTACCAGTTCGATGACCGCCATTTCGGCGCTGTCGCCGGCCCTTTGGCCAAGCTTGATGACTCTTGTGTACCCACCGGGGCGATCCGCAATCTTGCCTGCAATCTCCGAAAAGAGTTCCGTGACCGTGGTCTTGTCTTGCAAATGACGAAAGACCTGACGACGATTATGCGTAGTGTCAGTCTTCCCACGAGTGAGAATCGGCTCCACGTAGGTGCGGAGCGCTTTCGCCTTGGCTAGCGTGGTCGTAATGCGCTTATGCGTAATGAGCGCGTTCGACATGGCCGCCATGGTGGCTTTACGGTGCGCTGCAGTGCGCCCGAGCTTGGCTATCTTCTTCTGATGTCTCATGGCCTATCCTACCGCTTCGACGTACATGGCCATGTCCAGGCCAAAGTGTAGATTCCGCTCTTCGAGGACCTGCGTCAGCTCCTGAAGAGATTTGCGTCCAAAATTTCGGAATTTGAGCATCTCCGACTCTTCTCGACGCACCAGATCACCAATAGTCTTGATGTTGGCTGCCTTGAGGCAGTTGTGCGCACGAACCGAAAGATCCAGTTCGTCGACCGACTGCCCGAGCAACTCGCGGACGCGGGCTACCTCGGCGTCAACCTCTTTCTCCTGCTCGGTTGGCTGCGGCTCGCTGTCCATCTTGATGAACATATTGACGTGCTCCCGAAGAATGCCGGCTGCGCGAGCCAACGCATCTTCTGGCTGAATTGAGCCGTCGGTTGTTACCTCGAGGGTCAATCGTTCGAAATCGATCTTCTCACCCACACGCGTCTGCTTGATGGTATAGCGCACGTTTTCGATAGGGGTGAAAATGGCGTCCATGGCCACAACCCCGATTGGATCGTCGGCTCTCTTGTTCTCGTCTGCGGGGACGTATCCACGACCTACGCCCATGCGCAGTTCGATAGACAAGTCAGCATCGTCCGATAGATGGGCGATGTGGTGATCCGGGTTCAGCACTTCGAAATCGCTGGTGGCTTTGCCGAGATCTCCGGCAGTCCACGTCCCAGGGCCCTTGATAACCAGGTGAATGTTGCCTTCATCCAATTCCTCGGCGCTGAAACGAACACCCTTCAGGTTCAGGATGATGTCCGCCACATCCTCGGTGACTCCGGGAATCATCGAGAACTCGTGCTGGACCCCGTCGACCCTCAGGGCCGTGATCGCGAGACCTTCCAATGATGACAGCATCACGCGCCGGAGCGCGTTGCCAATGGTGACTCCGTAGCCCCGCTCTAGCGGCTGTATAATAAAACGACCGTAGGTGTCTGTGGCTTCTTCCACTTCGACGCCATCGGGCATCTGGATTGTGTATGTGCTCATATCAGCTCCTTGAATGCTTTTCTGAAACTGCCTCGCGCATAGCCCGAGACCCTCAGCGAAACCGTGTTCAGACTACTTGGAGTACAGCTCGACAATGAGCTGCTCTTTGATGTTCTCTGGGATGTCTCCGCGATCTGGATAGTCCAGGAATTTGCCCGACACTTTTGTTTGATCCACTTCCAACCACGGAAATGACCGGCGGGTCTTCTTCATTGCGTCGTGCACAACAAACAAGTTTCGACTCTTTGGTCGGAGGGCGATTACATCCCCTGCCCTCATCTGGGCAGACGGGATGTCAAGCACCGTACCGTTCACCGTCACGTGACCATGAGTGACCAACTGTCGGGCCTGTCGTCGCGTACGGCCGAAGCCTAGGCGAAAGACTGTGTTGTCCAGTCGAGCCTCGAGGAAGCGAAGGAGGTTCTCTCCTGTGACTCCCTTCTTGCGGGCCGCCTTCTCGAAGAGTCTCTTGAATTGCTTCTCAAGCAACCCGTAGGTGTACTTCGCCTTCTGCTTTTCCTTCAGCTGAATCCCGTACTCACTCTCCTTCTTGCGACGTCCTCGACCGTGTTGTCCGGGGCCTTGGGGTTTGCGTTCGAGCGCTTTGCTGGGACCGAAGATCGGCTCGTTGAAACGACGCGCGATCTTCTGCTTGGGGCCTCTGTAACGGGCCATCTGTTTTCTCCTTTCTCGTTTGGGTTACAAACGTACGCGGCTCAGGCAATGACCTTCGCTACGTAACCGGGCTTCTGCCCTCGCAAACACGTCAGACGCGTCGTCGCTTGGGCGGCCGGCAGCCGTTATGTGGAATAGGTGTTACGTCTCTAATGGTAGCAATCTCAAGGCCGACGGAAGAAAGAGCCCGAATGGCCGACTCGCGGCCGGATCCAGGGCCCTTCACGTAAACCTCGACCCGGCGCAGGCCGAGATCATAGGCTTCCTTTCCAGCGGAACTCGCAGCTATCTGAGCGGCGTAGGGCGTGTTCTTCCGACTTCCGCGGAATCCCATTTTGCCCGAGCTCGCCCAGGAGATCGTATTTCCGTACTGGTCGGTGACCGTAATCAAAACGTTGTTGAACGTGGCACGGATGTGTGCCTGCCCGTTCGACTCGACGACTACGTTTTTCTTCCTCGCACGGCTACCGCCACGTTGTCTTTTCGCCATTTGTTGTTCTTAGGCCCTTTCAGAGATTGCTCTCTAACTGGTCGGTTACTTACGTGGAGCTACTTTCTTGCCCGCGACCGTCTTCTTACGGCCTTTGCGGGTCCTGGCGTTGGTCTGCGTTCGCTGTCCACGGACTGGGAGTCCGCGACGGTGACGAACACCGCGATAGCAGCCGATATCCATCAGCCGCTTGATACTTAATTGAACTTCGGTCCGAAGCTGACCTTCGACCTGGTACTCATCTTCGATGAGCCGTCGGACGCTTCTGGTCTCGTCTTCGGTCCACGTAGAGGGATGTGCGTTCGGGTCGACACCGACCTTTCCACAAATTTCTACGGCCCGAGAGCGTCCTATTCCGAAGATGGACGTCAGCGCGATTTCTCCGCGCTTGTTTGGTGGGACATCAACCCCTGCAATACGTGGCATACCTTACCCTTGTCGCTGCTTGTGCTTAGGGTTCTTCTTGTTGATTATGTAGACGCGTCCTTTTCGACGGACAATCTTGTCGTCGGCACTACGCTTTTTCACACTTGCTCGAACCTTCATGGCGTGACCAAAAAATGGTACAGAACAGCTTGTACAGAACGATTGGCGATTGGTTCTCCAAATACCGAGGCCTCAAACTTCTGCATGACTGACGGCCTCATCCGGCTCCAGATACGGTGGTGTGCCCAGCACTGATTCGATATACGCGAACGTGGTAAGCACCTCAGTACCACCCGGTCGGATCGCCACCATATGCTCATAATGTGCCGAAGGGAGTCCATCCGCGGCGCGCACGGTCCAGCCATCTGTACCGGTCTTGACCCCTTCGCCGCCAGCATTGACCATGGGCTCAACGCAAATAACGAGACCTTTCTTCAACTTCCTGCCGGATCCGCGGCGACCAAAATTGGGGACGGAGGGCTCTTCGTGAAGGCTCTTTCCGATACCGTGACCAACCAGATCTCGAACCACGCTGAATCCCGCCGCCTCGCAGCATGACTGGACGGCGAATCCGATATCTCCCAATCGGCCACCCAGCACAGAAGCCCTCACGCCTTCCAACAGGGAATCGTAGGTGACCCGGCACAACTCGGCCTTCGAAGCCGAGAGAGAGCCGACGGCAAATGTGTACGCACTGTCGCCGTAGAACCCGTCCAAGACGACACCGCAATCAACCGAGAGCAAGTCGCCATCCTGAAGAAGTGTGGAGTCAGGAATGCCGTGAACCACAGCATCGTTCACGGATGTACAGAGCGTCGCTGGAAACACGTTCCTGCCCACCTGGTAGCCCTTGAACGCTGGCTCCGCCCCGTTGTCGCGAACAAATGCTTCCGCCACCTTGTCCAGTTCATTGGTGGTCACCCCCACATCGATGTGGCGAGCGACCTCAGCCAAGGTCCGCCCGACGAGGTCGGCGGAGGCCCTGAGCCGTTCTATGTCTGATGCGGTTTTGAGGTGGACCATGGGTCTTAGCCGCGGCGGCCGCGGATCCTTCCTGTCTTCATGAAGCCGTCGTAATGACGCATGAGTAGGTGGCTCTCCACCTGCTTCAAGGTATCCAGGGTGACCCCTACAAGAATCAGAAGACTGGTGCCGCCAAAGAACTGAGCGAAACCAATCGTCACTCCGGCCCTCATCGCGAAGGCGGGCAGCACCGCCACGAGGCCCAGAAAGATCGATCCAGGAAGCGTGATCCTCGTCAAAATATTGTCGATGAACTCGCTCGTCTGCTTCCCTGGGCGAATTCCTGGCACGAAGCCACCCTGCCGCTTCATGGTGTCCGCCATCTCCTTGGGATTAACCGCGATGGCGGTGTAGAAGTACGTAAAGAAGACACAAATCGTGAAGAAGACAATCACATATCCCCAACCCGAGATATCGGCGAAAAACAGACCGAATTGCTGCATGAATGGGCTCTCGGGGAAGAACGACGCCACGGTCGCCGGCACAAACATGATCGATTGTGCGAAGATGATCGGCATCACTCCGGCAGCGTTGACTCGTATCGGCAGATACTGTGTACTTCCGCCATACACCTTGCGCCCGACTACGCGCTTGGCGTACTGGACCGGAATGCGGCGGGTGCCCTGCGTCACAAGCACAACACCAGCCGTGACGAGCGCAAAAAGGGCCAGTTCGATCAGGAAAATGAACAGATTGCCGGAGAGCTCAAACTCGTTGAACAGCGATTGCGGCAGGTACGCGACGATGCCGATCATGATGATCAACGAGATTCCATTTCCGATGCCACTTTCGGTGATACGCTCACCCAGCCACATCACGAACATGGTGCCCGAAGTCAGGACGATGACGGTGCTGATCGTGAAAAAGGTATCGCCAATGATGATGGCCGCCCCCGTCGCTCCGTACTGAAGCTGCACGGCGAATCCGATCGACTGCAACGCCGTGATGCCGATTGTGCCGTAACGCGTAAGCTGGGTGATTTTCCGTCGCCCTTCTTCGCCCTCACGCTGCAGCTTCTGGAAGTAGGGCACCACGGCGCCCATAAGCTGGATAATGATCGATGCCGTGATGTACGGCATGATTCCAAGCGCGAAAATGCCGGCGGCGCTGAAGGCTCCCCCGACAAATAGATCAAGCAGGCCGAACAAGTTGTTCGGATCAGACGATGCGTTTACTTGCGCCAGAATACTGGCATCGACACCGGGAAGCGTGACGTATGCGCCCAACCGGTATATCATGAGCAAGCCCATGGTATACAGGATGCGAGTACGCAGCTCGTCGATCTTCCAGATGTTTCGAAGGCTTTCGGTAAATCCGGCCATGAGGGTAGCTTATTTCAGAGTTTGCGGAGCGGCTACGCGATATCGGTCGCGGTGCCTCCCGCTTGCTCGATCTTTGTGCGGGCTGAAGCACTGAAGCGGTGAGCAGAAATCTGGAGGGGGGATTCCAGGGAACCACCGCCAAGAATCTTGACGAGATCCTTGGACCTCACAACGCCAGCTGCGACGAGCACCTCCGGAGTAATGGGTTGACTCGCGTCGAACTTCCCGGCATTGAGCAACTCCTGAAGTCTCCCCAGGTTGACCGGCTGATACTCAACCCGGAACCGATTCTTGAAACCAAACTTCGGCACCCGGCGCTGAAGCGGCATCTGACCGCCTTCAAACCAGGTTGGAATACTGGCACCTGCTCGGGACTTCTGCCCCTTGTTACCCTTGGTGGCGGAGTGACCGCCGTAACCTGACCCCTGACCTCGACCAATCCGCTTTCTGGATTTGGTCGAGCCCTTGGCCGGCTTGAGATTTGAAAGATCCATGGTCGTCTGTGCTAATACGCCCGGTAAGACCGGACTCGCTGTTCTACTAGGCCCCTTCTTTGACGGAGATCAGGTGTTTTACCTGATACACCATGCCACGAATTTGAGGCGAGTCTTCGTGTTGCACGGTCTGGTGCATCCGCCTCAGACCGAGCGCCGCCATTGTTCGCTTCTGATCCGAGGTTCTGCGGATCGTGCTGCGAATCTGTGTGATTTCTAGCTTTGCCATTTTCTGCCTCTCAGCCTTCAAAAACGCGCCGAAGCGGAATACCACGGCGCTTGGCCACCGCACCTGGATCCTCGAGACGATCCAAGGCATCTACGGTCGCAGCTACCTGGTTGTGAGGATTGGAAGAGCCCATGGACTTCGACAAGATGTCTGTGTAGCCCGCACATTCGAGAACGGCACGGACACCGCCGCCCGCGATAACACCCGTCCCCGCAGATGCGGGTCGAAGCAACACCTTGCCTGCGTCCTTCCGTCCGACAATTTCGTGCGGAATGGTGCCTTTGTTCAGAGGGACACGACGCACGTTTTTCTTGGCGTCCTCGGTCCCTTTGGAGATGGCACTCGCTACTTCGTTGGCTTTCCCGAGGCCGGAGCCGACCACGCCTTTGCCGTCCCCGACGACAACCACAGCGTTAAAGGAGAAGCGACGCCCCCCTTTCACGACCTTGGATACGCGATTTACGGAGACCAGGCGCTCGATCCATTCCTTTTGCCCTTCCTCCTTTCTGCCCTGCCTTTGTTGACGATTTCTTCCTTTGGCCATTCTGTTCGCTCGTTGATTGCGACTTTGTCGCTCTACAGTTTCAACCCGCCTTTGCGAGCTCCTTCTGCCACCGCCTGAACCCGCCCATGATAGCGGAATCCATTTCGGTCAAATATTGCCACTTCGATACCGGCTTCCTTCGCCCTCTGGGCGAGCGTTTCACCGACTGCCGCCCCGCAAGCCACTGGCTTTCCGGAGACGTCGTCAGCGTTGCTTGAGGCCGAGACTAGCGTGTGCCCAGCAAGATCATCGACCAATTGCGCGTAGATGTGCCGATTCGACCTGAATACACTCAGACGGGGGCGGCTCGCCGTCCCCGATATCTTCTTGCGGATACCCCGCTTGACGCGAGTTCGCTGTTGTCGCTTCGTTTTTGCCATAATGTTTTATGCGCTGAAAGAATCTGTCATCGACTGTGGCGAGACAGCCCTTCAGCTTTTCATTTACCGGGCAGCCGTCTTGCCTGCCTTGCGGCGAACGTATTCGTTGACGTACCGCACACCCTTGCCCTTGTAGGGCTCCGGTGGCCGCAAACTCCTTATTTTCGCCGCAACCTGGCCCACGAGTTGCTTGTCGATTCCTTCGACTGAGATGAAAGTGTTCTTTCCTCTCTTGGGGTCGACCGTAATCGAGACGCCGTCTGGGGGCAAGAAGAAAATGGGATGAGAGAAGCCAAGCGCCAGCTCGAGTACCCCGTTCTCCACCAACGCGCGGAAACCCACGCCAATAACCTCAAGCTCCCGCTTGTAGCCTTCGGACACTCCGGTCACCATGTTATCCAACAACGAGCGGTACAGCCCGTGCATGGAGCGATGACGTTTCTGGTCTGTTGGGCGGGTGACCACCAACCGGCCGTCCTCCGACTTCAGGGAAATGTCAGGGTCCACCTGAAGCGAAAGCTCGCCTTTGGGGCCCTTGATCGTTACTAAGTTGTTGCTGCCGACGTCAACGCTGACCTTATCAGTCAGGGCAATCGGCGCTTTTCCGACACGAGACATGGTGTATCTAGTTCAGAATGGTCGGATGAAAATATCCGAGGCGGTCCTGCGGACCGATCAATAGATGTAGGCGAGTATTTCTCCGCCGATGCCCTCAGTCCGCGCCTCTTTGTCCGTCATCACACCCTGTGAGGTGGAGATGACAGCGACGCCGAGCCCGTTTTTGACGCGAGGTAGCGCGGTAGCCTTGACATACTTGCGTAGTCCTGGCTTGGAGACTCGAGTGAGAAAATCAATAACCGGCCGTCCGTTCTTCTGGTACTTGAGATAGACGCGCAGGAGGCCCTGCTTGCCGTCGGCGATGTTGATAAACCGCTTCACGTATCCCTTGTCAACCAGGATCTCGGTAATGGCCCGTTTCAGCTTGGAAGCGGGAATATCTGTATGCCGATGGCCGGCCTGCGCCGCATTCCTGATGCGGGTCAAGTAGTCAGCGACTGGGTCTGTTGTTGCACTCATGGATCTATCAATGTTGGATGTCAGTCAGTTCGCCTTGCTGGGCAGGCGCTTAACCACGCATCTTTCTGGAAGAGCAGGTGGTCTACCAGCTAGATTTCCGGATGCCGGGAATCAATCCCGCCCGAGCCATTTCGCGAAATGCAATGCGGCTTACTCCGAAAGCGCGCAGATAACCGCGAGACCTTCCCGTCAGTGCGCAGCGGTTACGCATGCGGACGGGACTCGCGTCGCGAGGGAGCCTCTGCAAGCCTTCCCAATCACCCGCCTCCTTCAGCCGCCTACGCCTCTCGGCATACTTGGCCACCGTGCGGGCGCGCTTACGCTCTCGAGCGATCCAGCTTTTCTTTGCCATCGATTCTCTGTTTTTCTAGTTCTGTTTCGTCAGGCCGTCGCGTCTTCATCTCTCCTGACGAAGGGCATTCCGAAAGCCTTGAGCAGCGCCAAGGCCTCCTCGTCCGTGTCCGCTGTCGTGACAAACGTCACATCCAGCCCCGAAATCTGATTGACCTTGTCAACTTCGATTTCCGGAAAGACGATCTGCTCCTTGATACCCAGGGAGTAGTTGCCTCGCCCATCAAAGGACTTGTCGGGAATGCCCCGAAAGTCGCGAACACGAGGGAGTGTCAGGCTGATCAATCGATCGAGAAACTCGTACATGTGCTCGTTTCTCAGGGTCACCGAAGCACCAACCGGCATTCCTTCGCGAAGTTTGAAGTTGGAAACGCTCTTCTTCGCCAGGCGGGTAACAGGATGCTGCCCGGTGACGCGTCTCAACTCCTCAACGGCATCGTCGATGAGTTTCTTGTTCTGCGAGGCCTCTCCCACTCCCTTGTTGACGCAAATCTTTAAGAGCTTGGGGACCTGCATGACGTTCTTGTAGCTGAACTCCTCGGTGAGCGACGCCACAATTTCGTCGTGATACTTTGTCTTGAGTCTTGGTATGTAGCCGTCCATGGCTGCCGTGCCTTTATGCGGCAATCCTAAGATTGCCCTGGATGCATTAACTGTCTATTTCTTCGCCTGTGGTCTTCGCGTAGCGGACCCAGTGTCCTTTCCCGGAATCAGGATCCTCAATACGCTTGCGACCTACGCGGGTTGGATCCCCGTTTCCGTCCAAAGGCATCACGTTCGAGGCATGAACGGCCATTTCCTGTTGGATCCGGCCTCCCTGCGGGTGGGTCTGACTGGGCTTGGTGTGATGGATTCGAAGATTGACACCCTCGATGATCACGCGCTCCTTTTCCGAGAAGACACGAAGGACCTTTCCTTCCTTGCCGCGATCATTT
>CAYXSE010000071.1:0-15265 GCA_964466675.1 uncultured Rhodothermales bacterium | reverse complement strand
ACGCCGCGAAGGCTGAACACCAAGAATGCCGTCATGTCCTTCCCCTCTGCATCGAACACGGGCCGCTCCGCCAGCAGCCTCAGCACCTCCGCACAAGAGCGCATGTGGGCTCTACGTTTCTTGGCCGGGGTTTCCCCCGTTTGGATGATCCGTGCCATGGCCCTGGAAACGATATAGGTCGTGTGCCGGTTTCGAAGGGTACGAATATCTCACCGGGTAGTTGGTCAGAATGAGGGCCCGGGCAGTATTATGAATCGTAGCCGCCTACCAAGAAACATCCAACAATCAGACTCCAGTAACCGGAAATGTTCAATGCAAAGGTCGTGTGGATCACGGGGGCATCATCGGGGATCGGTGCCGGGCTCGCCGTGGAATTTGCACGTTTGGGAGCACGGTGCATCCTGTCGGCGCGAAGAACCGAGCGCCTGGAGGCCGTAAGACAGGCGTGCGTAAGTCCGGACACGCATCTGGTCTATCCGCTGGATGCGACGGACTATGAATCCCATGAGCAGGCAGTCGCCGATGTCGAGAGGAAGGTTGGACCGGTGGACGTCCTCATTCTTAACAGTGGAATTGGGCAGCGGGGCAAGGCTCTCAACACCGAACTCTCGGTGACTCGCCGGATCATGGACGTGAATTTTACCGGGACAGTCTCCCTGGCACGGTTGGTGGCACAGTCCATGGCCTCTCGAGGGAAGGGACAATTGGTGGTTATCTCGTCCGTGCTGGGGCAAGTCTCAATTCAGGGGAGTTCCGCGTATTCGGCCTCAAAATTTGCCCTGCATGGGTATTTCGAAGCGATGCGTGCCGAACTCCACTCCAAGGGTGTCGGCATCACCTTGGTCTGCCCCGGCTACATCAACTCCGAGATCACGCTCCATTCCCTCAAGCCTGACGGCTCGACATTCGGCGTTATGGACGACAACCACACCCATGGCATGACGGCCGAGACTTGTGCGCGGAAGATTGCACGCGGAGTAGCCCGACGCCGGCCGGTCTTCTCAGTAGGCGGAAAGGAAACACTGGGCATTCCCGCGGCCCGCTTCCTGCCCGGGCTCGTCCGGCTTGTGGGTCGGGGATACTCCCGGAAATAGTCTGCAAACCTCGAGGTCGCTCGGCGTGTCAAAGGAGCAGACCGGATCGATCCGATCTCAAGACACCAACTTTGCTGCCTTCTACTGGATATGAAATACTCTAGACTTTTTTTGTGCGTCGTGGCTCTGGCCCTGCTGGCCTTCCCGGCATCCGCACAGACCATTACCCGCACCTTTGATGCCGCCTCCGGTGGTACGCTGGAGCTTGATTTGGAAGCCGGCGGCACCGTGACTATCACCGGAGGTGCCTCTCAGGTCTCCGTCGAAGTTCGCCGCGACGGTCGAGACGCAGATCAAGTCATCCTCGACTTTGACGAGCGCGGGAGCCGCGTGCTGGTGAGCTCTCAATTCCCATCCCGTGGAAGCCACCGCGCGGACATCGAGTACATAATCGAAGTCCCGGCCAGGTTCAACATAGACCTGCATCTAACGGGCGGAAGCGTCACCATTGAGGGTGTCTCCGGCGATTTTGAAGGCCAGACCATGGGCGGATCCCTTACCCTCCGAAATCTCACGGGGACCATCGATATGCAGACGATGGGAGGTAGAATTGAGCTTCGCGATTCTGACCTGGACGGTAGGGTTCACACGATGGGCGGCGAAATCAGCTTGAACGGTGTTCGCGGTGATGTGAACGCCAGTACCATGGGCGGCGACATCACCTATCGCGACGTGCATCCTCGCGGAGAATCGGAGATGCGCGTAAACACGATGGGAGGAAATATTTCCGTCGAGGACGCCCCGGCGGGTGCTTTCGTGAAAACCATGGGTGGCGATATCGAGGTCGGAGCGGATGGCAATTACCTCAAGGCTGAAACGATGGGCGGCGATATCGAGGTCGAGAGCGTTGACGGATGGATTGAGGCGAGCACCATGGGCGGCGATGTGGATGTCCGAATGGTCGGTGGAACCAGCGGCGATCGACACGTCAAGATCTCATCCATGGGTGGCGATATCCTGTTGATTGTCCCCGATGGGCTGTCCATGGAGTTCGACATCCGAATCGACATCAGGGGTCGGGATGTAGACGACTACGTCATTGAGAGTGACTTCGACATGAATGTCACCGCACCAAGCTCCCGCTCTAGAGTCCGGACGCGCCTGTCTGCCACCGGATCCACAGGAAGCGGCGACAACCTGATCCACATCCGCACCACTAACGGCAACGTTCGCATCCTGCGCGGAAAGTAGCCCGACAAAGGCCGTCCGCGCCACCCCGCTCACCGCTGTAACTGCGCTCTTCATGACCAAGGCTCCAGAACCAGAACGTCCCGGCGGGCTGAATTTTATTGAGCAGATTGTCGAAAGGGACCTGGAGTCAGGCAAGGTCCGGCAAGTGGTTACCCGATTTCCGCCCGAACCGAACGGTTACCTCCACATCGGTCACGCCAAATCCATCTGTCTCAATTTTGGGATGGCCGGCGACTACAAGGGCACCTGTCACCTCCGGTTCGACGACACGAATCCCGAGACCGAGGATGCAGAGTACGTCCACGCGATACAGAAGGACATTCGCTGGTTGGGCTTCGACTGGGGCGATGACCTCTTCCATGCGTCCGACTATTTCGAACGCCTGTATGACCTCGCCGTCCGGCTGATACGCGATGGGAAAGCGTATGTGGACAGCCAGTCGGAGGAGGAAATCCGCGAAAACAGAGGAACGGTGACCCAACACGGGACCGACAGCATCTTCCGAGATCGCACCAGAGACGAGAACCTGGATCTTTTCGGGAGGATGCGGGCGGGTGAGTTCCAGGACGGGGAGCATGTGCTCAGAGCCCGTCTGGATATGAGTTCTCCCAACATGCTGCTACGAGATCCCGTCATTTACCGGATCAAACATTCCGCACACTATCGGACCGGGTCGGACTGGCCAATCTATCCGCTGTACGATTTCGCCCATCCGCTCTCGGATGCCATCGAAGGGATTTCGCACTCGCTGTGTTCGCTGGAATTCGAAGTGCACCGGCCTCTATATGACTGGTTGGTGGACGCGCTGTTTTCCGGTCCCCGTCCCTACCAGTATGAATTTGCGCGGCTGAACCTGGACTATACCATCATGAGCAAGCGCAAACTTCTCAGGTTGGTTGAGTCCGGAGCCGTCGACGGATGGGACGATCCCAGAATGCCCACGCTCGCCGGGATGCGTCGTCGCGGAATCACGCCGGAGGCCATTCGCCGATTTTGCGACCTGATTGGAGTCGCAAAGGCGGACAACCGGGTCGATATCGGGATGTTTGAATATGTGATTCGGGACGACCTGAACCACAAGGCGCCGCGTGTGATGGCGGTGCTAGATCCCCTAAAGGTCACGCTTTCGAACTGGCCGAAGGATAAAATCGAGTGGATCGATGCCAGCTACTGGCCTCGCGACGTGCCGAAAGACGGCTCCCGACTGGTCCCATTCGGTGGCACATTCTACATCGACCGGGACGATTTCCGGATCGATCCGCCGAAGAAATTCCATCGGTTGTCTCCTGGCGCCGAAGTCAGACTTCGGCATGGGTACGTCATCCGGTGCGATGAGGTGATCACCGGTCCCGACGGTAAGGTACAGGAACTCATCTGCTCCTATGATTCAGGTACCCGCACTGGGGACGCGTCCCGGAGGGTGAAAGGCACGATCCACTGGGTCGAGGCCTCGCAGGCTGTTCCGGCTGAATTCCGCCTCTATGATCGACTCTTCTCCGTTCCCAACCCGGAGGCCGCGTCCGAGGACGAGGACTTCATGGCATTCGTCAACCCGCAGGCAAAGGTCGTCGTGACGGGGCTCATCGAGCACTCCGTCTCCGAAGCCGAACCTGGAACCAGGCTCCAATTCGAGCGGCAGGGATACTTCATGGTAGACGAAGATTCTTCCGCGGAGAATCTCGTGTTCAATAGAACGATCACGCTGCGTGACACGTGGGAGAAGAAAGCGCCGCTCGCTGAGTCCCGAAAGAAGCAGAGGCCGGCATCGAGCACACCCGCTGGGCCCCCGATCCCAACACTCACGTCGGCCCAGAAGAAAGAAGCCTCCCGTGTGAAGGTAACATTCGGACTGAGTTCAGATGACAGCGCAATTCTGGCGGCCGACGACTGGCTGCTCGGCTTGTTCGAGACCGCGGCCAGGGATGCTACGCCGACGCTGGTAGCCAACTGGGTCCTGCACGACGTCCAGCGCCTTAGGAAGACATCGTCTGAACCGCCCGTGCTTGAGGCAAGGCTACTGGCATCCCTCGTGAATCTCGTCGAGACCAACGTGATTTCCGGTCGGACAGGTAGGGAGCTTCTCACAGAAGTCCTCTTCACCGGCGAAGACCCGGCCCGCCTGGTGGAGCAGCGTAGCCTCGGCCAGATTGAGGACACGGGCGTCCTGGAGCTAGCCGTGAAATCCGCCGTCGAGTCCAACGCCGGCAAGGCCGACGCCTATCGCGAGGGCAAGCGAGGACTCATGGGCTTCTTCATGGGGCAGGTCATGCGAGAGACCGGGGGCAGGGCGAGTCCCGAAGTGGTGCGAGGTCTATTGGAGAAGGCCTTGGAGGGCTAGAATCGCAGCATGGCTGCTCGGAGACGGCTACCGCAACCGCCAGGCCTCGATGACCGCATCAGCGCCGGTGATCCGCTGAGAATTCCCCTCGGCCAGATCTACCACCCGAAAAACTCCGTCGGGATCCCGCAGCACCAGCGTATGCTCGTCCAACCATCCCAGAAGGTCGGCACCCTCGGAATCTGGAACTACCACCGGAAATGGGTTGGCGAATGTCCGGACAGCAATCGTGGATCGGTCTCCGCCTCCCTGCGAATAGGCCATCCGGCCTCCTCCCGGCGCCCAGGCGGGGCCAAACTCGCGAGACTCGGCGCTGGTCGGAGGATGCAAGTAGGCAGCGGTGCCCGTGTTGAGGTCGAAGATGGATATGGCCCGTGCGCCGGGCATATTCGGATCTATGACATCGAACGCCAATTCGGACCCATCCTCGCGCCACGCGAATCCCTGCGGGCGATACTTGAAAGAAACCACCGTCCGAGCGTTTTCGCCTGCGAGGTCGGTCATGCGGAATGTCGAATCGGCCACATACGCCCGGGTTGCCCTATCGAATTCCAACTCCCGATGCACGAAGACGAGACGGCTCACGTCCGGGGACACGGTCAGGCGATGCATTCTGCGCGCGTCGATCGTCGCCACAGTTCCGCACCCATCCCGCTCGATCAGATACAGATTGTCGGTGTTCCTCACTAGCAGTTTTCCATCGGGCGCCCAGCCGAGCACGGCTCGGGAGGCCGAGCAGCCTACCGTGGTGGCAGATTCGCCGTCGAATACCAGAATATCCCCGGCCCCCATGTTCGGTCTGCCCTGGGAAGCTTCACCGCGGGGTCGATAGTGACCAAACGCTGCCTGACTGCCGTCCGGAGACCAGGCGACCGTGTAAACGGCCTCTCCCGAAGTAGCGTGAACGCCCACAACACGTCCGTGGCGCGTCCTCAGGAGCAGCGTCGAATCCGCGGTGGAAGCGCTGAAGAGCACGACGCCATCGGCGCCACCACGAAACACACCGTTGATTCGCTCAATGCCCCTGGCGGCGACAGACGGAGTCGCGCCAGACGGAATGGCGGCAGACGGAGTTCTCGCAGCCTGGACAAGGATCTCCGAGCCCGTCAGAATCAACGCTCCAAACTCCGGGCCCACCGCTGCTTCCGGCGTGGGGTCGGGAGCGATAACGGGCACCGGCGCGGCACAGGCGGCAACGACCAGGGCCAGCACGAGAGCAAGAAATCGTCGCATTGGAAGGGGCTTGAGATGATTGAGCGGCTCGTTCAAACGCGCCCCGGGCCGGTGCGTTCGCGGTTATCGGCCTCGAGTTGGCTCGACTTCAAGGCCCTGCCGGCTCGCGGTCCAGGATGGATTGTCCTTGGTTCACCGCGCGCAGGTAGTACACCGCTTCGAGCCACTCCCGTTCGACCGCCGTCAGGTCTCCCTGAGCCCCTCGCCGACGAATGCGATCCTCCCGGACGTGGTACAGACAGGTGGCCGCCGCGACCGAGATGTTGAAACTCTGGGCGAACCCGCTCATCGGGACGATGCAGGTCCCGTCCGCCTGTTCAAGCATGGTCTGAGAGATGCCGCCAAGCTCGTTCCCGAAGACAAGCGCGGTTGGCTCGGTGAAATCCAATTCGCCCAGCGGCTGAGCATCCGCATCCAGGTGCGTGGCCAAGATCCTGTACCCGCGATCCTTGAGGTCTCTGGCGCAGTCCGCCGGGTTCACCCACGTCCGCACATCGAGCCATTTCTCAGCGCCCTGGGTGGTTCTTGCCGAATGTTTGTAAGGCACATTTCCCTGTATCAGGTCGAATCGCAAGAAACCCAGCCCCTCCGCGGTTCGCATGACGGCGGAGGCGTTGCCCGCATTGGCCAACCCCTCGATGACGACCACCACAGATCGGGTTCGCGACTCGACCACCGCTCGTATCCTCTCAGAGCGGCTGTCCGAAATACACGGTCTCAGAGCCTTGATGACCGCCGATGCCGAAACCTCGGCCCCCCGGGCGAAAAACTTCTCCGGGAGCGGTGTCGCACGCTCCAAGAGGGCGTCCATCTGGGCATCCATTTGGGCATCCGCTTCGGGAGTGGCGGTCATATTGGTTGGGAAGGCATCTTGGATTGTTGGTACTCACGGAACCTACGACGGATCTCCTCTTCTACCACAGGCGAGCCACGGCCTCTATCTTCCCCCCTCTGCCTCAACCACGCCTCTTATAGAATATGGACCTGAAGAATCGATCCGCCGTCGTGACCGGCGCCTCAGTCGGTCTCGGCGCCGCGCTTTCTGGCGCTCTGATACGAAAGGGGGCGACCGTCTACGGCCTGGCTCGGCGGCAGGAGCCCTTGAATGAACTCCGGGCTTCCCTCGGGGACGCCTTCGTGCCCGTGGTCTGCGACGTGTCCCTGGAGGAAGATGTAACCCGCGCCTATGAGCAGATCAACAAGGCAACTTCTTCGATAGACATACTGATCAACAACGCCGGCCTTGGGCGATTCGGTGCCTTTGAGGAGCTATCGGTCGAGGATTGGGATCTCCAGATGGCGACCAATCTTCGTGGTGTCTTCCTGTGCACTCGCGCGGTGATCCCAATCATGAAGGCCCAGAATGAGGAACATGGGTTTGGCGGGCACATCCTCAACATCGCATCCGTGGCCGCCCTCATGGGGAGCCCTCAGATCGGCGCCTACAATGCTACCAAGTTCGGTCTGCGCGGATTGAGCGAATCGCTCATGAAAGAGGTCCGCGCCAACGGTATCAAGGTGACCTGTGTACATCCCGGCTCGATTGCGACCGAGTTTTTTAACTCAGCGGGCGTGCCGATCAGTGCCAACCCCATGACTTCGGCGGACGTCTCCTCGACCATCATTCACGTCCTGGAGGCGCCGGACAACTACCTCATTTCCGAGGTGATGATGCGGCCTTTGCGACCCTCGGGTTAGACCCGGTCATTTCAATTTGCCCGGATTCTGTATCATGTTGACCACGTTAAAGACTCCAGACAGCCCGAACCCTCGGCGAGAACCACAACCCGACTCATGAAGCGACGCAAGTTTATCAAGGATGCCGGCCTGTCCACCGGAGCCGTCCTCTCCGGTGGAGCCCTACTCGCAGGATGCGGATCCAGCCCTGAGACCGGTGGGGCGGCCGCAGTACAAACCCGACCTCGCGTTTCCTGGAGACTGGCCTCGACCTTCCCCCGCTCCCTCGATACCATCTTCGGTGCCGCCGAGACGCTGGCCAACCGGGTGTCCGAGTTGACCGGTGGGCGCTTCACCATCCGAGTTTTTCCCTCCGGAGAACTCGTCCCCTTCGATCAGGTCCTGGAGTCCGTACAGAAGGCCACCATCCAGATGGGTCACGCGGCCAGTTACTATTTCACCGGCCTCAACCCGGCACTCGCGTTCGACTGCACCGTGCCTTTCGGGATGAACGCCCGCCAGTTCAATGCCTGGTTCTACTACGGAGAGGGCAAGGACCTCCTTCGTTCCATGTTCTCCGATTTCAACATCATCAATTTCCCTGGCGGCAACACCGGTGTGCAGATGGGAGGATGGTTTCGGCGGGAAATCGGGAGCGTAGAAGACCTGAAGGGCCTGACCATGCGCATCCCCGGGATGGGCGGCCGAGTCATGGACCGTCTGGGTGTCACGGCGCAGGTCCTGGCCGGCGGCGACATCTACCCCGCCCTGGAGCGGGGAGTGATCGATGCCACGGAATGGTCCGGACCCTACGACGACGAAAAACTCGGATTCTACAAGGTGGCACGCTACTACTACTACCCCGGATGGTGGGAGCCAGGGCCCAATCTCTCCTTCTACATCAACCAGGCCGCATGGGACACGCTCCCCAGCGAATATCAGGCCGCCCTGGCCGCCGCCGCCGCCGAGGCGAATGTGGACATGATGTCGGCCTACGACGCCAAGAACCCGCCCGCCCTTGAACGACTCCTCGCGGCCGATGTCCAGCTCAGACGCTTCTCCGAGGATATCATGGAAGCCGCCGCCCAGGCCTCTGCGGAGCTGATTGCCGAAGACGCCGCGGCAGACCCGTCCTATCGAGCGATCCTCGCGTCCTACGATAGCTTCAAGGACCAGAGCAATCGATGGTTCGGGACTTCGGAAAACGCATTCAACGACTTCGCATTCGGGCACCTGTAGTGCAGGTAGCCGTCTATTGCGCCTCGTCCCAAAGCCTGGGCACCTGAACCTCGTAAATATCTCGAAGCCCGCCGGGCACTGAAATGTACAAGTATCTCCTCAGCCTGGGTCTGATCCTGACTCTTTCCGCCTGTTCGAATTCGGATTCTGCGACACTCGTCCTTCGCGGCGGGCGTGTGGTCACGCTTGACGAGGCCGTTCCGGATGGGACCGCCCTGGCCGCCCAGGGTGATCGCATTCTGCTCGTCGGAACCGACGAGGACATGGAAGGCCTCATCGGCCCGGACACCGAGGTCATCGACCTCCAGGGCCGTCTGGTGATTCCCGGATTTATTGAGGGTCATGCCCACTTCATGGGAATCGGCAACGCGAAAATGATCCTGGACTTGACCACCGCCACGACCTGGGACGACATCGTAGCTCAGGTAGCCGATGCCGTGGAAGAAGCCGAGCCCGGCGAGTGGATTACGGGGCGCGGTTGGCATCAGGAGAAGTGGGACGAGACACCCGAAGGATCCGTGGACGGAGTCCCGACCCACCAAACCCTGAGTGCGGTCTCGCCGCGAAACCCCGTGGCGTTGCGACACGCCAGCGGCCACGCTTCGTTCGTAAACGGAGAAGCCATGAGGCTGGGCGGCATATCGTCGGAGACCCCCGACCCCAGTGGAGGTGAAATTGTTCACGACGTCCGGGGGGAGCCGACCGGTCTTCTCCGCGAGACGGCCCAGGGGCTGGTAGGGAGGGCGCGTGCGCAGGCTCAACGCAGCGAGACGGCGGAGGAGTCCGAGGCTCGGGCCATCGAGCAGGCCCGCCTGGCAGCCGAGGAAGTGCTGTCGAAAGGCATCACATCGTTCCATGACGCGGGGTCGGGATTCTCGACCATCGATCGGTTCAAGCGGCTGGCAGACGCTGGCGAGCTGCCCGTCAGGCTCTACGTGATGATACGGGCCTCGAATGCTTCTCTGGAGGAGAACCTGGACAACTACTTGATGACCGGCTACGGTGAGAATCACCTCACGGTCAGATCGATCAAACGTTCTATCGATGGAGCCCTCGGCTCTCACGGCGCGTGGCTTCTGGAGCCGTACGACGACAAACCGGAAAGCGCCGGCCTGAACACGTCAGACCCAGACGACATCAGGGAAACCGCACGACTCGCCGAGTCTCACGGGTACCAGTTGAATGTCCACGCCATCGGCGATCGGGCCAACCGGGAGGTCCTGGATATCTACGAGGCGGTCTTCGATGGGGCAGACAACGAGGACAGGCGGTGGCGCATCGAACATGCGCAACACCTTCACCCTGACGATATTCCAAGATTCGCGGAGCTGGGCGTGATCGCTTCCATGCAAGGGGTGCATGCCACCTCCGATGGCCCTTGGATTGACGAGAAGCTGGGAAATCAACGTGCGAGAGAGGGTGCCTATCTCTGGAAGTCCCTGCTGGACTCGGGTGTGGTCATTGCGAATGGAACCGACGCTCCCGTAGAGGATGTGGATCCCCTGCCCAGCTACTACGCCACCGTATCCCGACGACTCAACGACGGATCAGTATTCTTCCCCGAGGAACGCCTCAGCCGCATCGATGCACTCCGCAGCTACACCATTGCCAACGCCTACGCGGCATTCGAAGAGACCTTGAAGGGAACGCTCACCCCTGGCAAGCTCGCAGATATCGTGGTCTTGTCTGCGGATATTCTCACAGTGCCGGAGGCTGAGATCCTGGACGCCCGGGTGGATCTGACCATTGTCGGTGGCAAAGTCCTGTACCGGCGCGAGAAGTGAGGCCGGTCCGGCTGGAGGCCTCAGGCCTCAATCGGAATCCGAGTCTCGTGTTTCGCGGTGGACAGCACGAAAGACGTGTGTATTCTTCCGATGAAGGGGATCGCTGAGAGCTCGTGCAGCAAAAACGATTCGTAGGCTTCTATGTCTTTGGCGACGATCTTGAGCAGGAAATCGCTATCTCCGCTGATGTGGTAGCACTCCATAACCTGTGGCAATCCCTCGACATGAGCGCCGAAATCATTCACTTTTTCCGCCCCGTGCATAGAAAGTGATACGTTCACGAAGGCGACCGTTGACTGATTGACCATGGCCGAATCCACCAGAGCCACCGTCTTTCTGATGAATCCGTTCAGTTTCAGTTTCCGAACACGCTCCAGCGTCGTGGCCGGAGCCAGCCCGATTTGCCGCGACAACTGGACATTCGATACGCTTCCGTCCTCTTGGAGAATGTCTAATATTCGTCTGTCTACCTGGTCCAACGAATTCTGCATCTTGATTGACCTGAATGGTCGTTCAGGATACGGTTAAACACTGCAGCCAACGTTCGCTGCATTCAACCACCCAACCAATGTCTCGCCATCTGAACGAGCTTCGCACGCTCCATTCAAAGCTCGAAGCGCAGTTCCATCGGACGCAGTCGCTCCTGGATCAGGAAGACGACGCCCTCTTCCACTCGGCGCCGGGTGTTTCCGGGTGGTCGGTTGCCCGGCAACTCCAGCACATCGCCTTAGCCACTGGCAGTATGCTCACAGCGGTAGACCTCATCGCCAAAAAAGCAGCGCCGGCAAAAGACGGGGGAGCGGTCACGATGACGGGTAAACTCATCCTGAAAGCGGGGCGAATTCCCAGAGGCAAAGGGAAGTCACCCGAGCGTGCCCTCCCGGCGGAATCCACTTCTCGCGAAGACATCCGAACAGCATTGAACCGGAGTAGGAAGCGCTGGGAGGCCACGCGGACCTCGCTGGAATCCGCCTCCGAATCGAGTTGGACGATGCCCCACCCCTATTTCGGAGATTTTGGAGCACATGAGTGGCTGAGATTGGCCTCCATTCACGCCGATCACCACTTCAGAATCATCGACGATATCCACAAGACTCGTTGAACCTCAGCACGCACCACATTAGCGTCTCTCGCACGGCCCGGTACTGTATCTCGGGCGAGCCCGAAACCGCCGAAGAGGTATGGTTCCTTCTGCACGGATACGGTCAACTGGCCGAAGAATTCCTCCGTTCGTGTGAACGACTCGTGCGGAGCAACCGGCTTCTTGTGGCGCCAGAGGCCCTTTCCCGGTTCTATTCGAAGGGATTCTTCGGGGGTGTTGGTGCCTCATGGATGACGGCAGTCGGCCGCGAGGAAGAGGTCGAAGATTACCTGGGATATCTCGACGCCGTCAGTGATACCGTCCTGTCTGATCTGGATGCTGCAGTGAAAGTAACTGTGCTGGGTTTTTCTCAGGGGGCTGCCACAGCGAGCCGATGGGTTGCGATGGGATCTGTTCCGGCTACACGGCTCATTTGCTGGGCGGGAGATGTCGCCCATGACATTGCGGATCCCCTGAGCTCGTTCTCCAAGGTGGACCTGTCCATGGTCTTCGGGACCAGAGACAAACTGATCACCCCGGAGCGCAAAGCCGAGTACCTGGAAAGACTGGATGCGACGGGCCTGGAGTACCGTCTGATGGCATTCGAGGGCGGGCATAGACTGGATGACGCCTTGCTTGCGCAACTGGGCGACGGCTCCTGACATGCCTCGGCGGCTAGAAGGACCAGAGCACCAGCCAGGGGAAGAGGATAATCAGCGTGAGTCCGATGGCCTGGATCACAATGAAGGGGATCACTCCCCGGTAGATCTGGGCGGTGGTGATCTCGGGAGGGGCTACTCCCCGCAGGTAAAAGAGGGCGAATCCGAAGGGAGGGGTAAGGAACGACATCTGAAGGTTCATCGCGATCATCACTCCGAACCAGACCAGATCTATGCCCAGAAAAAGGGCGGCGGGCGCTAGAAGCGGGATCACGATGAAGGCGATCTCGAAGAAGTCGATGAAAAAGCCCAGGATGAATATGATCAGGTTTGCGGCAATCAACAGGCCGACGACGCCTCCCGGAAGGCCCGTAAGCAGGTCGTGAATCCAAAGGTCCCCATTCAACCCGCGGAAGACGAGTGCGAACGCGGTCGAGCCGATCAGGAGAAACATGACCATCACCGTGAGCCGGGTGGTCTCGTCCATGGTGGCCCGTAGCGCCGACAGGGTGAGACGACGGTTGGCGGCGGCGAGCCCCATCGCCCCCAATGCGCCAAGCGCTCCCGCCTCCGTGGGCGTGGCAATGCCGATGAAGATGCTTCCCAGAACCAGGAGAATGAGGACCAGTGGAGGCATCATCACGAACATGACCCGCCTCGCCAACACCTTGCGGTCTTTCATCTGAGCTTCTGGCGGAAGAGCAGGCGCCTTCTCCGGTCGGAAGTAGGCCACCCCGCCGGCGTAGACCCCGTAGAGAGTCGCCAGCATGACGCCGGGCACCAGGGCGCCCACGAACAGGTCGCCGACCGAAACGCCCAATTGGTCCGCCAGGACCACCAGCACCACGCTCGGTGGAATAATCTGTCCCAGCGTCCCCGAGGCCGTGATCACGCCCGCCGAGAGCTCCTTGTCATAACCGTACCTGAGCATGACGGGGAGCGAGATCATCCCCATCGCGACCACGGATGCGCCAACCACCCCCGTAGCCGCCGCCAGGAGCGCCCCAACAAGGACCACCGCCATCGCGAGCCCACCACGAAGAGGCCCGAACAGCTGGCCGATCGTGGTGAGCAGATCCTCCGCCAGCCGGGACTTCTCGAGCATCGTGCCCATGAAGATGAAAAAAGGCACCGCCAGAAGCACGTAGTTCGACATCACACCGAAGGTCCGGTCGGGCAAGGCCAAAAGGAGGTTCAGATCGAATATGCCCACCTCCACGCCAATTAAAGCGAACAGAATCGCGGTGCCGCCCAACGCAAACGCCACCGGAAAACCGGTAAAAATCAGCAGTAGCGCCCCAACGAACATCAGGGGTCCAAGCCATTCCTCCATCAGGTCGCCTCCGGAGTCACGTTCCCGTTGTCTAGCGCGTCCTTTTCAGGGCCCCCGCTTGGCATCGCCCCGAGAATGGTGGCAAGTGCCCGAATGCCGAACGAGACTCCCTGAACCAGCAGGAGCAGGAATGCGATCGGAATGACCGTCTTGATGGGGTACCGTGGCAGCCCGCCTGGGTCGGGAGACTGTTCGAGTACGGACCAGGAGTTGGCTACCGCGGGCCAAGACACCCATAACATCAAGAGGCAGAACGGGATCAGCAACAGCACAGCGCCGACGAAGTCGATCCAGGCCTTGCCCTTGAGGCCAAGCTTCCCATAGAGCACGTCGACGCGGACGTGGGAGTTCGCCTTTAGGGCGTACGCGCCACCGAGCAGGAAGAGCAGGCTGAACAGGTACCATTGTAGCTCGATATACATGTTCGAACTCAATCGCACGCCGGTGTAGCGGGCCAGGTAGCGTACTATCGCGTTGTAGGACGCCACCAGGACCATTCCGAGCGTCAACCAAGACAATAGCCGCCCGGTCCGGTCGCTAAACCGGTCGATAGCCTCCGCGATGTTCAATAAGCGCCGCACCCGTCAAAATAGCCGCCCGAACGGCCTGCTGCTATGTCGATTTTGGGTCGGTGCCCGCGGAACCGGGGGAGGAACGCGGCCCGGGAGTGCCCGCACGGGCCTTCTCCCCGTAACGGACAATGCGCTTCTCCAGGCTTTCCTTCTTGTCACGGCTCCGCCAGTAGTCCAAGCGCTCTTGAATCCGGCGCTCGTACCCCACGTCGCTCGGCTCGTAGAAGAACGTACCCTGCATGGCATCCGGCAGGTACTGCTGCGCGACATAGTGATTGTCATAGGCGTGCGGGTATTTGTAGCCTTGCCCATGACCCAACCCCTCGGCGTCCCGACTGGCGTCCTTGAGCGCGTTCGGGATATCTCCGCTCCGCTCATTCTCCACATGCTTCAGGGCGTCGAAAAATGCCAGGGTCGAGTTGCTCTTCGGAGCGGTCGCCAAGTACAGACAACACTCTGAAAGGTGGAATCGGCCCTCCGGCAAGCCAACGACCTCGAAAGCCCTTTGGCAGGCCACCGCCATCTCCAACGCGCGCGGGTCGGCCAAACCGACATCCTCCGCGGCAAAGATGAGCATGCGGCGAAAGATGAAACGTGGATCCTCTCCCGCGTATACCATCCTCGCCAGCCAATAGAGGGCCGCATCGGGATCCGAGCCCCGAAGGCTCTTGATAAAGGCACTGATGGTGTCGAAGTGGGCATCTCCTTCCTTGTCGTAGAGCACGGCCCGCTGCTGGATGGAATCCTCCGCCACAGTTAGCGATACCCGGACCGCGCCCTCTGAGTCCGGTTCCGTGGTTTCGACGGCCAGCTCAAGTGCATTCAGGACGGAGCGCGCATCGCCGTTGGCCGTGGAAACCAGATGGTCAAACGCATCTGTATCCAATCGCACATCGATTTTCCCATAACCCCTGCTCTCATCCGCGAGAGCCTGCGTCACCACCCCGCGAAGGTCGTCCTCCGTAAGGCTTCTGAGTTCGAAGACCCTGGACCGACTCACAAGCGCCTTGATAACCTCGAAATAGGGGTTCTCTGTCGTCGCCCCAATCAGAGTCACCGTTCCG
>CAYXSE010000070.1:9708-15437 GCA_964466675.1 uncultured Rhodothermales bacterium | reverse complement strand
GGGGCCGGGGATGCCGCAGCCGCGATGCGCGCCTTATGGATCGCGAACATCCTAAATGTGGTGCTGGACCCGATGTTCATATTCGGCTTCGGGCCAATACCAGCAATGGGGGTCACCGGCGCCGCCGTAGCTACAGCGATCGGGCGTAGCGTCGGGGTTGGATATCAGCTCTGGGTGCTCTTCCGAGGCTCGGAGTACATCCGCCTCGCGATGCGCCATTTTCGCTTCGACACGCAACTGGCTCGCCGACTGATCCGCGTCTCGGGGCCGGGCATGGTCCAATACCTGGTGGGAACGGCATCCTGGATGGCCATGATGCGCATTGTCGCCGAATTCGGGAGCGAGGCGATGGCCGGCTACACCATCTCCATTCGTGTGATCATTTTTGCGCTGCTGCCTTCCTGGGGGGTAGCAAACGCGGCCGCTACCATGGTGGGTCAAAACCTGGGAGCGAAGCGACCCGACAGGGCGGAGCGCTCCGTCTGGATCTGTGCGGCGGTGGATTCCGTGTTTCTGGGTGTCCTGGGAGTCATCATCATGCTCTCCAATCAAACAATCATGAGGTGGTTTACGTCGGATCCGGTGGTGATTGAGATCGGTGGGCAGAGCCTGTTTATCATGGCGCTTTCGTTTCCGATCTGGGCAATCGGGATGATCACGGTCCAGTCGTTTAATGGGGCCGGGGACACGACCACACCAACATGGATCAATCTGATCAGCTATTGGATGGTGCAGTTGCCGCTGGCCTGGTACCTGGCCATTTACAGCGGAATGGGGGCCAAAGGCGTGTTCGTTACCATCGCGATCTCGCAGGTAGTTCTGGCCGCAGTCGGTGTGATCTGGTTCCGGCGGGGAGCCTGGAAGCGTCATGACGTGTGAGCCTTAGATTGCCGTCGCCACATCAATCCATTCATGACTACCCATGCGCCGAATCGCACTACTCGTTCTGGGCCTCCTGCCGCTGTCCCAGCTTCCTGTCGCCGCTCAGGTGTACACAGCCGAAGTCCACGACTATCGATTGGAGACCGTAGCCGGGTCGCTACACAACTCATGGTCCATGGCGTTCCTGCCGAACGGCGACATGCTGGTGACAGAGAGACCCGGCCGCCTGAGGATCATTAGAGACGGACACCTCCTGAGCGAGGCGGTCCCCGGAGTTCCGGACGTCCACGCTCGTGGACAAGGGGGGTTGTTGGATGTGGTTGTGCATCCTGATTTCTCCGAAAACAGCCTGATTTATCTGGTTTACTCCAAGCCACTCGACGGCAACTCAACAACTGCTGTCGCGCGCGCCCGATTCGCGAATGATGCCTTGACCGATGTGGAAGACATTTTTGTGGCGAACTCCACCGGGCGTGGCCACTATGGCGGTAGGCTGGCCTTCGATTCGATGGGCTACATTTTCGTTTCGGTCGGGGATCGGCAGGAGCCGCCCCGGGGGGACCTGGAATCCCACGGCGCGCAGGATCTCTCAGACCACCGCGGCACCATAAACCGGCTACATGATGACGGACGAATCCCCTCGGACAATCCGTTTGTGGGAGACGACGGAGTAGAGCCATCGATCTGGAGTTTCGGTCATAGAAACGCACAGGGACTGGCAATCCATCCGGAGACGGGGGAGGTCTGGGCGGTGGAACACGGGCCGCAGGGAGGCGATGAACTCAACCGAATTGTCGAGTCAAAAAACTACGGTTGGCCTGTGATTGGCTACGGCGTCAACTATCGGTCGGGCTCGGTCATCCACGAGGGAACCCATCGCGATGGCATGGAGCAGCCCGTACATTTCTGGGTACCCTCCATCGCCACCTCGGGGCTGCTGATCTACACGGGAGACAAGTTTCCTGGATGGCAGGGGAATCTGCTGGTCGGCGGCCTGGCCGGGGCCCAGGTGGCGCGGCTTGAGATGGACGGCTCCCGAGTCAAACGGGAGGAAACGATCGTTCAGGACGTGGGTCGTATTCGAGACATTCGTCAGGGGCCCGACGGCTATATCTACTTGGCAGTCGATTCCGCCGGAGGAGAGCGGTCGATCGTTCGAATGGTTCCAGCCGACTGACGCCTGAGCTCATAAGCCGCGGTCAACGAAGCCGGGTCCGCGCACAGCTCGACCGGGCTTCGCGCCCGTGTGTACCCCGTCCAGCAGCACGGGGGTCCCGTTGACCAGCACGTGCTCCACACCCATGGATGTGGTATGTGGCTCCGTGTAGGTGGCCTGGTCGATGATCGTGTCGGGATTGAAGATGGTCACGTCGGCAAAAAAGCCTTCGCGGAGCAGGCCCCGGTCTACCAGGGACAGCCTGAGGGCAACCGCAGAAGAGATCTTGCGAACGGCTTCCTCCAGCCCCATTACGCCGCGCTCGCGCACATACCGACCCAGGATGCGCGGGTAAGTGCCATAGGACCTCGGGTGCACCAGGCCGTCGGCACTATCCGGATCATGTCCACTGGCATCTGTGCCGAACTTCATCCATGGCTGCCGCATCTGCCGTTCGAGGTTCTCTTCGCTCATGAGAAAATAGATCGTCTCGATGCGAGAGGAGTCGGACAGGATCAGATCCAAGGCGGTGTCCACCCAGTCTTTCCCCATCGCGCTCGCCACCTCAGAAAGCCTCATCCCTGCCCAGCGCTGGTTCTCGTCCTTCTCGAATTCGGCCAGCAGCACCCCGCTTGAAGTAGCCAACTCCGCGAGGTTTTCCCAGTCCGAGGTTGGGTGCAGGATCTCTTCCCTGATGCGCGCGCGCATCTCGGGGTCGCCCAGGTTGTGAAACAGCTTCCCATCCGCAGAAGCCCAGGGCGGGAGCGCGGCGGTGAGGCCCGTCCCCCCGGCGGTGTACGGATACATGTCGGCTTGAACGTCCAATCCAGTCGCGCGCGCCTCGTCGATCTTGTCGATGGCCAACTGCGCCTTGTGCCAATTGCGGGCTCCAGCCGCCTTCAGGTGATAGATCTCGACCGGTACGCCGGCCCTCGCTCCGATTTCGATGGCCTCGTCGATGGCCTCGAGGAACCGGTCGGCTTCCGACCGCAGGTGCGTGATGTAAACGCCTCCATACGGGGCCATCGCCTCGGCTACGCGGACCAATTCGTCCGTCCCGGCGAAACTCGATGGCGGGTAGATCAGCGCGGTGGCGAGACCGAATGCGCCATCCTCCATGGCGGCGGCCAGGACCTGACGCATGGTATCCAACTCGGCCGATGTCGCTTCGCCCTGTGCTTCACCTTTCGCATAGACCCGGATGGTTTCTCCCCCAACGAAAGACCCCGCGTTGACTGAAATTCCGTTTTCTTCCATGGCCGTGAGCCACCGGGCGAATCCGTGGCGGCCAGTGAACCTCAATGCGCGCTCCCTGGCCTGAGGATCCTCTATTCCTCTCGAGTCCAATGTTCGCTCGTTGGCTGGAGCGTTACTCACTGCTTCGCCAAGGATTTCCGTCGTGACACCCTGGGTCACTTTGGCGACAACCCGGCCATCGCCGTTCAGCAGATACCCTCGAGAGTGACTCTGTATATCTATGAATCCCGGCGCCACGACCAGCCCGGTTGCGTCTATTCGCCGCGTGGATCCTTCGTCATCCAAGAGTCCGGGTGGCGAAATATCGGCGATCCGATCTCCGCGGATGCCAAGATCTCCGTAGTACCACGCATTACCGGTTCCATCGACTATGCGGCCGCCGTGAATGATGATGTCGTAGCCCTGTGGCTCAGAGGTAGTACAGGCCGCAAGGAGAGGGAGGAGGAAGAAGAGACGTCTCATGATCGGAAGGATAGTGCACCGTATCCTCAGACATGCAGCCGGACCTTCAAAGCACGCTCGTGGAACGCGGTTGCTCGGAATTCCAGGCCACTCGGCTTGCCGGGCGATTTTTCGCGCTTGGAGAGGGCGACGTTCGGCTGTTTGTCCCGGGGAGGGTTGAGTTGGTCGGGAAGCACACCGACTACGCGGGCGGTAGCAGCATCACGATGGCCGCGGGGCACGGATTCTGCGCGGTTGCCCGACCGCTCAACGAGTCGATACTCCGGATTGTCGATTCCAGCCGGGAACTGATCGCCGAGCTGCCCTTGGAGACGAGCCTTATGGCCGATGGCTGGACGACGTACCCGGTCGCCGTGATCCGCCGCGTCCTTTCGAACGTTCCCTCAGCGTCCAGAGGGGCGGAAATCGTCCTCGAAAGTGACCTGCCTAGAGCAGCGGGAATGAGCAGTTCGTCGGCCCTCATCACCTGTGTGTTTCTGGCCTGGGCGCATGCGACCGGCTGGATTGATGATCCGTTATTGCAAGAAGCGATCACCTCGCATCAGGATCTGGCGGACTACCTGGCCAGTATCGAAAGCGGTGTCGATTTCAAATCGCTCAAAGGAATCAAATCGCTCAAAGGACGAGGAGGCGTCGGGACGAAAGGCGGATCGCAGGATCACACGGCAATTATCAGAGGCAAGTCCGGACACATTCGAAGATTCCAGTACGTCCGAGCCGAGCTGGAAACCACCTGGGAGTGGCCTGCCGGCTATTCCGTCATCGTCCTGGCCAGCGGCGTCCACGCAAAAAAGACGGGGGATGCGCAGCATGCCTACAACACGGCGTCCGAACTTGCCTCTGGCCTGAGAACCGTTTGGAATTCGCTCGGCAGCCCGGTTGCCGCCATCGGGTTGCTAGACGGAGACCAACTCAATGAGCTAGGAAAGATGGTAAACGGGCGGCTCCTGACTCGCCTTAGTGCTTTCTGCCATGAAATCGCGGCGGTTGAGGCCGCCTCCTGGGCGTTGGACAACGAGGACACGGGTGCCTTTGCCCATGCGGTCGACGCCAGCCAGGCCGGAGCGGAGTCGTTATTGGGCAATCAGGTACCCGAAACTTCTTATCTGTGTCAGGCCGCGAAAGAGTGCGGCGCAATGGCCGCAACATCATTTGGCGCGGGCTTCGGGGGCTCGGTATGGGCCCTCGTCCCTGCTGGGGATGAGGGCGCCATTATCGGAGATACGCTGGCCCGCTTCCGAAAGCGGTTCTCCTCAACGGCGCATGGATTCGTGGAGGATCAGGGCCCGGGGGCTTTCATTCTTGACGGGCGATCGTTGTTCTGAGCAGCAATATCCACTCAGGAGGCAATGTCCACTCAGGAAAAAGAGAGCCTCGGCCAGATCCGGGAGAGGAAGAACGTAGCCGCCATTGAAACTACCGCGCTCGCGATGGCGGCGCCCAATCGTCCAAACAAGAAGAATCCGGTCGCGAAAAGGAAGCCGTAAATCGCCGCGCCACCGAGAACACAGGCCAGGAGGGCCATAGGAACGTCATCGCCTCGCTCGGTCTGTTCTCTAATCGCAGGGTCCGCCTCCGCCGCGATGGGGGCCCATCCCCTCCCGCCGGGTCGGATCTTCTCGTAGAACGCCACCAGCGTGGCACGATCAGTGGACGGGGTAACGAAGGCCACGACCAACCAGGCGACAGTTGTGATGAGCACCCCGACAGACAGCTGCGTCCAGTCGGCCATTCCGTGATCGTTGATCAACTGAAAGTAGACGGCCACCAGCAGCGAGACGACCATGGCCGTCAGTTCAGTCTGAGCATTGATCCGCCACCAAAACCATCTCAGGAGGAAGAGGAGACCAGTACCCGCGCCGATCTGCAGGACAATGTTGAACACCTGCAGCGAGTTTTCCAGGAGGAGCGCGAGGCCGCAGGCCAGGATCATGAGCACGACCGTAGCAAGCCGGCCCGCCCAGACCTGCTC
>CAYXSE010000070.1:5173-9670 GCA_964466675.1 uncultured Rhodothermales bacterium | reverse complement strand
CCTTATTCAGGAAGCGATGATAGATGTCGTTCACGATGATCGATGATCCCCAATTCACCTGGGTCGACATCGTGGACATGTAGGCTGCGGCGAGCGAAGTCACCACAATGCCAAGGAGCCCGGCGGGCAGGAAGGTTAACATGGCCGGATAGGCCAGGTCGTTCCGAACAACCTGATCCGGCACATTCGGGAACTGGGTGGCGATGGAGGCGAGGTCAGGAAATACAACGAGGGACGCCAAAGCCACGAGGATCCAAGGCCAGGGGCGAAGAGCGTAGTGCAGCGCATTGAAGAGTAACACGGCTCCGGCCGCTTCCTTCTCGGTTCGGGCCGAGAGCATTCGCTGCGCCACGTAGCCGCCACCCCCTGGTTCGGCACCGGGGTAGTAAGAAGCCCACCATTGGACGGCGAGCGGCACGAGAAACACCGGCATGAGTTCGCCCCACGACATGGACGAAAAATCAGGCAGGAAGTCCATCGTGGATCGGACTTCCGGGTGGGAGAACAAGGCGTCCAGACCGCCTACCTGGGGCATGTTTACGACATAGATGGCCGCGCCGATGGAGCCGACCATGGCCAGTCCAAACTGAACCAAATCCGTGAGGACCACGCCTCTGAGGCCTCCGGCGGCGCTATATATCATGGTCACGGTTGCCGCGACAACGACGGTTCGAAGCGGCGGCCAGTCCAGCATGATCGAGCCAATCTTGATGGCGGCAAGTGTCACCGACGCCATGATGAGGACGTTGAACAGGATGCCCAGATACGCGGCGCGAAATCCACGTAAAAAGGCCGCCATCTTCCCGGAATACCGGAGTTCGTAGAACTCGACGTCCGTGAGGACTCCAGACCTGCGCCACAACTTGGCGTAGAGGAACACCGTCAGGAGACCCGTAAGCAGGAAGGCCCACCAGGTCCAATTCCCGAAGGTGCCGCTGGACCGCACGATATCGGTAACCAGGTTTGGCGTATCGGTCGAGAAGGTGGTTGCCACCATCGAGATTCCCAGGAGCCACCAGGGGAGTGAGCGGCCGGCGAGGAAGAACGAGTTGAAGTTCTTTCCGGATTTTCTGGCGACCGCCACGCCCACGGCCAGCGAGAGGGCGAAATACGTGGCCATGATGGCCCAATCAATACCGGATAACTGCATTCGGAGGGTCTCGCGAGCGTGAAGGTAGGCGATGATAGGGCCCTGGCATGTACAGTCCCAGCCCTTCCATAACCGGCCGTTCGCCGGCTGGGAAGCTCACGGGGAGTTCGCGATATTCGTGAGTTCATCACGACCCCACCTATACCATGGATCGTCGCAGATTTCTCAAGACCGGCGCCATCGCCACCGTCGGCGCCTCTGCCGTTAAAACGGGCACGGCGACGGCGGCTCCGGCTCCGGCGGTGATCAAGCGCCGGACGCCGTCTGATGCTGTCCGCCTGGCGTTCATCGGCACCGGTCTTCGCGGCCGGGACCATGTCAGGTTCTCGCTGCAGCGGAGTGATATTGCCGTTGTCGCCCTGTGTGACATCGATCCCGTCGCATTGGCCCAAGCCGTGAAGCTCGTCACCGACGCCGGTCATCCCGCGCCGGCCACCTACACAGGCAGCGACTACGCCTTCATGGACCTCCTGGCGCGGGACGACGTGGATGCCGTGGTCATTTCCACGCCTTGGTTGTGGCACACGCGCATGGCGGTCGCGACCATGAAAGCGGGCAAATATGCCGGTGTGGAGGTGTCCGCTGCGAACACCATGGAGGAGTGCTGGGACCTCGTAAACACGCACGAGGAGACGGGTGTGCCCGTCATGATCCTGGAAAACGTCTGCTATCGCCGCGACGTACTCGCCATACTCAATATGGTCCGCAAGGGCATGTTCGGTGAACTCATCCACTGCGAGTGCGGCTATCAGCACGACCTACGGTTCGTCAAATTCAACGACGGCAAGACCGCGTATGGGCTCGGTGTGGAGTTCGGAGAGAAAGGGTTTTCCGAGGCCAAATGGAGAACGCTTCACTCGGTCCATCGCGATGCGGACTTATACCCCACGCACGGACTGGGCCCGGTTGCGATGTACCTCGACGTCAATCGCGGCAACCGTTTCGTTTCGCTGACGTCGACCTCAACCAAGAGCCGAGGACTGCACGACTACATCGTCAAACATGGTGGTAAGGACCATCCAAACGCCAAGGTGGAGTTCAAATTGGGAGACGTGGTGACCACCGTCATCACCACCCAGAACGAAGAGTCCATTGTCGTCAGCCATGACACGAATCTCCCCCGGCCCTACTCTCTGGGCTTCAGAGTCCAAGGAACGGCCGGCATCTGGATGGATCTCAACCGAAGCATTTATCTGGATGGCATGGAGCCCGCGCATCGCTGGCAGGAGGCCGCTCCGTTTCTCGAAGAACACGATCACCCATTGTGGAAACGGTACGAGCAGGAGGCCACCGGGGCGGGCCACGGAGGCATGGATTTCTTCTCGCTGAACGCGTTCGTTCAGGCCTGCAAGCTCCAAGTCCAGACGCCGTTAGATGCCTACGACGCCGCCGCTTGGAGCGCGGTCACCCCGCTCAGCGAGATGTCCATTGCCAACGGTGGAAGCAGGCAAGACTTCCCGGATTTCACCCGCGGCCTGTGGATGACCAGGAAGCAGGATTTTGCCTTGACGGATGAATATTGAGGCACTACCGAAACCGCTCGCCCGTCGTCCGGTCCGGCAACTGGCATTCTGGCCACTCGTCATTGGGGTCCCGATCCCGAGGCAGCCGGTCATCCTCGGAAGCCAGGTAGGCCAGCATCGCAACCAGCGTCGCGTTGGACTCGAGGTCGTCCATGGACAACTTGTCGAAGGTGTCCCGATTGGTGTGCCACGTCCCCGAGCGATAGTCGAAGTCGTCGGATAGCAGATTAAAGGCGGGTGCACCCGCGCAAATGAAGCTGACGTAGTCGCTTCCGGACGTACCGGGGCTCCCCGGTGTGATGAGCTCAACATCCTCGACGAGATCGATGGGCAGCCGGTCGAACCATCTCTTGAAGAACTCGATCACGCCTGTCAGGCCCTGCATGTCGATGGTCGAAATGCGGCCCGTGCCATTGTCCTGGTTGAGGAGAATCTGGAGACCTTCGAGTACCTCCGGGTGGTCGGCAGAGTAGCCGCGAGAGCCGTTCAGGCCTTGCTCTTCGCCGCTCCACAGCCCCGCGATGATCGTCCGACGAGGATTCGGGTAGTGCTTCTTCAGAAGACGCATGGCCTCCATCATGGTGACACTTCCGGTGCCGTTGTCAGTCATGCCGCTCGCGCCGTCCCAGGCATCGAAGTGCGCGGACAGGACGACGTACTCATCCGGCAACTCGGTGCCCGGAATCACCGCAATGAGGTTGTGCGCGGCTGTTTCGCCGAGTTCTTCTGCGTCGCCGTAGGCCCGAACAACGGGTCCCTGGTTGTTGGATGCCAGTCGGAAGAGCAGTCCGTAGTCCTCACAGCTGAGGCCAAATGCCGCGGCCTTGTGGTTCATCGCGCCTCGGAAGGAATAGGTCAGCGGAAATATCCGGTCTGTACCTCGTTCTCCCGTCCACAGGTTCGTGAAGAAGCCTACTGCCCCGGCATTCTCCAATTCGTCAATGATGGCCTGGGTCGACAGACCAATGTTGTCGACCCGGCCCTGCCAGGCCAGCTTCGATAAGTCGCGATTCTGCTCGAAGGAGCCCTTGGCCGCCGCACCGCCGTATTCCTCCCACGCGGCGGCTGGCCTACAGGACGGCTCATAGGGGGTCAACAGCACAAATTTGCCGCGCACATTGGGAAGCCATGTCCGAAACTGCTCCTCTCCTCGCACATCCGGGAGGAGGACCACGCCTCCTTCGGCAGATCCAATCGTTCCGGGGCTCCAACTGAGGAGAGTCCCCTCCAGTGATCGAATCCGGGGTTCCAAGAGATCCAGGCTGACCAGCCCTCTTCTCCAACTTCGCCAGGTCCCTTGGGCCTCCCGATGGCTTTCGATTCCCCAATCGGAAAAGCGAGCCGAGGCCCAGTCGATGGCTCTCTCGTGCGCAGGAGACGCGGTCAATCGCGGCCCGATCACATCAGCCAGGTACTGCGCCAGTTCCGAAATCTGAGACCTCTCTGTACCATCCTGGTAGATGGCTTCCAGAGTCGCGTCAAGAGGGGACTGTTGGGCGGACGAAGGCATGGCCAGCGCGACAACAATCAGAACGAGCGAGACAACCTTCATAGTCAGGGCGAAGTCGTGGAACCCAGGAGACGAGTCAGCGCGGAAAAGGATTCACTCGGCCGACTCCACCGTAGCGGACATGGAGCCCGTACAATGCTCGATTCGCCAGTCGGCACCGTAGCTCTGGATCTGGTCTCGCTTCAGTTGCGCCCGCTCCCGGGTAGTGGTATCCACCACGACCCACCCGGCTGAATCTACCTTTTGGGCCATGCGAAACGCTCGTTCGAGGGAGTGACCGAAGGTGTCGATGAGCATCTCAATGACGTACTCAT
>CAYXSE010000070.1:0-5152 GCA_964466675.1 uncultured Rhodothermales bacterium | reverse complement strand
AGAATCACGTGAAACCGCGGGACGTGAATCGTCTGGGACGACTCCTCGACCTCTTCGGCTTCGAGCACTTCGACCTCGGGCTCGGCGGGGGATTCCAGCGGCGGTAAAGTCACTTCAGGCACAGGTGGCTGAATTCGGCGATTTCACATTGCTATAAACCGTTCGCGCCACCGCATCCTTGAAAAACTGCGGGATGACGGCCTCATAGGTTCGTTTCAGAATCTCCGGGTCTTCCATCCGATCCATCATCTGGTCATACTTCCCGCGTCCGTGGTCCGTCACCACTTTGGCCTCGAGGTCGGGCTTGCTGAAGTGCCTGGTCATGCCAATGGGGTCTGCCTCCGGGTGAAACTGAACGCCCACCAGGTATGGCGATATACGAATCGCCATCACCGCCCTCTCCAACGGAATATGATCGCGTTTCTTCTCCAACGCTAGAATGGCCCCGCCAAGCTCGTCCAGCCGGTCATGGTTGGGTTGAAGTGCCTGCCAGTCCCGGAAGTCAGCGGCATAAAAGGGACTGTCCAGCCCTTGAAAGAGAGGATCCACTCGTCCGGCCGAGGTCGGGTGCACTTTGAAAATGCCGAACGACCGGCTTCCCCTCGGGACGATGGACGCAACTCCGAAATGCCTGCACATGAGCTGAAACGAGTGGCATATGAAGAGGACGCTCTTGGGCAGTCCGGCTCCTCGCACGTTGTGCTCCCTGATGGAATCGATCCACCGGAAATAGCTGCGCTCCCACGCGCTACCCTCACCATCGAAGGGACTGCCGGGCCCGCCGGTGGAGATGTAGATGTCGAACGAGGTGTCCGGCATGGACCCATCGAACCGGGCTTCGAAAAACTCAGTCTCGAATCCCGCCTCGCCCGCCAGGTAGGCGTTCGATTCCACCAATTCCTTGATCGCCCGCATTCCCTCATTGGGGACACGGTCGTAGAGATCGATAATGGCGATTCGAACAGGCGCCACCGCTAGTGATACCTCAGAATAAACATCGGTAGTGTTCCGCCGCCGGCCGTGACGTTCGCGAGATTTGTGGCCGAGGTTCGCGTCAGGCAGCCTCCGAGCAAGGGACCATTCAGATACGGGTCCAGATCGATGACCGAGGGGACTGATTCCCAGCCCCCGGCATTTTTCATCAGGAAAGGCTCCCGATGAATATCCACGGTCTCCTGAACCACATACCCGCCGGGCACGCCGATGGAAATGGCTTGCTCCCATTCCGATTGCGAGGCGGCGAAACCCAGCGTGACTCCGGTTCCCCCGTACTCGTCGTTCGGCTTGATCACAAAGAACTGCCTATTCGCCCGCACAAATTCCACCAGGTCGATGGGCAGCCCCCGGAACGACGTCTTGGTTGGCCTGAGTATCCTGGTCCACGGAATGTGCGCCCCTATGGCGTACTTCTGCTCGGGAGACAGGAAGTCGGTAAACCGAGCGTCCGTGAGCACCGCAAAGAGTGCCTTCTTGTGGACGAGCTTGGTGCGAAACGTGTTGAGGTAGCACGTTTTCTGGGCCTTGTATCCGTCCAGGAACGCCTTGCAATCGTCCTTGATGGCGTAATATTCGTTCAAGAGCAGGCGCCGGTAGAGGATGTCAATCTTCTTTCCGTTTGCGTAGATCCAGCCTTCTTTGCACTCCAGCTCCCGCGGATCGATGATTTCGCAGTCCATCCCGATGCGCTCGAGGTATTCCTTGATCAAGTGGAACTCGTGGATGGTGGGCACGTCCAGATGATCGACAATCGCGAACGTCGGTCGGTCCTCTTTTCCCTCGAACTCCTCGTGGTAGGCGCGGAGCAATCCATCCACCGTGTGGTGAAGTGGCGAAACGAAACGGACCGGGTACCGCTCGGTGAACTTCTGAAACGTGGGCAACTCGCGGTAGATACCAGCGAGTTCGTGTATGTAGGCGATGCCCGCCGGGGACTCCCCGTTGATTTCCACGAACTTGAAGGAGTCGGCAGTCAGAAACGAATCCATGCGCGAAGTGGCCGAGAGCCGGATCACGTTGGTGGGAATAGAAGCGAGTTCTATCTCCCATTCCTCGAGCCCCAACTCATGGCGCAGGATTGCTGGGTCGGAGAAATAGCGAGCCGCGATTCGAAGGATGGCCTGCCGAATCAGGTAGACCGTGTCCTGGACTTCGGTGTACATAGAATCGGCCAGTAGCGTCGGCCGGAGGCTGTTAGCCATCGGTCGGGTGCCGAACAGAACATGCCGATCACGCTGGAGCCCTTCCAGCGTCTCCATTTCCCGGTCAGCCGCTGCCAGGTCGTTTTCTATCAGGCTGTTGTAGTATTGGACAGCCTCCCTGATTTCTTCGCGCATCGCGGACTGGTCTAGAGAACCGCAGGCAGAATCTTGCCTGACCACTGCCTCTTACGGTTCTTCTGGCGAGCTTTCGAGACCATGAATTCAGCCATCGTGGTCACGATCCATTCGAAATTCGACTGGCCCACCGAGTGGTAGTCCGCGTCTGGAGCCGGGTTCATGAAGTCGATCGCGTATGGAATTCCATCGCGCACCGCGAATTCGACCGTGTTCAGGTCATACCCGAGGACCGTGCAAATGGCGAGTACGTCGCGCTCCAGCTTGGTGTACAGATCGGGGAAGATCGGATCGCCGGGTACATCCTTGTACCGCAGATGGGGCTCCGCGATTGGGTTGTAGCGCATGATCCGGACGTGTTTCCGTCCGACGCAGTAACATCTGAAGTAGGATTCGAATTCGATGCCCTCCTGGAGCATCATACAATCGTCTCCCGACTCGTTGTAAGCCTCGAAGAATTCTTCCGGGTTCTCGACTCGTGAAACCCCGCGCCATCCGCCGCCATCGTGAGGCTTCAGGTAGGCAGGGAAGCCGATTTGTTCGAAAATCGAGTCCCAGTCAATCGGGTAGTCGAGGTTCCGAAAGGATTCGGACTCCGTCCTCGGCGGCCGATCATGGTGGGGGACGATGAGCGTCTTGGGCACGGCCACTCCCGCTTCCTGCGCAATCAGGTTGTCGATGAACTTGTCGTCAGCGCTCCACCAGAAGGGGTCGTTGATGACATACGTCCCCTTTATGGCCGCCCACTTGAGGTAGGACCGATAGAACGGCACCTCGTGAGAGATCCGGTCCATGATGACCTCGTAGTCCGGGTCGCCGTCCGTCGATACGCTACTGAGTTTTATAAACTCGGCCACCACGCCCAGGTGACCGTAGGTCTCGTTGATGTAGGGAATCAGCGCATCCGGGAACGTGGTTTCCATACCACGCAGGATTCCGATTTTACGCGTCGTCAGTTTCTTTGCCATCTCGATCTCTTTCCTTTTGAGAGCTATCGCCTTTTGGGAGATTTCGACTCCCGGTACTTAAACAACGTGCTTCTTGATCTGATCTCGCCACCACGGCCAATCATGACCGAAGGCTCCGGGGATGATGTCCAGCTTGTGATCGATCCCCTTGGATCGGAGGAGGCCACTCATCTTCAAGTTGGCTTCGCGGCAGGGGTCGTTCTCGCCCAATGTCAGGACGATCTCGTTCTTCTTTATGGCCTCGATGTTGGTGCCATCATTCAGGTTGGCCATGTAGTCGGAGGGATTATTAAAATACACGTCCTCGTCGTAGTGCCCGTCCATAAACGACTTGATGTCATAGGCACCGCTGAGGGCGATCAACTTCCCGAAAAGATGGGGGTGCTTGAAGACCAGGTTCGCCGCATGGTAGGCGCCGAAACTCGCTCCGGCCGCAATCAGGAAGTCGGTCCCACTCCGATCCCGTATGAAGGGCACGACCTCATTCACGACGTAGCTCTCGTACTGGCTGTACCGCCACATCCGGGCTTGGGGATCGATGTTCTTGTTGTAGAAGGACTCCGCATCCACGGAATCGATGCATATGAGTTGGTTGTGGCCTGCTTCCAGTTTCGGCGCCAGCGCCTCCGCCATCTTGAAGTCTTCCCACTCGAAGAACCGGCCCATGCTACTGGGAAATGCCAATAGGGGAGTGCCTGCGTGGCCAAAGACCAGCATCTCCATTTCGCGGCCCAGCGCAGGGCTCGTCCAGCTTACATATTCGCGCTTCATGTGTCTAACACGCGTGGTTGAAAAAGCCCACTCGAATGCGCACCGACGCCGTCGGATCTGCCAATATGATCAATTCGGGTAACCTTCTTGCGATCTCCGCGCCGCATTCTTATCCGGCTGACTCTTTATCCGGCGTCGCCCCTGCTACGCCGCTCTTGGACCACACAGCCAACGGATGTCCATCCGGATCGGTGAATTCGAATCGACGGCCCCCTGGGAAAGAGAAAATGGGCTTGGTAATTTCACCTCCCGCGAGGGAAACCCGCCGCAGGCTTTTCTCCAAGTCGTCGGCATGGATGATGACTCGGGTGCCGCCGTTGACAACGGCTTCAGCCCTGTAGAATCCGCCGCTCAATCGACCATCATCAAAACTCGAGTAGTCGTCGCCCCAATCCTCGAATGCCCAGCCGAACGCGGCACCGTAGAACGTCTTGGCTGCCAGGATGCTGGCGACCGGAAATTCGATGTAATCAATTCGAAGAATGGACATCTTGTTGAAACTCCACGTTGAGCGGCGGCGAAGCGGATGTTATCCTCAGAATACAATGCACCGAGACGATTCCCGACCCCGACATGGCTAAAGTCTATCCGCCTTCAGAACTATTTCGACAAGGAGCCCATCTCTCTTCGCGGCGGGCCTATGATGAGATGTACGCCGAGAGCCAGACGGACCCGGACGGTTTTTGGGCCAAGCAGGCCCTGCGAGTGGACTGGTTCAAGCCGTTTGACAAGGTCAGCCAGGTGTCGTTCGCGTCCGAAAACGTTTCCATCGCATGGTACCTGGGCGGAAAGACCAACGTGGCTCATAACTGTCTGGATCGGCATCTGGAGACCCGGGGCGATCAGACGGCCCTGATTTTTGAGCCGAACGATCCGGCCGAAGGCGCCCGCCACATCACCTACCGGGAGCTGCATGAGGATGTGTGTCGGTTCGCAAACGTCCTCAAAAGCCGTGGTGTCAAGAAAGGGGACCGGGTCACGATTTACCTCCCGATGATTCCGGAGGCCGCTGTGGCCATGTTGGCCTGCGCCCGAATCGGCGCGGTCCACTCGGTGGTGTTTGCCGGCTTCTCTCCAGAC
>CAYXSE010000069.1:0-15571 GCA_964466675.1 uncultured Rhodothermales bacterium | reverse complement strand
CAGAGTCACCAGGTCTCGGACCATTCTCCCTCGGCGATCGAAAATTTGAATCCGCGACGAGAACCCGAGCTCTGAGCGAACGCGGATTGAAGCGTGTTCAGCATCGGGGTCGAACACCCGTGGGATCACACGAAGCACGGGGGAAGCCGAAGACGAGAGTACCGGCGCGAGTGGCGGACCGGAGCCGGGAGACGAACCGTCAGGATGCGTGGACGACGTCCAATTCGTCGGTTCGGCGGACGACCCAATCGGATCGCGTCGAACCAGGGATATGCCGTCTACGCTTGCGAGGCCCGGGTGGTGGAGCGAAGGCCCGAGTTCCACACGGTCAAGAATGGAACCCTGTGGTGTGAACAGTTCAAGTACGACCCCGCTGTCTCGAAAAGAAGACGCTCCCTTGAGTGGGAGCCACGGTGGGGATGAGGCGGCGCCGGGAAATCCGGCCCGCGCGAAGGTGCTAAGTTCGGTCAGTGGGACTCCGGTCGTCGGGACTACACCGACGATTCGTTGGCCCGGCTCCACAAGAAGCGAGGCGTACGCGATTCGAACAGAGTCCGGTGGGGAAGGGAAGCGATCGACCAGCAAATAACATCCGTTAAGGTCCGCCAGGTTCAGGGCAAGGAACTCGACAAACTCTGTCTGGCCGGTGCGTGCGTCAAACAGTACCTCGGAAATCACTATGTCGCCCCGGATTGGGGCCGGGAAAACCGTGGGCGGCGAGTACGACCCCGGCGCTGCCAGGCCCGCCACGTTCGAAGTCCAGGAGACGGCTTGCTCCCCGCTCGGTCCGATCCGGACCAGCGACCGTCCCGAAGATGACCGCGCGGGATCGAGCCAGTTCTTCGAATATCCTGCCACATCGATTCGAGCGGCCTGAGCGGTCTGAAGTCCGACCCGGGAAGCGCGGAGAATCTCGATGGGTGCCTCGGCCGTCCATAGGTTCGGTGGCAGCGAGAACGCCTTCGCCAGCAAGACGGGAGAGCTGGTGATCACGGCGGCTTCTCCCGGCTGGAGTGGCCTGGGGACGAAGGGCAGTTCCCACACCAGGCCGGGGCCTCGTTCGTCGTCAGGCAGATCAAGCCTGAGGCCCCGAAGGGAGAGGGCCGAGGAACTGGCATTCCAGAGTTCGAGAAAATGGGGCTGGTCGGGAACGAAATCAGTCGCATCGGCGACGGGCTGCGCCAGGCGCTCAGAGACCAGAACTTCTCCGGGACGCGGCCCCCGGGTGACCACTGTCGAAGCAGAGGGCGCCCGGTTGCCGGTCAGGTCGGTGGCCCCTACAACCGTCACAACCGGACCCGACACGCCAACGAGCGCCACCGTCCTTTCATCCAGCCAGGTGGCGACCCGGGCCGTCTCCTCGCCCCGGAACGCCTCCGGGCCGAGGGGCCGGACGGACTCATCGAAGTGGGCGAGCACCGTATCCGGAACAGTCCGATCCGCAAAAATAAGTGTCGGCGGTGCGATATCAGAGGTGAATACCGAGTTGCGCGCTCCCGGGCTCCCGCCGGCCGAGGCCTGGCTGCTGGTCCAATTGGAAGCATGCCAGGAAGGCCCGTCGGGGTCAATGCGTTCCAGAGACTGTCCGGGTGTGCCCCAAGAGGACTCATACGGCACGGCCTCCACCTCGACCCCCCTCTCCGAAATCCCTATCCGATCTCCCGAGTTGTTCAGGGTGGGCCACGGGCGCACCTGGAGATAGGCCACTCCAGGAAAGGATCGTTCGAAGGCAGATCCGTCCCGAACCAGAACCAGATAGTCGCCGGCGCCGAGGAGCAGCGGGCGATCCGATATACGCGAGGGAGACCTCCGGGCGTCGTAGATGGAGAACTCGGAGACGTCTGTTTCCACCGGCCCGTGGTTGAGTATCTCGACGAATTCTGCAGCGGCTTCTGAGGGCGCAAACCCGAGTTCGTTGATGACGAGGCAGCAGAAAAGCAGAATGGACATGCGCTTTTAGAGAGAGAGGCTCTCTGGGGAGGTCGCGTCACTTCAGATCCCAGGCCCCAACCTTTTTCGTATAGCGCATCTCAATGCACGAACCCGTACCGTGTCTGTCATGAGCGATGAAGACCGCATACGCGAATTGGAACGTCGGGTCACGATTCTGGAGGAGCGGCTCGCGGCCGGTACCCGCCCCAGGCCATCCCGACGCCGAACCGGCACCCTCAAGGAGCTCGCAGACGGGCCGGCCGCTCGAAGGCTGGTTGAATTCGTGGCCGGAGAGGGAGCCCTGGCTAGAATTGGAATCGGGCTCCTCTTGCTTGGTGTGCTGTGGCTGGTCCGTTACAGTATCGACGAGGGTTGGTTGGGCGAATGGGCCCGAGTTCTCCTCGCGGCAGGAGCGGGGTTGGTGCTGCTCGGCCTCGGAAAAAAACTGGCGGACACAGGCCGCGTGCTTTCGCAGATCCTCTTCGGTGGAGGGATCGGGGCACTCTACATGGCGGCGTTTTCGGCTCACGCGTTCTACTCGTTGGTGTCCTTTCCGGCCGCCATGGCCCTTATGACCGGTGTGACCGCGTTGTGTTTTGTTCTGGGTTTACGGGAAGGCTCTTTCACCCTCGCAAGTATTGCCGCAATCGGGGGCCTCAGTACACCCTTCCTTCTGAATTCCGGAGAGGGGTCCATTGCAGCGCTGGGTGCCTACATCCTGGTGATCCAGATTGCGGTGGCGGGGGTTTATTACCTCCGTGCCTGGGGGTCTACGGTACTGGTGGCGGGTGTCATGACCATGTTTGCTTTGATTCTGGCAAACATTCGTGTGGAAGCCGAGGCTCCATTTGTGGATAAGCTCTGGTTGGAGCTGGCTATAATCTCCGCTTGGGTGACCTACGCGGTGCTTCCCGCTCTCCGCCCGGGAGAGTCGTCGGCAGCCGCCTCTCGGTTTCTGACTCAGGCCATGGCCGGTCTTGCGCCCGTGGTGGCCTGGCTCATGACCGTCGTCGCGCTCGATCTGGAGCGTTGGCCGGCAACCGGCCTGGCGGTTGTATTTAGTGCCGGATATGCGGTGGCGTTGGTGCGCTCAACACGGGGCGCGTACTGGAACAACATCACCATGTTTGCGGCATTTGCTCTAGCGGGTACCGCCATCTTCATGGCTACAGACGGGCGAGGAGCGGGGCTGCTCCCCGCCCTGGCTCTTGGCGCCTACTACCTGGCCAGCCGGGACGATGAAGAAGGACGATTCGCTCCCGGAGATTGGATTGGAGCACTGTTGGTCCTGTTGGGAGTCTTCGCTCTGAGCACCCGCCTGCTATCGCCAACCGGAGCAAGCTATCAATGGCCGAACGCGATCTATGACGGAATTGGGATCGTTTCAGTGGTCGCGTGCGCCCATTGGAGCAAGTTTCCCCGCTTGCTTCGTGTGGCCTCTTGGTTACTGGCACTGCTCTACCTTCAGCGCGAATTTGGGCATATTGGCGAACTCACTGAGATCGGCCCAGCAGCGGTGTCTGTCGCATGGGCCGCGGCGGCCCTTGGCCTGTTGGGGGCAGGTCGCCGAGTTCACTCTGACGCCTACAGGTACGCTGGGATGGTCACCATCGGGCTGGTGGTTTTTAGGCTCGTCCTGTTCGATCTGGAAGCTCTCGATCCCGTCTGGAAAATCCTGATCCCAATCGCGATCGGGGCGGCCATGCTCGTCATGAGCTATCTCTTCCCGTCCTGGTGGCGGGGGGAGGAGTCTCCGCCGGACTAGGCGGCCTGGAGGTAGTTCAGGAGCACCCGGGAGACCAATCGCGAAGCCGGCTCGAGGGACGCCTCATCGATGTCGAAGCGGGAATTGTGGAGCACGTAGCTGGTATCCGGGCCGGAAGAAGTACCGATTCGCAGGAGCACCCCGGGGATCTTATCCAGGTAGTGTGCGAAATCCTCTGCCCCCATGCTGGGCACCGGGATATCATAGATGGCGTCCTGCCCGAAAAGGTTCACGATGGCGTCGCGAGTCAGCCGAATAAGGTCCGCGTCGTTCATCACCGGAGGGCAACCAACATCAAAATCGACCTGAGCCTTCGCCCCGTGCATGGCCGCGATGCCCGAGGCAGCCTCGGAGATCAGGTTCTTGATCTCCGTCCGATCATCGTGGGCGGTGCAGCGAAATGTGCCTCCGAACTCAACCGACTGCGGTATCACGTTGTAGGCGTCGCCCGCCCGAAAGCGACAAATTGCAATCACCGCGGTTCTCCGCGCATCAGTTCTGCGGCCGACCATCTGGTAGATGGCCGTCATGATCTGCGTGGCCACCCATACGGTATCAACGCCCTGGTGTGGCCGTGCCGAATGGCCTGTGGAAGGGCCTGAGACCACAATTTTGAATCGATCCGCCGAGGCCGTTGCGGCGCCGGTGATGAGGCCGAACCGTCCGATATCGACGGTAGGATCCACATGCGAGGCGAACACCGCTTCGACCTCATTCAACACACCATCCTGAATCATGAGGGGGGACCCGCTCGGAACCCCTTCCTCGTTCGGCTGAAAAAAGACCCTCACCGTCCCGTGGATTTCTTCGCGTCGGCCATCCAGAATCAGAGCTGCGCCAATGGCGATGGTGGTATGCGCGTCGTGGCCGCAAAGGTGAGCGAATCCCTGGTTGGTCGAGGCGTAAGCCACATCCTTCTGGTCCTGGACGGGGAGGGCGTCGATATCGGCCCGGTACGCCACGACTGGGCCCGGATGGCGTCCGACTATATCGGTATACAACCCCGTGCCCGCCAGAGGACCGTGAACCAGGAGGCCGTGCATCTCCAAGACCTCGCGGATGAAGCGGGAGGTCTCAAACTCGTGTAGCCCGATCTCTGGGTGTCTATGAAGATGCCGTCTGATCGTGGCCAGAAGCTCCTGGAGCGTGGTGGAACCAGAGCTTAGATCGGATGGCAATACCAATCCGTTCAGAGGTCGTTCAACGAGTTCTTGAGCAGGCGTCATAGCGTGAATTCTAGCGGTCCAAAATATACCCTGGCGGCGGCCCCGCATCCCGGACCTATACCAGTCCGCCTCGTTTTCTCAGAAACCACTCGACCGTCAGAAGGGTCAGGACGAGGATCAGGAAGGGGAGTCGCTGCCAGAGTCGGATGGACGATTGCACGGTTCGAGTTCTGGGCTGGAACTCAGGAGTGGCGCGGATGCTGTCAGCCAACCTCTCGACTTCCCCGGGAAAAACAGGGGTGCCGCCGGAACGCCAGGCAATTTGCCGCATGACCACCGGGTCTGCCGTCAGGTCCCGAAATTCCAGGCGCAGTGGGCCGATACTGAACGTCCCATTGTCGGTGCCGAGCGGGGTGTCGGATCGTTGGGCCGACGCCTGATAGGAGTAGACACCCTCAGGAAGGGTGCCCAAGTCCGCCCGGTAGCGCCCCGACCCCACTGAACGCATGGCAAACGGAAGAATAGAGCCATCCGGAACGGTGACCTGGATGTCAACCGTGGCTCCAGAGACGGGATTGGCGCTCTCGTCATAGACTTGGCCCGAGAAGCTGACAGGTTCTCCACCGCCGAACGACGGTGAATCGGGCCGGACGCGGACCGGCCTGTCGTCCTCTGGCGCCGAGAGCCATTGGACAAGGTTGGTGACGAGGGCTGGCCAGGCGCGTTCGTAGAGTGTCAGGGATTGCGGCAGGTTATGCCAACGCCAGCCTGAGTAGGCAAGAAATGCGGCGGATCGCGCGCCAGTCCGGCGTCTGACAACCACAGCCGGGTCATCGAGGGAGATGCCTCGAATAGAGGTGGTAGCCAGAATGTTCGCATCTGGAGCGACTCTCCAGGAGGTATCCGTGAATGTGAGCGGGGGGAGGGAGGTCCAGAGGTCACTGGGCACATCCTCTTCCATGTTGAATATCGGGTGCCTGGCACCGGCAGAGGTGAGGACCGGCATACCCTCGTTGCGCCCCGTCCGGATGATCCGGGGTTGCACAGGGATCGCGTCTCGAAGCTGTCGGGTCAGCCGAAGGTCCAACCCATGATCGAGCATGAAAAGAAGTTCCAGACCGTTGTTCGAAGCGTCCACGAGACGGTTCAGGTCGGCCACCGGAGTGCCGGAGCTCGGATAACCCACCAAGACGGCCAGATCGTAGTCCTCCGGGTTGGGGAACGTCCCCTGGAAATAACTCCCGGCCGGGTTCCGTACGAAAACGTCAACCTGGGCATCCTCGTCGAAGGCAAGCACGGCACGGATAGCGGTCAGATCCGGGCTCGGGGAGCCTCCAAGCAGGAGAATCTTCTGCTTCGACTCGAGAACCTGGACGGACACCGCATCCGTGTTGTTCAGGAAAGTGTATTCGCCCTCGCTACGTGATACGGAGACATCATAGCGGACCAGACCCGTGGTATCGGGGAGGACCCGCAATCGCACTGTCGTTTCCCCATCCTGCGCCGGTAGGTCCAGCTGTTGTTGGTCCAGTACTACGCCTTGGCTCATCACCCTGACGGTAACCCGCTCTCCCCCGAATCCTCGATGCTGAACCCCGACATCCAGCGGAAGAGTCACCTCCCGATAGGCTACATCATTGGTCAGAATGCGTCTGACCTGGACGTCGCGGCGAGAGGTCGTGTCGCCCACAGTTACCGTGTGCAGCGGCCAGGGAAACCTTCCAGCAACATGGATAGGGTTTCTGCCGGTGTTGTAGCGACCGTCTGAAACCACCACGAATCCTGCTACATTTTCTTCTCGGAGCGCCTCGGAGGCGGCGGTCACCGCCGCCGATATGTCCGTTCTCGGCTGTTTGAATGCTGAGGAGTCGTCGACCTCCTCGGTCAGCGAGCCTCCGAAATGGAAGATTCTGATGTCGGCCGACGGAAGGGCCTCCGTAAGGTTGCGGTGCACCTCTTCGGACTGCTGAATGCCTGGCGCTTGACCGGATTGGTCGAGGATTCCGACACTCTGACTATCATCGAGGAGGAGCACAACAACCGGCGCATCCGTCTCCACAGATTCTCTCCCCAAGAGGGGTTCTACCAAAAGAAAAACCAGAATCGCCAGGCTGCAGAATCGCAACGCAGACAGCAGTCGCCTGGAACTGTTCTGGAGTAGAGGTACCGTTCCCCGATAAAGCCATACGGCTCCGCCCAGGGAAGCCAGCAGCAGCGCGGCCAGTAACCAGGGAGATAGGCCGAAGGTGAGGGACATCAGTCGACTACGGACATCGTTCCATAGATGATGCTAGTCCCGGCCGTCAGCCTGTATCCGTACCACCCTGCGGCTCCAGCGGGTAGCGAGAGTCTCAGCTGGTGTCGTCCGGAGGCTAAGTTGGGCCAACTGGCGCGCCCGACGGAACGCCCGAGGATATCGAATATCTCGACATGGACCTCGGACGGGACGGCCAACTGGAGGTCCATGGAGACCGGCCCGGCCGAGGGATTCGGATACACAGTGGCTGCGAGGATGGCCGAAGGCAAAGCGGGTTCGACAGCGGTGATCATGGCCTCGGCGGCGGCCAGAGCGGCTTCCGCATCGACCACGCCATAACCGACGTTGTTATCTGGTGACTGCGCCTTGCTCGCTGTCGATGTGAGGATGTCTCGCACCTCGATCGGGTTTAGTGCAGGATTCACCTGGAGCATCTGCGCGACAATCCCGGCTACCATGGGGCTGGAAAATGAGGTGCCGTTGCCTCCGGTCGAGAACCCCGAGGATGTAGCGACAACCACGCCCTGGCCCATCGCCGAAACATCCGGCTTGATTCTGCCATCGGCTGTCGGTCCGCGGCCGCTGAACGATGCCGGGAGCCGGGCGAGATCCACCGCACCCACGGCGATCACCGAGTCTCCGTCGGCAGGCGCTGTGACGAAAAACCAGGCACTGTTGCCGGCATTGCCCGCACTATTGACAATCACTACGCCGAGAGCGGCGGCCAAGTCGGCAGCCCGGGTGCTCACGGCGGTATCCCCATCCAGATCCGCGTTCGTGTAATCGACCTGACCCGGATCGAAAGTAGAGTATCCGAGGGAAATATTGATCACATCGACGCCCTCGCTCTCCATCCATTCGAGCCCGGCCACCAAGTTGTCTTCTTCCTGATTCGTCTCCGTGGGTGTGTACTCGGTGTGTCCCAAGATGACGTCTACCCCATGGCCTGGGCCGATGAGAGTGCCCTCCGCAAACCCGGCCGCCATGCTCAGCACACTCAGCCCGTGCAGGCTTCCGTCACATCCCGAAACGGGTGACGTGCGGCATTGCGGGAAGCCGGTGAAATTACGTTGCCCTTTCAACCGACCGTCGGCCAGAATGTGGGAGAGGGCCGGGTGGCTCAGGTCGCCGGCGTCGGTGTCAATGATCCCCAAGAGGACTCCCTGCCCGTTGATGCCTGCTTCCAGTCCCGGAATGGCGTTCACCAGATCGAGTTGTGTGAAGGAGGGCCCATAGTCTATGCGCAGGGCGCGAGGGCCCGGAGGCATCGAGGCGGCAAAAACCGGCGGACTATCGGTGACCATCTTCTCGGGTCCAAAGCTTCTGCCCACCGGCTGAACCCGCCTGACGATGGGGAGCGCCGCTACCTGCACGGCTACAGAAGGCGACATGACGGCCGATACGGCGTTCAGCCACCGGCTTCGGACGCGTGGAACGGCCCCGAGCCTCGTGATGTCTTCAACGAATGCCTCAGAGACGGGGGCATCCAATTCTGCTGCATGTCTACTGGCGCGAGCCGCTCGGCGATTCATGGCACGAGCCCCACCACCAGCGGCTTCTCCGGCCACGAGAGGCTTCTCCGCGAAGAACACCCAATACTTCAGATCTGGACCGCGCTCCGGCCCGTCCTGCGCGGAGGCCTGAAAAGGGATGCCTATAGACAGGAAAAGAAGGAGGGTGGCTCTCGCTGACATTTTATAGGTACGGGCCGATGAGGTAGATGAAATAGGTCGCGAATCCTGCCAAGAGGAGTCCCCCTTCGAGTCGCGAAATCTGATTTCTCGTCCAGGCGATGGGGAACAGAATAAGCGTGAACCCAACCATTATGGGAAAATGAACCTGGAGGGCCACGGGTTCCACCTCCAGTGGTTGAACCAAGGCGACCAGCCCAACGACAAACATGATATTCAGCATGTTGCTGCCCAGCACGTTGCCGACAGACATTTCTGTCTCACCACGAAGGGCGCAGAGTACAGAAGCCGCAAGTTCAGGCAGACTGGTTCCAACTGCGACAATGGTGAGACCGATGATTCCCGGATGGATGCCGAGTTGGTCGGCGATGGAGACCGCGGACGTCACCATCAACTGGGCGCCGAGGGCAAGAACGATGATTCCTCCCGCTACGTAGCCCGCGCGGCCCCAATTCGAAGTAGAGAGGCGCTTCAGCAATCCAAGCGGGCTTTCTGGTGCCTCAACTTTATCGGACTGCGGCATTTTCTTGTAGCTGGATCTGGCCTGGTGCACGATATAACTCAGGAACGCAATCAGGCACGACACCAACACGATTCCGTCTCCTCGCGTCACCTCTCCATCCAGGGCTAGGATCCAAAACAGGAGCGTAACTCCGAGCATCAGGGGATACTCCTTGCGGAGTGCACCCGGGGCCACGGTAAGCGGCAGCACAAGGGCGCTGATCCCAAGGATGAGAGCGATATTGGCGATGTTCGAGCCGACAATAGTTCCAATCGCCAGGGCATCCTGTTCCGTGACAACGGCGAATACGTTGATCAGGAGTTCGGGCATTGAGGTGCCTAGAGCCACTACGGTCAGCCCGATCACCAGCGGCCTCAATCCGAATTGAAGCGCAATCGAGGAGGCTCCTTTGACCAGCCAGTCGGCGCCCAGGTACAGGACCCCCAGTCCCAGCAGGAAAAGTAGTATCTGGAAGAGCATCTGGTGACAGTCAGTTAGGGGCTTGGATACCTAGCAGCCCAAAGATTTTCCCGAGAAGGCCAGCGGGAGCAGCGCCTCAGGAGAAGACTCGGAAGGCAAGCTATTCGCACGGTCCATCCAGATGGTTGCCTTTGGCGCCAATTCTGCTATCAACTGTCGGCAGGCGCCGCACGGTGATGCTCCAGGGTCCGCCGGGCAACTGAGTGCCAGGCTGATCGCCGGTAGCGCCTTGTACGTGACCGCAGTGCCCAACGCGCTTCGCTCGGCGCACAGAATGCATGTCCAATCTGCGTGTTCCACATTGACGCCCGGGATCGTTCGTCCGTCCCTTGTGAACAACGCGGCTCCGACGGGAAAATTCGACTCCGGGATCCAGGCGAGGCTCGAGATGTCTCGAGCAAGCAGGACGGCCGCTTCCATGTCGACCGCGCTGGCGGGGAGAAACGGATCCAGTACCTTCGATGGGGTAGGAAGTGACATTTGGGAGGTCCACAACCCCGGTGTATCTCCCTCGAACAGGCCAAACCCTTCCAGGAGACCAGCTGTGGTGAGCGATACCGGTCCAGACAGGGTCAGCGCGGAAAACCGGGAATGACCCGCGGCGACTCCCGTGGAAATCGCGTTCAGTGCGGCGGGGATGGTCAACGAAAAAGAAGCGCTCTCCACCCGAACCCCCGGAACGACGGTTCCATCAGGCAACAGGAGCGCCGCCGCCCGTTCTTTCCCTGAGTACGGAACGTGGGCATTCTGCACGAACGGTTCCAGGATCGTCAAAAGAGCTTGTTTAACTTCCGCGGCTTTCATGCTCCGCCAACAGCTTCCGACTCCGGGTGATCCTGTCAAACCCGGGTCTTTCTCCGCTCCATGAACGCCCAAATTCGGAGGAGGGGACGTTTCTGAGGACGCCTGGTGGCCAAGGTTGCCGAACTCCCGGCACCGAACAGGAGATCATGGAGGCCACCACTGGTTCCATCGTTGACCAGGTAGGTCCAGGTGGAAGAGGGCTGTGGCGGGGAGTTGGGATCCGTCTCTGGCGCGAGACGAGCTACCCGCTCGGTCACGTCGGACCGGAACTTGCCAAAAGCTTCCGAGGTCTGTTTGTGGAATTCGAAGAGCGGGTCCTGGCCACCCAGGCGAACCAGGTGTATGCCCTCCCGAATCTCGGAAACCAGAGCGAGATGGTCGGCCCATCGCTCATCAATCGACGCCAGATACAAAACCCGGGTGAGCTCTCTGCTCCGGTCCTCGCCCAAGTCCGAAAAAACGGCAAGAGCTTCCGGTCGGTCCAGGCCTTCCAACACCTTCCGGCGCCACTCGGAGACGATCATTCTCTGTTGGCCGAGAATAGCGGTGTAGCGGGCCGTTGTGGAACGAATCTCTCGATTCTGTCCGATGGCGATTCGTTGTATCCGCTCCACTTCGGATCGCACCAATCGATTCGACGTTGGGCCTCTCGACAACCCGACTCGAACGGCTTCCGGGACGAGTTTGTCGATGCCGTATCGGCGCATGATCGGATCACCAAGGCTGACGTAGAACCGAGAGCTGCCCGGGTCACCCTGGCGTCCGGCTCGGCCGCGGAGTTGGTCGTCGATTCGTCGGCTTTCATGTCGGTTGGTGCCCAGGACCCGCAATCCGCCCAGTGCAACGACCTGGTCTCGTCGAGACTGACTGGCCCCGCCCAGTCTGATGTCTGTGCCCCTTCCCGCCATGTTGGTGGACACCGTCACAGCGCCCAGGTCGCCTGCCTGAGCGACAATGGAGGCCTCATCCGAGTCATTCTTGGCGTTGAGGACGTGATTGTGGACCCCCCGTTGCGTCAGCGCCTTGCCGAGTCTCACCGATTCGGAGACGCTTGTGGTCCCCACCAGAACAGGCTGCCCGCGGCCGTGGAGTGTTTCAATTTCACTCAAAAGAGCCGTCTCCTTGTCCTCGATGGTTGCGAAGATCAGGTCCGGCTGATCTGTCCGAAGGCAAGGTTTATTCTCGGGAATGGGGACGACCGTCATTCCGTACCCCACCTTGAGCTCCTCCGAAGCGGGCTGAGCCGTCGCCGTCATGCCGGCTCGATGTGTGTAGCGGTCCAGGAACTGGAGGAGGGTTATGGATCCGAGGATGCGACCCCCATGGCGCACAGGAAGACCCTCCTTAGCCTCCAAAGCGGCCTGGAGGCCATCCGGCCAACGCCGGTCTGGGACCACCCGGCCCGTGAGCTCATCCACCAACGCGATTTTTTCATCTCGCACGAGATAGTCGACGTCCCTGATCAGAAGCGCACGGGCGTGCAACGCTTGATTCACCTCTGTGAGAAGCGGGTAGTTGGCCTCTGCGTGCAGTTCTCGCTGGCCGAGAAGGTCCTCGATCCGGGCCAAGCCGGAATCGGTCAGATTGACATTTCGCCCATCCTGATCCACTTCGAAATGCTCGGCTTGGTCTAGCTGAAGGATTTTACGCGCGATCAGGCTCACGTCGATTCCGGATCCTTCCCGATCTCCAGCAATGACCAGGGGGATGCGGGCCTCGTCAATCAAGATCGAATCCGCTTCATCGACGATTACCGCCCCGAGAACCGAGTGCACCCGTTTCTCCGGCTGGAAAACCAGGTTGTCGCGGAGGAAATCGAACCCGGCTTCCTTGGCGGTTGAGTAGGTGATGTCGCAACGATATGCGCGGGCTCTTTCTTTCGGCGTCGAATCCGCCTGGACAACCCCGACCGTCAGGCCCGCGCGTTCGTAAAACGGCCGCATCCAGCCGGCGTCTCGCGCTGCCAGGTAGTCGTTGAAAGTCAGGATATGGCAGTGTCCCCATTCTCGCGCGAGCAGCGCCGCCGGGATTACGGCAGCGAGAGTCTTCCCCTCACCCGTCTTCATTTCCGCGAGTCGCCCATCTCTGAGAGCCAGACCTGCCGTTATCTGGACGTCGAAGGGGCGCATCCCCGTGGTTCGCCACGCTAGCTCACGGAGCAGAGCAAAACTTCGTCGGCTGTCCGGTCCTGGTTCCGATCTGCCCGCCGCCCCAAGGGTGGTCAGGCGGTCGTGAACCTGAAGGTCCAGTTGGTGGTCGCCGAGTGCGCGGCATGCCGGCGCGAGCAGTGTAATCTCTCGAGCTTCTGCCGAGTATGGCGCAAGGAGCCGTCGGGCCGTGCGTTGGGCTCGAATTCGAGAGAGGAAGTGGCCGCGGTGGCTCAACTCCGGCTCAATCGAGTCGGCGGAAATCCGAGGAGAATTTGCCCAGGGTCATGGCCATCTCGACGCGGTTGTCCACGTTCACGGTCCGCACGAGGTGAACACAAGGCTGGTTGAGTTCGCAGGCCCCTTGGTTGTAGTTGGAAACGCCGGACCAGGTAACCTGATACCGATCTCCCGAATCGTCGCGTTTGACCACGATGGTGCCCGCGACGGGGAGGTTATCCTTGCCGCGGCCAGCGCAGGCACTCAGGGAGCAGGCCATGAGGAGGATCAGTACGCGTTGCAGCATGGGGCGATTGTTGGTTTCCCGATGGACCGTATCAGTTAGGCAGGACCACCATTGGATGGAGGAACCCCGTTCCGGTTCCACAAGACCTCAGTTGTACGAGTACGAATAAGTCTCGGAAATCCGCCAGGCTCGCACCACCCGAGACCGGCCATCTGTCTGGCCATGCTTCTGGTCGTTGCTTCTAGTTTTTTACCTCTGGTCCTTACCTCTGGTGAGACGTTTGGCCAACATCCAGCCCAGAATGGTCACCGCGACGGGGATGATGACCAGGAGTACGATAAGCGCGACAGACTCTGAACTAGTCACGGATCACGGGCGTCAAATCATCACTTCCTTGGCAAAGCCAATAGATTTGAATACGGGAATCTCGATGAGGTCCCCGTTTTCCTTCATGATTCGGACACACGCTGTGCCGTCATCGTCAAAACAAAGGCGAATGATGCAGGGTTGCTCGACCCTTGTCGCCTTGTCGTTCATGCTCATATCGACACGGATGGTCTCTAGCATGGCCGCGGTCAGATAGTTTCCAGACGTTACGATCCAGCTATGACACCCTAGTGTCACTATGCCCAAAAACCGCTGGTGCGAAGACGGCCTGAGCCTGTCTGACCGAATTTCGATACCTGAGGAGTAGCGGGGTCGCCTGCCAGCGGCAAGGCGCCCAGCACCGCTCAATGGAGCCGGACGACGTAATATCGAATTTCTAAGTCAAATTTAAGGAGAATTTAAGGTAACTGAGCCGATCGTAGGGGCTGCGAAAGGCTGGGGCGGGCGGGCGTAATGGAGCCTGGTCGTCCGATGCCGCCGCAACACCCACTCGAAGACGCCCAGTAATTTCGATCCTTACATCAGTAGGCACTTGATGAGATATCTAAAACGCGCGCGCAGGCACCTGTTCACCCTAGCCGGCTTCCTCTTGATGGTCGGGCTTTCAGCCCCGGCCTTCGCCCAGGTAGGCTCTGTCTCGGGTCGAGTCACAGATGCCGACAACGGAGAGACCTTGATCGGTGTAAACGTCATTGTGGAGGGCCTCAATATGGGCGCGTCGACCGACCTGGACGGCAACTACACGATCGAGGGGATACCAGTCGGTTCATACACATTGATCGCCAGGTACATTGGATTCAGCCCCGAGAGCAAGCCGGTTGTGGTGACGCTCGACGCGACGGCGTCGGTTGACTTTCAGATGTCCGTCAGCATCCTTGGTTTGGACGAGCTGGTCGTCACGGCCACCGGGGTTCGCCGGAGGGCCGAAATTGGCAACTCGATTGCCAGAATCGATGCTACCGAGGCCGTCAAGGTACGGCCGATCAGCAGCATTTCAGAGCTGCTACAGGGGCAAGCCACCGGTGTGCAGATCATGCGAAGCGGAGGCTCATTGGGAATGGGATCCCGAATTAGGATCCGAGGCTCGAATAGCGCGTCTCTCTCGAATCAGCCCGTGATCTATGTCGACGGGGTACTGATCAACAATGATCCGAATTCCATTTCCTTCGAAACTGGTGGCCAGTCTCCGTCTCGTCTGGACGACATCAACCCGGAAGACATCGAATCTATTGAGATTATCAAAGGACCCTCTGCTGCGACCCTCTACGGCTCGGTTGCCGCCAATGGAGTGATCCGTATCACCACAAAGAGAGGCCAGATAGGGAAGGCGAGATGGTCCGCGTTTTTGGAAAGCGGTGTGGTCAACGATGTCGGAGACTATCCGCTGAACTTCCAGGCCCTGGATTCTGCCGGGGATGCGTGCTTCACGTTCCAGGCGGCCGCAGGTCTTTGCTCGCAAACGAGGGTGGATTCGTTCCAACCCCTGTCAGATTCGGCCACATCCCCATTTAGGACCGGGCAGTCCTACGGGATGGGCGCGAGCGTTTCAGGGGGGTCTGATCTACTCACTTATTTCCTTTCGGGAAATTACTCCGACGCAGGCGGCGTGCTTGAGATCAACAACAGAAAGCGCGCGAGCTTCAGGGGGAATTTTGGCTCGCAGGTGTCGGACAACTTGCGATTGGGACTCACGACGGGCTACGTCTCGAGTGTCCTCGAGATGCCACTGAATGACAACTTTGCCCTTGGCTTAATGGGTCAGGGTCTGAATGGAAGTGCTACTCCGACTGCCAACGGCGGCTGGGGAGAATTCACTCCTGCTGAGTTGTTCACCATCGAGACGAAACAGAACATTGATCGGTTCACGACCGGGCTGCAGGCCGACTGGACGCCCATGGAGAGCGTGACGCTTCGGGTTTCAGGCGGGATAGACTTCACGTCGCGGTGGGACAGTCAGTTTTTCCCGCCGGGAGT
>CAYXSE010000068.1:0-15695 GCA_964466675.1 uncultured Rhodothermales bacterium | reverse complement strand
TGGCCAAGCCATTCTTTCTGAGCATGCAGGAGTTGGTGGCATCGGATCAGGAGAAGAAGCCGGAGCGGGTGTACGTGGACTTTTCCGACGGGCGGAAGGCCCTGAGGGCGGTTGTGCCGATCGATGAGGCGATTGCTACCGAAGGGCAAGAGGTGAATGACGCCCTGGAACGGGTTGCGCTGCTCTCGACCATCGACTCCGCGTGGACGGAACACCTTCGCAAGCTGGATGAGCTCAAAGAAGGCATTGGCCTGAGGGCCTATGGCCAGAGGGATCCGGTGATCGAGTACAAATTGGACGCATTCAAGCTGTTCGCCGAACTGGTGGAGACCGTAGATCAGGATGTGGTCTCTTTCGTGCTCAAGAGTGGGCCGCTTGTGAATCGTCAGCAGTCTGCGCGCGCCCCCGCTCGCAGACAGCGGGCCAGGCTGGATCCGCGGAAGGCGCAATCCACCCATGAAAACGCGAGGTCCAGCTACGGCGTTGGTGACAGCGGCAACCGGCGGGAAGGGGCGGGGCGCGACCCCACCGCGAAGGCGGCTCCGGTGACAGTCGATGGAAAGGTCGGACGCAATGATGCGTGCCCATGCGGCTCCGGGAAGAAATACAAACACTGCCACGGAAGATGATGCTCTATCGGACCGCTCTCTTGGTCCTCGTCGTCTCCGCCTTGGGATGCAGGCCAGATCGGCCCAATCCCAATGCCGATCGGGAGGAATGGATAGAGCTGTTCAACGGACGGGACCTGGAAGGATGGACTCCGAAGATTCGGGGCGAAGACGCCGGAAGCGACACGCGCCATACGTTTCGGGTCGAGGACGGCGTCCTGGCTGTCGCATACGACGAGTACGGAGGGTCCTTTCGAGCCCAATTTGGCCACCTGTTCTACGATGTGCCCTTCAGCCACTATCTGCTGGCCGCGGAGTACCGGTTCGTGGGTGAGCAGCTGCCCGATGGTCCAGGGTGGGCCTATCGCAACAGCGGCCTGATGCTACACGGCCAGGACCCCGCGAGCATGGGTCTGGATCAAGACTTTCCTATTTCGATCGAAGTTCAACTCCTGGGCGGCAACGGCACGGACGAGCGCTCCACGGCGAATCTGTGTACACCGGGGACCAACGTCGAGATGGATGGCCAATTGGTGACGCGTCACTGCGTTGGCGCCGATTCGCCCACGTTCCATGGGGACGATTGGGTGCGGGTGGAGGTGGTTGTCTTTGGCGATTCGCTGATGGCTCATGCTGTAGAGGGCGAACCGGTTCTGGCCTATTCCAAACCTCAGGTCGGAGGCGGAAACGTGAACGGGCACGATCCGGCCGAATGGATGGCGGGGGCCCCGTTGACGAGCGGGTCGATTTCCATCCAGAGCGAGAGCCACCCAGTCCACTTCCAGCTCATCGAATTGCTGGACATGACGGGTTGTATGGATCCGAAGGCCGAAAATTTCCGGAATTACTTCGTGGATTCGGCTCCAGACAGGTGCCGGTACCCCGACTGACCCCCGGATCCTCGCAGGCCAGGCGGTCGCGCTCCTGTGACGCGAGCACGTCGATCACCCTCTCTGATACGTCAGTCTCTGGTGCCAGCGGCCTATCTTAGAAGCGACCACACCCGAACTCTGTGCTCCGATCTCTCTACATCCGTGACTATGCGCTGATCGAGACTCTCGAAGTAGAGTTTCAGCCGGGCCTGAACATCGTCACAGGGGAGACCGGAGCGGGCAAATCTATCGTGGTCGGCGCACTGAAGATGATTTTGGGGGAGAGAGCGTCTACCGAGACCATCCGGAGCGGAGCCCGAAAGGCGATCATTGAGGGGGTGTTCGAAGGTGTGGAGGAGAGCGCGCTCGGCCCGCTCCTGGAAGCGGGAGGCATCGAGTGGAACGAGAACTTGATTCTGCGCCGAGAGATCGGGGTCAGTCAGAGTAGGGCCTTCATCAATGATTCCCCGTCCACCGTCCAGTTGCTTCGGGATGTAGCCTCGTGCCTGGTGGATCTCCACGGGCAACACGAGCACCAGTCGCTGCTCCGGACCGAGACGCATATTGAATTGCTCGACGCATTCGGCGGGCTGGGTGGCCTGCGGGCGGCGTATCAGGCGTCCTATAAAAACGTGGCTGAGTTGGTCAAAGAGCGAGGCGCCCTCGCGGCCCGTGAGCGGGACCTGACACGCGAACGAGACCTCTGGGAATTCCAGATCGAAGAAATCGACCGGGTCGGACCGGTGGCCGGCGAGGAGGAAGACCTGGAGGCCGACCGCAGGGTACTGGAAAATGCCGAGCGCCTTCGCGAAGCCACCGAGAGCCTCTTCGATGTCCTGTACGAGTCGGATTCTGCGGTTTATGACCGACTGACCATCGCCCGAAATGAATTGCGGGAGTTGTCTCGGATCGACAGCGCGTTCGATCCCGCGTTCGCTGAAATCGAATCCGCCCAGATCGCGGTCTCGGAGATCGCCTCGTTTCTCCAGGATTACAACGCGCGGATCGAGTTCAATGCCGATCGCCTCGAAGAAATTCGAGACCGCCTCGGCGATCTGGACAGACTGAAGCGGCGCTACGGGGGGTCGTTGGGCTCGGTGATCGATCATCGGCGAGACATAGGCGAGCATTACGAATTGGCTTCCGATTTCGGGGGGGCGCTCGCTCGCCTGGACGGCGATATAGAGTCGGCCTGCGAGGAACTGACCCGGACGGCGCAGCGCCTGTCCGGCAAACGCCGGGAGGTCGCACAGCGTATAGAAAACTCCATTCAAGGTGAGCTCGCCGGGCTGGGCATGCCGGATAGCGTCTTTCTGGTGTCTTTCGAGGTGGATGAGGATCCCGTTGGCTGGATACGCCTCGAGGACGGTTCGATTCTGGTGGCGCATCCGGACGGCATGGACCGGATTTCCTTCCTGATTTCGGCCAATCCCGGGGAGGCCCCCCGAGCCCTGGCCCGAATCGCGTCCGGAGGTGAGATCAGTCGGATCATGCTGGCCATGAAATCGATCCTAGCCAAGAGCGACCGACTTCCGCTCCTGGTTTTCGACGAGATCGATGTGGGAGTGTCGGGCGCGATTGCTCAGGCGGTAGGCGCTCGGATGCGGGACCTGGCCCGATACCACCAGATCATTACCATCACCCACCTTCCGCAGGTTGCGGCGCAAGGCGATGTACATTTCCGAGTGGAGAAGGAGGTAAACGAGGGCCGTACCCGCACGGGCATGAGACGACTCTCAGAGGAGGAGCGCCTCGAGGAGGTAGCCTCGCTGGTCGGGGGTGTGCACGTGACCGATGCCGCGCTCGAAAGTGCGCGCGAGTTGATCGGTGCACGCCGGATGGACGATCTGTTGGAGTCAGGCGGTTAAGGCCCGAGGATCACCCCCCGCTTCTTCTGGTTGGACCGGCTTTCAATTAAATTCTTCCTATGGCTGCAACGGTATTGAAGTTTGGGACCGACGGATGGCGCGCCATCGTCGGCGACACGTACACCCTGGACAATCTGGCGAGGGTTGGAGCGGCGACGGCGGCCTGGCTGCACGCGACCACGTCGGGCCGGCCCAAGGTGGTCCTGGGCCATGACACCCGGTTCGAGGGGCGGGCATTCGCCGAGCACGTGGCGCGGGTCTTCGTAGCCTCGGGGGTTGATGTGATCTTCGGAACGGATTTCACCCCCACGCCGGCGATTAGCTGGGCCACGAAAGAGTACGGGTGTCAGGCGGGCATCGTGCTCACCGCCTCCCACAATCCGCCGGCCTGGAATGGCTTCAAGATCAAGTCCGCCAGCGGCGGCCCAGCCGTCCCCAGCCAGATAGCCGAAGTTGAGGCTCTAATCCCAGACTCGGTTCGGCTGGATCTCCCTGATTTCGACAATGCCTTCATCACTCTCGTCGACATCAAGTCGGACTACCTCGGCATGTTGCGCTCGCGCATCGATCTGGATGCGATTTGGGAATCGGGCATCAGGGTGGCGCATGACGCGATGTACGGCGCCGCGCAGGGCCTCTTCGAAGAATTGCTTGGCCGCGATCGTGTGGTGGCCCTCCACGCGGAGTTGAATCCCGGATTCGGGGGAACGCCGCCGGAGCCGATCGAGCGCAACCTGGCTGAACTGCCGGTTGCAGTAGTCGACAACGGATGCGCCGCCGGAATTGCGAATGATGGCGATGCCGACCGGATTGGGATGGTGGACGATCTCGGGAGAACAGTAGACTCCCACCGCCTCCTGGCGCTGCTCGTTTGGTATCTCCATGAGCAGCGCGGACTTCGGGGGGACGTGGTCAAGACCTTCTCGACGACCGACATGTTGGACCGTATGACCTCGGAGTACGGGCTCCGATTGCATACGACACCCATCGGCTTCAAATACATCTGCGAGTTTTTCCTGGATGGTGACGTCCTGGTTGGCGGAGAGGAGTCCGGCGGCATCGCCGTCAAAGGGCATTTGCCAGAGCGTGACGGGATCTATGTAGGACTTCTGATCCTGGAGATGATGGCACATTCGGGCAGAAAACTGTCCGAGTTGGTCGATATGTTGTCCGACCGATTCGGCCCGCTGGCTTACCACCGCGCGGATGCGCACACATCGACCGAACGAAAGGAGGCCGCCCTCCGACGTCTGGTCGACGAGGGCGGGCTTAGCGTCATCAACGGATATCCCGTCGTCAGTCTCGAAACCATGGACGGCTTCAAGCATCGGACGGAGGAGGGTTGGCTGCTGGTGAGGCCTTCGGGCACCGAACCCGTCCTGCGTATTTACGCCGAAGCCGGCACCAGCGAAAGCGCGCGGGCCATGGTAGCGTCTGCCGTCGAAGAGTTGCGGGTCTGACCGCTTCAGCCAGCCGAATCCATTCTGAGGATGGGTTCTACGATCTGGGCCAACTCCGCGAGCATCATGGCGGTCGCCCCCCATACCACGTGACCAAAGACTCGAAAGGCCGGGACCAATCTGTCGATCGGTGACACCGAGACCATCTCTCTGGGTCCATCCACGAAGGTGCTGAGCGGTACGGAGAAGGCGCTGGCTACCTCACCCGGGTCCAGCGAAAACGACTTAATCTCATTCGTCCAGCCCACGAATGGGTAGACGCAGAAGGACGTGGGCGGTATGTAGAGCGGTGTTAGCGCACCGAGGCGAGAGACAGAGTCGGGTTCGATTCCGATTTCTTCCTGGGTCTCTCGAAGTGCTGTCTCCCAGCGCGATTCTTCCTCCTCGCGGCGTCCACCCGGGAAGGCAATCTGCCCCGCATGTTTGGAAAGATGGGAGGGCCTTTCGATCAAAACCAAGGAGAAATCCTCTCCGAGAGGGTGAAGAAGGAGAAGCACAGCGGCCTCCCGGCAAGGGTTGTCCTCGAGGTCCGACAGTCTCGGTACTCCTCGCGGAGACATGGTGTGCTGGGCGCTGGGGCCAGGAAGCCTCAAGCTCAAGCGATCGGCCACCTGGCGCGGGAAAAGCGGGAGGGGAGTGCCGGGCAAGGTCTACTCGAGTGACTCCAACGCCGTCAGCGAATACTCTGCACGCGAATCCACAAGCACGGTAAAAGTCCGTGTTCTTCTCCGCAACGCGAACGAGCCGGTCAATTCCCTGGAAACTGGCAGGTCCAGTCCGTCCTGACGGCTGTATCTCACGTCGACCACAATGGTGCCACGGTCCTCGCCCTTCACGACGGCCCGGGCCCTCAGCAAATCGCCCGAGGATTGATCGAAGAACCAGGTGACGCGCTCCGTCGCGGCCTGGTCATCCCGGGATGTGGTCACGATCCTCACGATGTCTTTTCCATTCACGTGTTCCGTGTTGAGCGCGCCTCGGGGCTCCAGGCTCCGCATCAGGGCGGACGGAAAGAGCAGTCGGTCGGCCTCTCTGAGGAGATCGGCTCTGACAGGCGGCCGGAATCTTCGCCGTCCTCGTCTCTCGGAAGGATTGAAACGATGCGGTCCGGTATTTACTTCATAGGCGGATCGGGAGGCGCTACCCTCGGATCGACTCACGACAACCGATGAGGAAATTTCCATTTTGGTCGGTCCATACGCGCCCTCCAGGTCGTACACGGTGTGCTCGTCGAAGCGTAGCCGTGACAGGGTAACCGAGGCCTCCCCTTGTTCGGTCCGCCAACGCCGCAACCAGTGTTCGGCGGACTGCGCGTCCGCCGAAAGCACGGCAAGGAAGGTTAGTGTGGTGGCAATCGATCGCATTTGGGGCCGTATACTCGGCGAACCGGACGATGTTGTCACAAAATCGTATCAGGTCCAGGACGATCGCGCCGGTAGATGTCACAAGAAACGCCTCAGGCTGACCGAGATGGCTGATATCCTGCTTGTCGAGGATGATGCGGAACTTGCCGACCTGGTAAATCACCGGCTGGCCGACGCCGGTTATAACGTGCTACACGTGGCCGACGGAGAAGCAGCCGTTGCAGCCGTTGCCGAGAAAGTGCCCGACCTGGTGTTATTGGACATCATGCTGCCCAAGATGGATGGTCTGGAGGTCTGCAGGAGCCTTCGGGCGACCAATCCGACCTTGTACATTATCATGCTGACGGCCAAGGGGAGCGAAATCGACCGGGTTGTTGGACTCGAGGTCGGTGCGGACGATTACGTGACCAAGCCCTTCAGTCTGGAGGAGCTGGTGGCCCGTGTGCGCGCCTCGCTGAGGCGAGTGGCCATGACCGTGAGTGCCGGTTCCGAGGAGCTAGATATGCCCCTGGTCATTGGCGATCTGGTCATCGATGCCCTGCGTCGGGAGGTTCGGGTGAGGGGAGACCTGATTCACCTCACCGTTCGGGAGTTCGACCTACTGTTGTTTCTGGCGCAACAGCCGGATCGGCCATTCACACGCCTTCAACTGCTTGCCGATGTCTGGGACATCCACTACGAGGGTTATGACCGGACTGTGGATTCGCACATCCAGCGCCTGCGCGGAAAAATTGAATCCGAGCCGGCCCGTCCCAGGTACGTGAGAACCGTCTGGGGGGTGGGGTACAAGTTGTCGACGGAGGATTCCGGATGAGGCTGCTGCGCGGACTAACGGCCACCTGGCGAGGTTCGGTTTTCTGGCGTGTGGCGGCCGTGCTCTTGGGGGCTCAGCTCTTGTCTGTGGCCGTGGCCGTTGGGCTCTCGGCCCGGGCGGCCTACGATCGAGCCCTGGACCTGGCGGCGGAGGGTGTCAGGCTCCGCCTGGATGTGGTCGCAGAGGAACTGGAGTCGCGCACGGATTGGGCTGGTGCCGGCCTGCAAGACTTGCCAGCTGCATTGCTGTTGGACCTCGCGACTCGCTTTCCAGACCCGCTGGTGATCGTGGATGCGCTGGGCGAGCCTATTCTCACTATACGACCGGGCGGTGCCATCGATACCTCAAGCAGCCGCAGACGGCTTCCCCTCGATTTGGCCGCGAGTCTGGCGAGCGGTGCCATAGAATTTTCGATATCAGAGGGATGGATCTCGGCGCCAGTGTTCGATGACCTGGCGTTCCTTTCGGGGGGCATCGTCATTCAGCCGATTGACCAATCGTTGGGCCGGGAGTTGGCTCCGGCAAAGGATGCGCTGATTAAGGCCATGTTCGCCTCCGCCGCCGCCGTGTTGGTCGTTGCACTGGCCATGGCCGCGGCGTTGACCTGGCGACTGGTTGGTCCGCTACGGGAAATGACGGATCAGGTGGAGGCGATGGGTCGAGGCGAATACGATCGTCGTATCGGATTCTCTGGAGAAGATGAACTGGGCCGGCTCGCAGACACCATCAACAAGATGGCCAGTCGCGTCTCCGGCAGCATCGATGAACTCCAGGAAACGGACCGAATGCGTCGTGAACTGGTGGCCAACGTGGGACACGACCTGAGAACGCCTCTCGCCGCCATTTTGGGTCGAGTCGATGAGTCACGGCGAATGATGGCCGACCATAGGTTAGATGAAGCGGGAAGACAACTGGAGGGTGCCCGGGCGCAAGCCGTGTACCTGAGCAAACTGGTAGATGATCTATTCGAATTGGCCGTACTCGACTCACCCAAGCCCCCTCTGAGAAAGGAGCCGGTGCCGTTGGCTGAGTTGGTTTTCGATGCCGTGTCGTCCTACCGCGACCGTTTGGCCAAAAGAGACGTCACACTCACCGTCCGCATCGATCCCGGGTTGCCCGTGATTCAGGCGGATGGACTTCGTCTCTTGAGGTTGCTGAACAATCTCCTGACGAACGCCGAAAACCATACGCCGGACGGAGGCCAAATAACGCTCGTGGCCGAGCCTTCTCGGGGCGGGGTTGAGTTGGTGTTGGCAGACACCGGACCCGGATTGGACCCCGGGGATATCGAGACCCTATTCGAAAGGTACTACCGCGGAAACGACGCGAGGACGCGATCCGGGCAGGGTACGGGCCTGGGGCTCTCTATCTCCAAGGCCATCGCCGTTGCCCATGGAGGCGATCTGACTGCGGCCAACGGAAAAAATGGCGGTGCCAGGTTTACGTTGACGTTGCCGATCGAAGCCTGAAGGAGGCCAGGCCCACCGGGAAAGGTGGGCCTGGCGTCCTTCCGACTCGTGAGTCGCCGGTTAGGAAATCGTTATGCGACGAGGCTTGCTCTCTTCCGTCTTGGGAACGACGATGGTGAGCACGCCACTGGTGTATGTGGCGGAAATTTTCTTCTCGGCCACCTTCCGTGGGATGGCGAAAGACCGGGTGAAACGGCCGGACATACGCTCGGACCGGAGCATCACATCAGTCTCATCTCTCTGCTCGGCGAGGCGCTCGCCCCCGACGGTGAGGGTTCCGTCGTGGAAATCGATTGTGAAGTCTTCCTTTTCCATGCCGGGGGCGTCCAGTCGGACCAGATAATTTTCTTCCTGCTCGAGAAAGTCGAGTCTGGGTGACCAGGCGGTCTGCCCTTTTGTTCGGCCAGGTCCCGGAAACAGTTGATCAAACATGCGATCGATTTCGTTCTGCAGGCTACGTGGGTGGACGGTCGAGCCGAAATGCGCGAGATTAGTCATGGTGTCTATAAGTCTTTGTAGGCGAGTGTGTTATGGGCATCGAACCCTCGCCAACAACATCGGCAATCCGTATGCCAAGACGGTAATTCGGCCAAAACGTCCACGCTCGACGCCGTCGGCCGGACATGATGACAATCCGGGCAGAAGACCTGGCAGTCCCGAGCCGCCAGTCCCTGACGATCTTACACGGGAGTCTGCAGAAACGGCAGACTCCCGGTCCGGAGGGCGCCGCCTGGGTTGAACAGCCTTCTAGAACGCCCGTGCCGGCAGTACGGTACCCTCGGCTTCACCAAACCCGACGCGGAATCCATCGCCTTGGGCGTATCCTCGCATGACGACCGAGTCTCCATCCTGGACGAATTTCCTTTCCCCCCCTTGGCCGAGCGAGACCGTACGCGTGCCCTTCCAGGACAACTCCAGCATACTGCCGAAGCTGCTCACGTCCGGGCCGGATATGGTACCGGATGCCAGCAGATCTCCCGGGCGAATGTTGCAGCCAGCTACCGTGTGGTGCGCGAGCTGTTGTGCCATGGACCAGTATAGGTAGCGTGTGTTGGATCGGCAGACCGTGTAGGCCTCGGACATTTCTGCGCTTCGAATGCCGACCTCAAGATTGATATCGTACGCGCCATCCCGGCTTGCCTGGAGGTAATCGAGTGGCTGGGGTTCTTGGGTGGGTCCCGCGCACCGGAACGGCTCGAGAGCGTCAAGCGTGACAACCCAGGGAGAAATCGTGGTCCCGAAGCTCTTTCCCAGGAATGGTCCGAGCGGGACGTACTCCCATTTCTGCAAATCCCGAGCGCTCCAATCGTTCACCAGGACCAGGCCGAATATCTGTTCCGCGGCTTCTGCGGTACCAATGGGCGAGCCAAGCGCATTTCCGGGCCCCGTGAAGAATCCCATTTCAAGTTCAAAATCGAGTAGTCTCGATGCCGCGAGGGCCGGCGGGCCGTCTCCCGGTTTGGTCTGGCCCACGGGGCGCCTGACCGGTGTGCCGCTGATGACCACGGAACTCGCTCGACCGTGATAACCGACCGGAAGATGCAGCCAGTTGGGGAGGAGTGCATTGGCCGGGTCCCGAAACATCGTCCCGACGTTCGTTGCGTGTTCCTTAGAGGAATAGAAGTCGGTGTAGTCGCCAATCGCCGCCGGCAGAAGCATGGATACGTCCGCGCGGTCAAACAGCGAGCGGGACCGCGCGATCGGGTCGTCCCGAAGTGTGGCACATTCGCTCGAAAGCAATTCCGTCAGCCGCGCACGGACCTCGGTCCAAACGGGCCTTCCGGCAGCCATGAACCGGTTTAGATCCGGTCCGTCCAGAATCTGCTTCAGGTTTACCCCATCGCTGGCCAGCAAGCCGGTATGGGCCAGAGAAGCGAGGTCCAGAACCTGCTGGCCGATGGCTACTCCGCACCGGGCCTTCTCGCCTGGGGGCTGGAAGACTCCATACGGGAGGTTTTGGATCGGGAAGTCGCTTTGTTCGGAGACAGGGATGAAAGAACGCATGGCGGAAAAATGCTTATTGGGCAGGCGTGGTGGATCGAAACCAATCCCGGGCCTTCAGGTCGTTGGTAGGGTCGTCGAAGCTGCAACTGCCGTAGCTATGGGCGAGGTCGGTCCGGACGGCTCGAACTTGCTCGGCATTCGCGGTCAGGTGTCGCCAGATGAGGCCTCCGCCGTCCAGCACAAAAGATTCAGGCCGCATCTCGCCGACTATCAGTTGGATGGCGCTTGCGTCGAGGTCGTGAACCTTGGCCAGAATAGCGGCGCCGAAAACATTCAGGAAACCGTGCATGGTGACATCGCCGGAGACATGTCGCACGGGGTGATGTAGTCCCGCGGTGGCCTTGAACGGGACGCCTTGTTGGACACAATGGTGTAGAAAGGAGCTGAGCTTCTCCACGGACGGATAGGCAGCCGGCTCCACACCCCCACATCGGATCTTTGCGGCCAGCATGTTGGCGCCGGCCCGACGGGCTGTGCCCAGGTCGGCTAGCCTCTGGGTAAGCCCGGCATCGGCCACTGGCCACTCGAGATACAACCATCTGCCGCCGGTCTCAGCCGAGAGCTCGCGTAGCTCATCCGGGGTGGGAGGGGGAGTGTTTGGCCGCGGAGCCCGCGCTTCGAATACGTCCACACTAACCCGACCGGCGAATTTTCCCCGAAACGCATCGGAGCTGGATACAGCCGAGCGGATACTCTCCTTGAGCGCGGAAGACGGGGAGGGAAGGACGCACAGGCGGAGGGGTCGATCTTGGAAAAGGCTACCAAACGCGTGCAACTCACCCAACCGGGCGGCAGGGCAGATGAAGCGGCCCAGCATCCAGGCTTCGGGCTGCTCTCGATGAGCCGCGTACTCGCGAACGGCGTCTGGCAATTCCAGCGAGGCGGGAGGAAACAGCCCCGCGTAGTCCACCAAATGATCGAGAAGTTGGTGAGTCACTCCGTTAGTCAGTTCGAAATCTGGTGCGCTGAAGCTGGAACTGGGCGGGCATCACGACCGCCGAGTGGCGTCTCCTGTGGACAGGCGCGAGGATACGAAACTATTTGAGAACTCTGGATTAACTTATTGGCCGCGGCGAAGCGCCTCTGTACATTTGTGACCAGGGATTGCCTGGCACCACGCGGTCGCCCGTCCCTGCCCCTCCTTGACGTCCCTACCAGACAACAGATTTTTAGTCATGAAGCGCATTCCTGCCCTGCTGTGCCTCGTTTTCGCCGGTATCGTCCTCATGGGCGCCGACGGTTGTTCGAGTGATCCGAACGTAGAAGGCGCCAAGCTGGACCTTCGAAACAAAGATTACGACCGCGCCCTATCCAATCTGGAGACGGCCTTGTCTGCGGATCCCGTAAACTCCGAGGCGCTTGAGTTGAAGGGCCGTGTGCTATTGGAGAAGGCATTCGAGACCTCGGATGCTGCTGAGCATAGTGAACTCATTGGCCAGATGGTCGAGGCCTTCAACCGCGCCGTTGCCGCCGACCCGTTGCTCACTGAACCCGTCGGCCGGAACATGACGATTGCTTATGTAAGAGAATTCGAGCGGGCCATCCAGGCCTTCAACCGCGGCGATGATGACGCCGCAGAGTACACCAACGCCGCTGGGTATTTCGCAAATGCCGCCGTGATTCAGCCAGATTCGGCCGGCGCAGCCATCAATCAAGCCTATGCGCTTCTGAATGCCGGCTCGGAGGCACTGGCCATCGAGCCGTTCGAGAGAGCGTTGGCGCTGGGGGACACGGATGTCGAGACCTACCGATTCCTGGCCAGGATTTACATGAACACGGAGCGCGAGGCAGACGCGGTGACTTTGCTCGAAACCGCTGGTGACGCCCACCCCGGGAACGCGGAAGTTCAGGCCGAACTGCTCAACGCCTATCAATTGGCGGGTCAAGTCGATCGGGCTCTCGAGACCTACGCACAGGCTGTGATTGACAGTCCGGACAACAAATTATTCCGGTACAACTACGGGTCCCTGCTCGTCCAGGTTGAGCGCTATGACGAGGCCATTTCCCAGCTCGTTGCGGCGGTTGAGCTTGATGAAACCTACGGGAATGCCCACTACAATCTTGGCGCGGCGTACATCAACCAGGCCGTCGCGGTGAATGAGCGCATCGGCTCCCTCGACGACGACCTTCGCGAGGAACGGTCATCTCTGACGCGGGACCAAATCGAGGAGCGCGAAGCCGAGATCGACGTGTTGGGAGAGGAGCGGCGAGGGCTGTTCCTGAGTGCCATATCGCCTCTGGAGTCGGCCAAGATTCTTTATGAAGAGGCGGGAGACGACCCTAGGGACGTTTGCATGGCCCTTTTCCAATCTTATGTCCAGAACAACCGGCTGGAAGAGGCCGAGGCGGTTTCTGAGTGCGCGGGTACAAACGACTGATCCCGGGCCCGGGAACCAGAATGAGTAGGAACCCCTCCGGATTCGGCACGCTGGCCATACATGCGGGGCAGGCGCCAGAAGCCGTCACCGGCGCGGTGATGCCGCCTATTTTCCAGACATCGACGTATGCCCAGAGCGCGCCCGGTCAGCACAAGGGCCATGAGTATGCCCGGGTAACGAATCCTACGCGCTCGGCGCTTGAGGCCAACCTGGCGGCGCTTGAGGGAGCATCAGATTGTGTTGCATTCTCGTCGGGAGTCGCGGCCACCGACGCCGTCTTGAGATGCTTGCGGCCAGGAGACCATGTCCTGGCTTCCAATGACCTGTATGGAGGAACCTATAGGCTCATCCGAGAGGTCTTCGGCCCGTATGGCATAGAGTCTGATTTTATGGACATGTCGGACCCGGAGGCCGTCGAGCGGTCTTTTCGTCCCGAGACGAAACTGCTCTGGATCGAGACTCCGACCAACCCGCTCCTCAGGATCGTGGATATTGCGGGGCTGGCCGAGCGCGCGAAGGCGAGGGGCATCCTCGTCGCCGTGGATAACACCTTCGCCACTCCCTTCCTTCAGCAGCCTCTGAAGCTGGGGGCGGATCTGGTTGTTCATTCGACAACCAAATATCTCGGCGGCCATTCCGATGTCATCGGCGGAGCCGTTTGCACGAGTGACTCGGCTTCGATAGAGGGGCTCCGCTTCCTGGTGAAGTGCGCAGGGGCGGTGCCGGGACCCATGGACTGCTTTCTTACCCTCCGTGGGATCAAGACCCTACACATCCGAATGGAGCGGCACGGGTTTAACGCGGACCGGGTCGCCAGACACTTGGAGTCCCATCCCGCGGTTTCCAGGGTTTACTACCCCGGTCTCGCCTCCCACCCGCACCACGAGTTGGCTGGTCGGCAGATGTCGGGATTCGGAGGGATGGTGAGTTTCGAGTTGAAGCATCCCGATTTGGATGTGGCGATGCGTATGATGTCGCGCACGGTGCTCTTCATACTCGCCGAGAGCCTGGGCGGAGTAGAGAGCCTGATCAATCACCCTGCAACCATGACACACGCTTCCATACCCAGGGAAGAGCGAATCGCAGCAGGGCTCGCCGACGGGCTGATACGCCTCTCAGTGGGGATCGAGGACGCCAACGACTTGATCGAAGACCTTGATCGCGCGCTGGACGCCGTTTGAACCGGTCACCCTGAACTGCTCGCTCTGACGCGGTCAGAGAGTCACCTCCAATCCGAAGAAGAAATCGGTGGATCGGATGGTATTCGCGCCATCAACGGTCTGGAAGAACTGAAAAGAGAGCCCCAGTCGGTCGACAGGATAGAGGACCAAGCCTCCACCAAGCTTGATGTAGCGTTGGTGGGTCGGTACCGGATTCTGAGGATCTAGTGCGGCCGTAGGCGCCTGGTTCGACACCACACCGAACATGAGGCCCTGGATGAGAGCCCAGCGGCCGAGAGAGACGCCCGCTTCGCCATGGAGGAGCCATTCGTCCCCGTAGGAGGGCTCGTTCGAGCCGCCACTGGAAAACCCGTAGATGCCAGACCTGATCCGATACCCGGCACCCGCTTGCGCATACACGGGTGCTGGCCAAAAGCTGCGACCAAAGAACAGCATCGCCTCGATGTCAACCTGGCCAGGCCCGAGCGATGGTGTCGCGTCGAGCGTATAGAAGGCAGGGATGCGAACAGACACGTTCAGAGCCATTCGATTCGGACTGCTCTCTTCCAGGCCAAACAGTTCGCTGGCGTCCCATCGGAGTCCGAGTTGGATTTTTTCGACGCCCGAGGCCGAACTCTCGATGGGTGGGTTCGCTCCGGGGCGTCCGCCCGGGCCGTCGGCACTCTTGACCGTGAATCGCTTGTACGGCACAAGCAGAATCGCCGTCATGTTTTTCCTGACTCCTACCTCGGCATAGAGATAGGCGCTATTGTCAACGAATGCGTCGCCTTCAACGTTATTCGCGTACGGCGCCCTGGCCCCATTCGCCGTGAACTGTTCGCTTGCCGTAGCCCGCTGTTGGCTCACCTTGACGTAAGCCTTTCCAAGGGGCTGTGTCCAGGCTTGCCCCTTCGCCATGGAGCCAGGCAGAAGGATGGCCAGCACCAAGGCTGTTAGCAGCGCGCCGCTCGGAGCGAGGCCTGCTGATCGGGAGGGAAGGATGTCGCTGCCGTCAAACACCATAACAACCTGCTTTCTGTCGAGTTGGGATCCTGCGAGCGCCAGCCTAGAATGCGAGCGCCAGCCTAGAATGCGAGCGCCAGCTTAGAATGCGAGCGCCAGCCTAGAACACGGCGCCAGCTTAGAACGCGGCGCCATCTTAGAACGCGGCCAGGTCTCTCGCCGCAGCCAAGATGCCTTCGTCCGAAGGTAGAACCGCCTTTTCGAGGGGATCTGCGAAAGCGATCGGCGCAAACGCTCCTGCGAGCCTGCGAATCGGGGCATCCAGGTCCCCAAACGCGGCATCGGATATTTGAGCAACGACCTCAGCCCCGAATCCTCCAAATTCGTGATCTTCGTAGACGACGAGTGCGCGATTGGTCTTCCGCACGGATTTCAGGACCGTTGCGATGTCCAGTGGATAGATGGTACGCAGGTCGATGACCTCGGCATGGACGCCTTCGGCCTCCAGTTGGCGGGCCGCGTTCATGGCCTTCGATACCATCATTCCGTAGGTGACCATGGTCAGATCCGTTCCTTCGCGGACGACCGTCGCCTGGCCGAACGGCAGAAGGTAATCTGAGTCCGGCTCCGGTCGCTGGGCCGATGCCGCCCGATAGAGCGCCTTATGCTCCAGGAAGATCACAGGATCCTGACACCGAATAGCCGTTTTGAGCAGTCCCTTGGCATCTGCGGCGT
>CAYXSE010000067.1:0-15829 GCA_964466675.1 uncultured Rhodothermales bacterium | reverse complement strand
AATCCTGATCGCAGGCGGAGTCGTGGCTATGGTGGTGGCCATCGGCTGGTACAGTAGCCGGGGGGTTTATAACCGTCAGGCGTTGGAAGTACTCCGATCGGATTCCTAGCCAGAATGGTTGTGCCTGAGTTTGATCATATAGCCTCCAACCTGGCCTCCGTCCGGAACGAGGTGTCGGAGGCCTGTTCGCGAGCCGGACGCAGCTCGGAGGACATCACGCTCGTCGCAGTTTCCAAGACCTTTCCGGTCAGTGCGATTTCGGCGGCGGCGGCCGCAGGACATCGCGAGTTTGGCGAGAACAAGGTCCAGGAATTGGCACAAAAGTGTATCGACTGGGACGGAGTTCCTCCAGTGACTTGGCACATGATCGGCCACTTGCAGCGCAACAAAGCGAAGATCGTGGCACAGCATGTCGACGTATTCCACGCCCTTGACTCGGTCAAATTGGCCCGGATGCTTGATCGTAAATGCCAAGAAATGTCTCGGCACCTAACGTGTTTCGTCCAGGTCAACGTCTCAGGCGAACCGTCCAAATTCGGTGTGCACCCAGATGGGCTTTACGAACTTCTGGATGAACTTGACGCGTTTGACGCGATCCGCATCGAGGGACTCATGACGCTCGCTGTGGCGACCTCTGACCCCGAAAGCGTTCGCCCGCAATTCCGGCTGCTTCGTGACTTGGCCCGGCGCTATCCGGGACGCGCACAGTTGGCCAACCTGTCTATGGGGATGAGCGGTGATTTCAGGATCGCGATCGAGGAAGGCGCCACACACATTCGGGTGGGAAGCGCTATCTTCGGACGTAGATTCTATCCCTAAACCCTCTTATGTGGCTTCTTCTGGTCGGTGCTGCCGTAGGATCCGTCGTGGTGGTTCTCCTTCGGGCGCTCACCAACTACGAAGCCGCTAGTAGCGCACGCCTCCGGGAACAGGTCGCATTGCTCGATGCAACCGTGTCGGAGTTGACTTTAAGGATCGAATCTCTAGAAGCCATCGCTGTCGAAGAACTCACGATCACGGGCAGTTCCGAATTGGACTCGGAATCAGCGCAGCAGGGCAATCCGAGAAATGTAAAAACCGGCTCCTGACGCCATGAAGCTCACGCCTCTCGCGATCCGCAAACATGAATTTGCTCGGAGCTTCCGCGGATACGATGCGGAAGACGTCGACGCTTTCCTGAACATGGTTTCCCAGCATTGGCACACCATGTCCGAAGACCAGCGGCGCATGGAGGAGCGGCTGGAGGAACAGACCCAACGAGTCAATCACTACCTGAAGGTGGAAGAGGCTCTGGAGCACGCATTGGATAACGCGCGGACGCTCTCAAAAGAAAAGTTGGAGTCAGCGGAGAGAGAAGCCGGTGAGCGATTGAGGGATGCCGAAGAGAGGGTCTCCCGGACACTGGAGGAATCGCAGAGGACGGCCGAGTCTACTTTGAGAGAGGCAGAGCGGAAAAGCTCGGCTCTCGGGGAAAAATCAGAAAGGCGCCTCGAGAAGGTAACTCGCCAGGCTGCGGACGCCGAGGCGCGGGCGGTCAAAGATCTGGCCGCCATGGATGATGATCGAAGGCAAATTCTGGAGCGATTCCGGCAATTCCTTCATTCAGAGCTGGATGCGTTGCGTCGGTATGATTTGAGTGAGCCGGGTCCAGCCACAACCGCGTTTGCTCAAGCCATGGAGACGGGGGTGCCTGATTCACCCTCCGTGACGGAAGAATCAAGCTCGCCTGCAGATAGCGCGGGAGCTGTTGCCGAAGTGCCGGAGGAAGCCAAGGCGGCTCCACTGCCAGAGATTGAGACGGCTGAGGCACCTCCACACGTGGTCGTAGAGCCAGAGGCGGAGCCACCAGAAGCGAACCCAAAACCGGCGGCAGAACCAGCGGCAGAGGTGGAGCCCCGGGTGGAGGTGGAGGCAGTGGTGGAGACGGAGGCAGAGGCCGAAATGGACTCGGACTCCTTTCTGGAGAACCTCCCCAGCGCCGAGGACGGATTTGAGGATCCCCGGCTGTCGGTTTCTGGCCAGCAGCCGCTCATCCTCCCGGATGTCAAAGCGAAGCCTCGAGAATTCGGAGCGGACGACGAAATCCGAAAGATCAGGCGCATTCTGGAGGATCTGGACAGTTGATCGGCGAGACTCGAGGCGCGAGCCTGGACGCCGTATCCCCGGAACTCCTCGTGTCTTATCTGGATGGGAGGCGCGAGGAGGGGTGTAGCGCACTGGTCCTCGTTCCCGATGACCGTTGGTTTGCCGAGTTGCCCCGCGATGCGAATGCCTGCGCCTCCATTCGGACGGAGCGCGGTAGCATGGTGGTCTACTCGGGACCACCGGCCGATGCGGTGTCCGCCGTGAGAGCGGCCGCGGCCATGAAACTGCAGGCATGTATTCTCCTGGATACCGGGCTTCACACCGGAGGCGACGGTGACTCCAGGCCCATCCTCGTGTCCGACCACATCAATTTGACTGGCCGCAATCCGCTGACAGGGCCAAATATCGATAGCTGGGGGGTTCGGTTTCCTGACATGACAGAGCCCTATGATCCGCAGCTACGGGCCGCGGCGGCCACCCACGGATCCGAGGGCATCGCGGCCGGGTTCTTGGAACCACCGCTCCCGCAGGATCTCGCGGTGGCAGCCGAATTCGGGGCGAATGTGGCCACGCTTGGCATCGTGGCGCCCGCCATCGCCGCCAGACACGCAGGCATGCGGCTGATGGCCGTTCTTTTTGTGGGTGACGTTCCTTCGGCCGAAGAAGTCCTGCCGATTCTTGAGGCCGCGGCTCGGGTGCTCAGCGGCTAATTCCTCGGCACTTCGCCTGCCATTCGGGGCCCGGGCGTATTTTGGGAGCGGCAGCCAAGTACACCACGGTCATGTTCTCCTTCTCCGACGTCAATGTCCGTTTTTAAGGAAATCAAGCGGGTCGACCACCCCGCAATTGAAGAAGAAATCCTCCAGACCTGGGAGGAAAAGGACATTTTTGCGCGAAGCGTGGCCGAACGCGAGGGCCAGCGGACGTTCACCTTCTACGAGGGTCCTCCGACAGCAAATGGCCGCCCCGGCATCCATCACGTGATGTCTCGTGCCATCAAAGACATATTCTGTCGTTACAAGACGATGAGAGGCTTCCAAGTCGCGCGTCGCGCGGGTTGGGATACCCACGGCCTGCCCGTGGAGATCGAAGTCGAAAAGGCACTGGGACTCGAAGGACGCGACCAGGTGGTCGAGTATGGCATCGAGGCTTACAACAAGGCTTGCCGCGAGAGCGTGCTCAAGTACAAGGATCAATGGGATGGGTTGACCACCAGAATGGGCTACTGGGTAGACCTTGACGACCCGTATGTCACCTTCGACCCGTCTTACATCGAGTCGGTCTGGTGGCTTCTGAAGGAGATCTACAAGAAGGATCTGCTCTATCAGGGATTCAAGATCCAGTGGTACAGTCCTGGCTCGGGAACCGTCTTGTCGTCCCACGAGGTAAGCCTCGGTTACAAAGAGGTCCAGGATCCCAGTATTTTCACGCGCTTTCGCTTAGAGGGGCAGCAAAGCACCTTTTTCTTGGCCTGGACGACGACTCCTTGGACCACCGTCTCCAACGTCGCCCTGGCCGTCGGTAAGAACATTGACTACGTCCAGATCAGACTCACGACAGCGGATATCGGGGAGCACGAACTGATATTGGCAGAGGCCCGCCTGTCGGTCATTCTAGAAGAGTACGAAGTGGTCAGCCGAATGAAAGGGTCGGACCTGGAGGGCATGCGGTATCACCCCGTCTTCGACTACTTCGTGGGTGTCGACATGGACGGTGCGGATGCCATGGCGCCCGCCATCATGACCCAGAAGGCGCAGGCCGACACTATCGCCCCGTGGGTGGTGGTATGCGCGAACTACGTCTCCACGGAAGACGGCACAGGCATCGTACATACCGCCCCCGCCTTCGGTGCAGACGACTGGGATACCGCCAAGAAATACGGGCTTCCGGTGTTCAATCCTGTCAACCCCGATGGGACTTTCTTCGACCAGATTGACCTCGTCCCAGGAATGTGGTTCAAGGACGCGGACAAGGTCCTCGCCCGAGACCTTCGCGACAGAGGACTCATGTACCGGCACGAGACGTGCGTCCACAACTATCCACACGACTGGCGCAAGGGCACCCCGCTCATGAGCTACCCTGTGGACAGCTGGTTTATCAGAACGACCGCCATCAAGGATCGGTTGATCGACCTGAACGCCACCATCAATTGGCAGCCGGAAGGAATTGGTACGGGTCGATTCGGAGACTGGCTGAGAAACAATGTCGACTGGGCGCTAAGCAGGAGACGCTTCTGGGGTACGCCCCTGCCGATCTGGAAGTCAGACGCGCCTGATTCGGAGTATCTGGAGGTCATTGGTTCCATCGCCGAACTGAGGGACAAATGCGGCGATCAACTCCCTGATAGTGATGCCGACCTGGACCTCCATCGCCCCATGGTCGACGAACTGACCTGGCCGGCGCCCGATGGTGGCACCATGCGGCGTGTAGAAGACCTCATCGACGTATGGTTCGATTCAGGGGCGATGCCTTTCGCGCAGTGGCACTATCCCTTCGAGAACAAGGAAGCTTTTGAAAAAAACTTCCCGGCCGACTTCATCGCCGAAGGAGTCGATCAGACGCGGGGCTGGTTCTACACCCTTCATGCGATTGGCGCCCTCGTGATGGACTCAGTGGCCTACAAGAACGTGGTGGTGAACGGGCTCGTCCTCGACGAGAAGGGCGAGAAGATGTCCAAGAGCAAGGGAAACGCAGTGGACCCTTTCACGACCATCGAGAAGCACGGCGTGGACGCTGTCAGGTGGTACATGATGAGCAACGCTCCTCCGTGGGAGAATCTCAAGTACTCGGAGCAAGGCCTGGTCGAAACGCAGCGGAAGTTCTTCGGGACCGTCGCAAATGTCTATGCTTTCTTTGCGACTTACGCCAACATCGATGGGTTCGACCCCCGCGGCGCTCCCGGCCCGCTCCAGAAGCTCACCGAGATGGATCGTTGGATCCTGAGTCGGCTGGCCTACACCGAGGCCTTGACGTCCGAAGCCTACGATCAGTACAACCCTACGCGGGCTGCGCGGGCTATTGAAGCGTTCGTTGAGGAGTTTTCCAACTGGTACATCAGACGCAATCGGAGGCGTTTCTGGTCGGCGAAGGTGGGAGGCGCGGGGGAAGATTCGAAGACGGCAGCCTACCAGACTGTTGCCCGATGCTTGAACAGCATTGCAAGAATGATGGCGCCCATCGCCCCGTTTTACGGCGACTGGCTCTACACCGCGCTGCATGGACGACTCGATTCAGTACACCTGGAAGACTTCCCGTCTGGCGACGAATCCATGCGTGACACGGAACTGGAGCATCGCATGGAACTCGCGCGCTCGATCTCTTCGGTCACGCTTGCCATTCGGAACCAGAGCTCCGTCAACGTTCGGCAGCCTCTGTCCAGCATTCTCGTGGTTACCGGTGTCGGGGTGGATGAGGAGTCGGTTGAGAGCGTGCGAGAGATCATCCTTGACGAGGTCAACATCAAGAACATCCGGTACGTGCAGGGTACCAGCGACGTGGTCTCGCGTCAGGCTAAACCGGACTTTAAACGCCTGGGTCGACGACTCGGCCCCCTGATGAAGTCGGTCGGCGCGGCTATCCGAGCCATGACCAGCTCGGATATTGACAGCTTCCTCGCCGCTGGCTCGGTGACATTCTCGGTCGATGGGACTGATGTTGTCCTGGACCTGGAGGACATCGAAATCTCCTCAGAAGGAATCGATGGTTGGCTTGTGGGGCAGGAAGGTCCGCTAACCGTGGCATTGGACGCTACTCGGACGCCCGAGCTGAACGAAGAGGGCCTGGCGCGTGAGGTGGTCAACCGGGTACAGAACCTTCGGAAACAGGCCGGATATACAATCACCGACAGAATTCTTCTCCAGTACTGCGGCTCCGATCTGGCGATCACCGCGATCAATAATCACGCACTTCGCATTCGGAACGAGACCCTCGCTGTAGAGTTGCAGAACTCCGACCAACCGCAAGGGGACCTGGCGGAGACCTTCCATATTGACTCAGCGAGCGTCACGCTTGCCGTTACCAGAGTCAAGGACTAGAGCCCCGGCTTCCCGGGCCGCGCCGGTTGTTTGGCCGGTCGGAAGCTTGACCTTATCTGAGACAAGAGTGATGAGCGAGAACCAACCAACCCCGGCCCCCACTACGCCCTTCGTCAAGGGTGAGTTGGCACATTTTGAAGCGCTGATTCTTGGAAAGCGGACGAGTGCGGAGGAAGAAATCTCGACCATGCGTGATCAACTCGCCGACGCGCGCGAGCAATCGGAGAATGACACGGCATACAGTTTCCATATGGCCGACGCAGGCACTGACGCTATGGAGCGGGAGAAGCTGTATCTGATGATCGCACGGCAGCAGAAGTACCTCGGGTACCTCGACCGCGCTCTGGACCGGATTGCCGCTGGTACCTATGGTGTGTGCAAAGTGACGGGTAGCCCGATATCGAGACAGCGTTTGGAGGCCGTTCCGCATACGGAAATCTCCATAGACGCGAAGCGAAAGCAGAAGAAGGGTTGACCGCACATTCCAGCGATCCTCCGCCGGCTGCACCGCTGATTGATGGTGCCAACCAGTCCGAAAGCGCCAACCGAGTTCAGCACGGGGGAAGCACGGGGCTGAAGGACTATCTCCCAATTATCTGGGTAGCGGCCATCATCGTAGCCATCGATCAGGCGGCGAAAGTCACGGTGGTCAACACCATGACTCGAGGCAGTTCAATCCCCGTCCTGGGAGATTGGCTGCGACTCACCTATACCGAAAATCCCGGGATGGCGTTCGGGATCCAATTCGGCCCTCCGGCTCTCATTACCCTCTTTGCCATCGCCGCGACGGTTATGATAATCGTCTACCTGTCTCGCGTTGGAATGCACTACGCTCCTTACCGCTTTAGCCTGGCATTGGTGCTCGGCGGGGCTTTTGGCAACATTATAGATCGTGTTTTTTACGGCAAAATCTTCTACGATGAGCCTCTTTTCATAGGCCGAGTGGTGGATTTCATACACGTAAACGTCTGGCGCGGGCACGTGCCCGAGACCATTCCAATTATCGGCGGTAGCTATTTTGCGTTGTTCCCAATATGGAATGTCGCCGATATGGCAATCGTCCTGGGTGTGGTTGGCATCTTGGTCTTCCAGAATGCTTTCCACCGCAAGTTGACTGAGTTGGAGGTGGACGGCAAGGCCCTTCAGTCCGACTCTCAGTCTCCTCCAGATGCGGACGCCCAACCGCAGCCCGAAACTCCTACCAGCTGAATCGGAGCGCGAACGTCGCAACCCGAGGCATGAGTTCGCGGGAGCCACGCTCCAGGAAGCCCGATGCATCAGTCGGGCCGTAGTACTGGTCCGCGTCAAGGAGGAAGCGCCAATCCGCGGTATTCATGCGGCCTAGGACATTGATTATGTCGAGTCGAGCCTGCAACCCAATCGACCCCACGTCGAAGGAATAGCCGAGGCCCAGATCCAATTGCGCCAACGGCGGGAGTTTGTGCGACTCTGGATCCGTTAGGGCGTATCGCGTGGCCTGGCGTTCAATTTTCGCTCGGGCGTTGACGTCGATCACAGTGTCCAGCACACGACCCAGGTCGTTCAGGTAGGCCCCCAGGTAGTCGTAGTACGCCTGGCGAAACCCCCACGTTCGCCCGCCAATGAGGCGCCATCGGGCAAGAACGACCATCCTTGACACTGGCGCCAGATCCGCGGACAGCTCGAATCGATGCGGCTCACCCCAAGGCACGTCCAGCAGACGATTCTCAAATAGCCCGGAGATTTGCCTCCGAGCCCTGGTGAACTCATACCGAGCCTGAAGACTTCCGAAGCCGACGGTACGGCTGAGGATCGCTGCGAAACCCTTCGAACTCCCTCGGGACGATCGCAAGAAATCGCGCTGCACCAGGTTGGGTACCTCCGTTCTCGCGGAATAGTCCAGCGACAGGATGTGATACTGCCGCTTGTAGTGAACCTCGGTGTTGAGGGACCACTTGGGCGATGGCCGCCAGAAGACTTCCAACGCCAGGTGGGCCGACTTCGCCGGAGCCACCGTAGAGTCAACCGCCATCCAGACGCGGGTCGACGACACAAACGTTCTTGGGCTCCGGCTGGACACGTCGAATTGATTCACGAATTGGCGGTACAAACCAGTCCCCAGGAACACGGACCAGGATCCCGTCCTGGTGCCCGGGTAGTCCAATCGTAGGGACAGCCGAGGCTCGGCGTAGAGCGATTTTCTCGCGTCCAGGTAGGTGAACCTGCTCCCGGCTTCAAGGACTGCGTGAGACCCGATCTGAATCTTGTCCTGAGCGTATCCGGCAACCCGCCAGCCTGTAAATTCGTGGTTCAGGGGCAGTTGTTGGGAGCCGGCCACACGAAACCGATCACCCGTAACAATCAGTTCCGCGCCGAATTCTGTGTACTGATGGTTGCCCAGCGCATAGTCCAGCTTTCCAAGCACCGCAGCCTCGTAAATGGCGTTCCCATCATCCTCCGGGGATGCCAGTGTGACTTCATCGCGCGCAACGAAGTCGTGGCGCATTCTGTAACGACTAAATCGGGCCTGCAGCGATCCCAGGGATCGCGCGCTGAGAACCGTCTCGTAGGTTACCTGTGCGGTGGTGTTTCGCCAGAAGTAGACATCCTTGAACTCAGCGATGTTCGTCGGACTGGCGAGGGGGTCACCTAACGCCGTTCCGCCAATGTCATTTCCGAGCTTGCTGCCGCCCATGAAGAGGGAAGCTTTGAGCGTCCTCAGCCCGCGCCGCACCTCAGCCGCCACGTGCATATCGGCAAACCCAAGTTCCGGGTTTCCCACGGGGGGAAGGTCTTCAAAAAAGGGCGTATTGGTATCGGCAAAGGCCGACAACAGAAACGAATCGATGCGATTCCAACCGTCCAGAAGCCCGGTCAGCGACCTGGGAGTGGCCAATCCCCATATTCCCAGACGGGCCGCCGTCATCAGGGAAACGCGAGTTCCGTCCAAGGAGGTAAGCGACATCGAATGGCGACCGTTCACGCTTATCGGATCGGCCTGAATGAGTGTCCGGCTGAAATAGGAACCTGAGTCCCGTGCCCTCCGGTCCCCGGCGAATCCAAGGTCGTGGCGAGCCTCAATGATCCCCGATATCTGACTCCCGAGTTTCGCGCCGAACCCGGCCTTGCTGATGTGAATCTCGCCCAGCGCGAACGGGCTGAATGGGCCAATGAAGGAGAGGAGGTTCAGAGGAATAAATACCGGAGCGCCGTCCAGTCTAAACTGATGCTCCCCGGCGTCCCCACCCTGGATATGGATGTCGCCGGTGGCGTCGTTCACCCGGACCCCCATGAGGCCGTCCAACCCGCCAATTCCACCGACTCCCAGGCGCGATGTGATGGCCGCTTGATCCATGATAGCCTGACCCAATAGAGAAGCAGACGACCGGGTGGCCAACCCCTCAAAAACTAGCGGAGCCAGTAAGATGGCTTGCGCTTCCAACGAAATTTCGGGCCTAGTCGATCCACCCGGCTCGATAACGATGTCGCTCTTGGATGTTCGGTAGCCTATATGAGATACCTCTATCGCATACTTCCCGGGCAGCAATCGGTCGAAGGCAAACATGCCGCTTTCGTTGGCCACCCTCCCTCTGCGAGCATCCGCCAAATAGACGTGGGCCGATGAAACAGGGCGCCCCGTCCCCGCATCCACGATAATGCCCCGCATGTTTCCCCAGAGCGGAGGGGCCTCGATGGCCGGCTCGATGACGTAGGTCCCCGAAGACCGCCGATAGAAGTCTAGTCCGGTGCCACTAAGAATACACTTCAGAACGGCCTCAACGGGCCCATCTCTGACAACGCAGTAGACCCGCTTGGAATTCACCAAGACCGGCAACCAAACCAAATTGATACTGGTTGCGGACTGGAGTTGTCTGAGCGTCTCGTCCAGGGTGTTTCCTCTCCAGGCGAAACTATACCTCTGAACATTCTGAGCCCGAAGATCTTGGGCGGAGAAGAGGCAAAGCCCCAGAAGCATCCAAACCGAAATCGCACCAGCAGCCCTGGCCCGAACCGGCCGGTGGCGTAGCGAAGCGTCAGTGCAGCGGACGAGGGATAACATCCTTTGCGACGAATCCTGGGCGTTGAGTACGGACGGGCCCGGCGGAGCCCGATTGCCCAATAATACGGCTCCTCTGGCCGATATTCAGCCGCTAACCGTACGGTTCTTGGTGCCTGACCTGGACTCGGCCAATCCACCTCAATCAGTTCTAATGGTCGGTCTCGAACAACTTGTAGCCAGCCACCGTACGCCGAAAGTTGACATCTACCACGTCGGCCAAGTCTGCGAGCATCTCGTCGACACCGACGTTGGACTCTCTCCAGTAGGAGACCAGTACAGACCGTATCGCTGGCGAGGCGTCTATCTCCAGGTCGTAGCGACGCTCGAGTTCGTCAAACACCACACCCATCGGCTCATTCGAGAAGGCGAGCCCGCCATGGAGCCAAGCGACCGACCGAGAAAGATCAACGCCATCCGGCGTAGAGGGCGTGTCGCCCGCATTTACCCGAGATCCTTCGCCGGGCTCCAACACCACGGCTAGATCCGGAAGCGCTGCTGAAGCCAATCGGACTGAACCGTGTTCCACCGCGACCGTCGTGCTCGCCTCCCATTTGCTTTCCCGCGCCCTGACGTTGAAGGCCGTCCCCATCACCTCAATGGTGGCATTGAAGGTCTGCACCTGGAACGGGAGCCCCTCGTTCAAACTGCTGGGAGTGATGTCGAAAAATGCTTCACCATCCAGTTCAACCGATCGATTCGTCGATCCGAAAGATTCCGGCACCCGGAGTACGGTACCGGAGGCCAGAGACACCTGGGAACCGTCCCTCAGCGTTATCTCCAAACTGGATACTCCCTGAGAGGCGTGGTACTCCGACGTGGAAGGCCAAAGTGAATACCCCAACACAACGAACAGGAGGATCGAAGCGGCGACAGACAACCTGGAAACCAACGACAGAGCCGGTAGGCGTACAGGAGCACGCAATCGCAATTCCGCCAAAAAGCCCACCTTGCGCAGCTTCGGCGCCATGCTCTTTTGCCTTTCGGCTAGCATCGGTACCAGCCGGCCCCAGACGTCAGAAGAGACAGAGGGGGGGATCACTTCGGCATTCCCAGCCAGGTCCCATGCTTCGCGCAGCCCGACTTTGTCCCCGTCCGAGAAGGACTGGAGCAGCTGATCGACGTCAGGCTCGAAGCCGTCAGGAGTTATGTCGGAGCTTCTGTTCACCGGCTATCACCGCCCGATGCACCCGTCAATGCAACACCGACCCCGGATTCTGCATCCGCAGAACGGTAGACGTCAAGTTGCTTCCGAAGGTGCTGAAGGGCAAGAACGATATGGTTGTTAACGGTTTTGACAGCGAGGCCCATCAACTGTGAGATCTCTTCATGGCTAAGACCCTCCCGACGGCTGAGCAGGAACGCCTCTCGGCGCCGGTCTGGCATCGCGTCGATCCACGAGTTAACCATGGTCTGCAGAGATTGAGCGTCTAGCGCCTCGTCAATGCCATGTTCGTCTGAACTGACACTAACCGCCGCATCCAGACCTTCCGTCCGATGACGCTTCTTCCAACGCTCGTGATTGAGCGCCAAATTGCGAATCACCTGAAACAGAAAGGCCTTCAGCGAACGTGCTTCGTCCAAACCGTCCCGAACCTGCCAAAGCTTCGAAAAGGTCTCCTGAACAAGATCCGCGGCAACCTCTGAATCATGCACGATGTACTCCGCATAGCGGAACAGTGGATCATGCATTTTCGCAAAAAGAGCCGCGAACGCATCCCGATCAGAAGATCGAATCGCTATCGACCAAGCCCGAAACTGTCCTTCTGAAACGCTGCGCATCAGGACGATACCCGAACAGCACTAATACACCGCGGCTTCACCGAATACCCAATTATTGACCTCAACCGAAGCATGAATACATGGGTCACTTTAGGACATGGCGCTAACTCGTTGGCGCCCATAAAAGGGGAGGGGGAAGGGGAGAGGTCGTTCATCGGCACGACCTCGGTGAACGATCGGGTTCCGCGTCCGCCGGAAATGCGTGAAACCCAAAGATAAGCCCGGGAGATCCCGGGTATTAGGAACTCGCAATCCCGGCCGCGATTAGACTCGCGGCCTGCTCCTGGGGCGGCCTTTCTCCTGCTCCTGGTACGGCCTTTGCGGGTTCTCCGGGTAACGACAGTCTCTTCCATTCTCTGGGTCTCGATTGAGTCAAGAATTGAGTCAAGAATTGAGTTAAGAATTGAGTTAAGAATGAGTTACGACAGGACGCGCATTCGCAATTTTTGCATTATTGCGCACATCGATCATGGCAAGAGCACGCTAGCCGATCGCCTACTTGAGCGGACGGGGACGCTTTCCGAGCGTGAGATGGAAAACCAGGTCCTGGACAGCATGGACCTTGAGCGCGAGCGAGGCATCACGATCAAGAGCCACGCCATCCGGATGCAGTACGATACCGGCGATGGAACGCCCTATACGCTCAACCTGATCGACACACCGGGTCACGTCGATTTCACCTACGAGGTATCTAGAGCACTGAAGGCGTGTGAGGGGGCGATCCTGGTCGTGGACGCCGCCCAGGGAATAGAAGCCCAGACCATATCGAATTTGTTTCTGGCCATGGAGAACGATCTAGCGATCATTCCGGTGATGAACAAGGTCGATCTCCCGAGTGCCAATCCAGATGCTGTAGCACACACTCTGGAGAATCTCATCGGCGATGCGGCCGAGGACATTCTCCGAATTAGCGCCAAGACGGGTGAAGGTATTGATGAACTACTCTCAGCCATTCTCGAGCGCATCCCGCCTCCCGCGGGAGATGTGAATGCCCCGCTCAGGGCGCTGATTTTCGACTCGGTCTTCAATAGCTACCGAGGCTCCATCGTATACGTCAGGATATTCGAGGGATCGCTGACGAAGCGGGAGGGCATGCGCTTCATGTCCAACAACAAGGAGTACGATGCCGAGGAGATAGGATTTCTCCGGTTGAACTTGGAGCCCGTCGATTGTCTCAGAGCCGGTGAAGTTGGATATATCATCGGGTCTGTCAAAGACGTGAAGGATACACGGGTTGGCGATACCATCACCACGGCTCGCAACGGCGCGACCGAGCCTATCGGGGGTTTCCGTGAAGTGAAGCCGATGGTCTTCAGCGGAGTGTACCCGACAAATTCCGAGGATTTCGAAGACCTCCGATCGTCTCTGGACAAACTTCAGCTCAATGACGCCGCGCTTACCTTTGAGCCCGAGACCTCGGTTGCGTTGGGGTTCGGTTTTCGAGTTGGGTTCCTCGGTCTCCTGCACATGGAAATCGTTCAGGAGCGGCTGGATCGCGAATTCGGGCTGGACATCATTACGACGGTTCCGAATGTCAAGTACTCAGTTGTGACAAACGACCGGGAGATCATTGAGGTCGACAACCCGAATTCCATGCCTTCGGCTGGCGCAATCTCAGAGATAAGGGAGCCCTACGTCAAGGCCGAGATCATCACGCCGACAGAGTATATCGGCAACCTGATGCAGTTGTGCCAGGAGCGCCGGGGCATCTACGGAAATACGCAGTATTTGGACACCGAGCGAGTGAGTCTGGAGTACCAGTTGCCGCTGGGGGAAATAGTGTTTGACTTCTACGATAGGCTCAAGAGCTTGAGCCGTGGTTATGCTTCTTTCGACTACGATTTCACGGGCTACCAGCCCGGAGATCTGGTCAAGCTCGAGGTGATGATCAACGGTGAAGCCGTGGACGCGCTGTCCACCATCGTGCACCGGGACAAAGCCTACGAGATGGGCCGGAAACTGACCAAGAAACTCAAGGAGCTCATCCCCAGACAAATGTTCGAGGTAGCACTGCAGGCGACACTGGGCTCCAGAGTGATCGCTCGTCAGACCGTCAAGGCGATGAGGAAAGATGTGACGGCCAAATGTTATGGCGGGGATATAAGCCGGAAGCGGAAACTCCTCGAAAAGCAGAAAGAGGGCAAGAAGCGAATGAAGCAGGTTGGGAGCGTGGAGTTGCCGCAGGAGGCGTTCCTGGCCGTTCTCTCGATCGACGACTAACCCAGCGGCCAACCGGTTTAGACGGGCTCCTAATCGGATTATATGAGATTTCGGGCCGTCTTGTTGTTCCTGATGCTGGGCTCGATGATCGACCCTGCTAGCGGCCAGGAGCTGGTCCAGCGGTTCAAGGAGGCACGCATCCGACGCGTAGCCCAAGACCTGGTGACCCTTAACCGGATATGGATGCGACCGGCGCCGGTCGCACATCTGCCCGTGCCATCCGACTTCCTCGTCCTGTGGCTCGAATCCAGGCGCCCGGCGAAGCCGGAATCTCAGATTCCCGATCCTCCGCCTCCCGTGTTCGTCATCGACTCGGTGCGCGTGTTCTCCCGGTTGGAGCGAATCGTGTTTTCGAGCCGCTACCGGCAGGCTCGCTGGGCGTTTATGCAGGGAAGCCGGTTGACGGCCATCGATACCACCTTCACGTCGGATATCCGCGCCAGAATGCAGGCCCGCTTCGGTCCCCCCACGTATACGCTGGTTGAGATGGACAGCGTTTCGGCTCGGTCACCCGAGGAACTGGTCCAGTTCGAGTACTGGCTGGTGGTCAATGACAGCATTCCAGTCATGATTTTGGATGTCAACGGCCCTTTGGGTCGGGGGGTGGTTGTCGCAACCGATGCGAGATGGCGCGAACAGCTTGACGCCATCAGGTACGCGCTTCTCCAACCTCTTTTCGACGACCCTCGGCGAAGCCCCTACGTTGACTATTTCTACCAGGATGATACTTCGACCTGGTATGCGACAGGATTTGACGGAGCAACCTCGTTCCTCCGGCGTATTGAGCGGCCGAATCTTGCTATGGGGCGACCGGACCTCCATAAATACGTTCCCCATCCCGAGGATCGCTGAGCGTGAGCGTAACCGAACGCCCCGCATCCCGTCTAGAATGAAGTCTAACTGAGCAACCGTGTCAAAGTCGACCCCATCGCGCGAGGAGCGCAAGAACCGCCGCTCAAACCGGGCCAAGGGAGAGCACCCGCGCCCCAAGAAAGGGAAAGCGCGCGAGTGGCTGGATGCTCTGGTTTTCGCTGTCGTCGTCATGACGATTGTCCGCACCCTCTTCTTTGACCTGTTTCGGATTCCCACGCCTTCCATGGAGAAGAGTCTTCTGGTGGGGGACTATCTCTTCGTTTCCAAACTCCACTACGGGACACGGACGCCGATGACGCTTGGCATTCCGTTCACCGACATATTTGTTCGGAATTTGGAGCTGCCCAACATGCGGTTCCCTGGCTTTGGCGAAGTGGAGAGGGGAGACGCGATTGTGTTCAATTGGCCTGCCGACCAAGGCAAGCCGATCGACCGAAAGGAGCACTACATCAAGCGGGTGATGGGGCTACCTGGAGAGACCATCGAGGTGCGAGACAAGGTTGTCATGGTGGACGGAGTGAGTCAGAATCTCATGCCCACGATGCAACAGACTTGGGACGTGATCAAGACCGAGCCGCGGGTCCAGCTCTCGGGATCGGCCTTGTCGGAGTTGGGGGTGTCCGAACTCATTCAGACGTCAGATCCAAGCGTGGTCCGCATTTCGGCCACCGAATCGGCGGCTGAAGAAATCGAGGGCTGGCCCTGGGTCGAGGCGGTACAGCCGGCCATCGCACAAACCAGTCCGGGACTCAGCGGCATCATGTATGGCCCGTCGAAGGGCTACACACCGGATAATTTT
>CAYXSE010000066.1:0-15984 GCA_964466675.1 uncultured Rhodothermales bacterium | reverse complement strand
CAGTCTGGAATCAGTGCCTCGAGGTGATTCGAGACAACATTAGCCGGCAGAGCTTTCGGACGTGGTTCGCCCCCTTGACTGCGGTAGGGCTCGAGGAAGAAGGAGACCTCTCCAAGCTCACCATTCAGCTTCCAAGCCAGTTTTACTTCGAGTGGCTGGAGGAGCATTATTTTTCGCTCCTTCGAAAAACGATCACGAAAATCCTGGGCCCCGGTGGGCGGCTTTTCTACGAAGTGGTGATTGAGAAGGACGACGCGGATCTCGGATATCAGGGGTCCTCGATGCACCTGCCGGCCAGGCGGCCGGCCAACGAGCCCGGACCTACACAAACGGCTCTTCGAGTCCCGCCGAGGCCCGCCATCGCCACGGGCCCCCCGGGATTCGACGCTTTCGGTGGATCGCGAAACACCCCAGTGTCCAGCCCCTTCGTGATTCCAGGTATTCAGAAGGTGCAGGTCGAAAGCCGGCTGAACAAGAACTACACCTTCGATCGATTTATCGAGGGCGATTGCAATCGCCTGGCCCGTTCCGCATCACTCGCCATCGCTCAAAACCCGGGCGGCACGAGCTTCAATCCCTTCCTCTTGTACGGAGGTGTGGGACTGGGCAAAACGCATCTCATACAGGCGATAGGTAACTACGTCTCCGCCGGAGGAGGCGGGCAGACCGTTCTCTACGTCTCGAGCGAGAGGTTCACCACAGAGTTTGTCCAATCGATTCAGCACAATCGGGTCTCCGAGTTCTCACTTTTCTATCGCCAGATAGACGTGCTGATCATTGACGATGTGCAGTTCTTTGGTGGCAAGGAGAAGACCCAGGAGGAGTTCTTCCACATTTTTAACGCTCTCCATCAGTCGGGAAAACAGATCGTCCTCTCGGCAGACCGGCCGCCCAAGGACATCCACGGAATCGAGGAACGGCTCTTGTCCCGCTTCCAATGGGGACTTGCGGCCGATGTGCAGGTACCGGATCTCGAGACTCGGACGGCGATCCTGAATCGGAAATCGGAAGAAGACGGAATTCAGGTCTCACAGGATGTGCTTGAGTTCGTGGCGCACAACGTCAAGAGCAACATTCGCGAGCTTGAGGGTGCACTGATTCGGTTGCTGGCTCATTCTACCCTCCACAATCGGGAAATCGATCTGGAGTTGGCTCGTGATGTCCTGCGAGACCTCATCAAGGAAACCAGAGTCACGCTGACCATTGAAGAGATCCAGCGCATGGTTTGCACCTACTTCTCGATCCCGGAAGATCTGGTCCGCGCCAAGACCCGCAAGAGGGAGGTCGTCCAGGCCCGGCAGGTCGCGATGTACTTCAGCAAGCGCCTGACTCAACATTCCTTGAAGACTATCGGGCTTCATTTTGGCGGACGCGATCACTCAACCGTGATCCACGCCAACCAGAGTATCGAGAATCAGATCGATACAGATCCGAAGTTCAAGGGTATGATCGACGAGATCGGAAACCGGATTCAGCTCCGGAGCCACTAGACGACTCGTGGAATTTGTGAGGAACCACGGCGGTCTCGTTGTGGACTCCCTTCACATGTGTACGTTACATTCCGACTTGGTCGGACTCTAGATATCTGACCTCAGGTACCACGGGCTGTCTCGAATCTCCCCGGAGTGGAGCGTCGGGCGGCCCTCTCCATCGACTGTATGGCAGCCATATTGGCCTTATCGCAATGAGATTCACCGCTTCCAGTGCCGAGCTATTAAAAGCCCTCCAGACCGTTAACGGAGCGGTCCCGTCCAAGAGCACACTGCCGATCCTTGAGTGTATCCTCTTTGAACAAGACGGAAACGCTCTCAGGCTAAGCGCGACCGATCTCGAGATCTCGATTCGGCAGAAGCTGTCCATCCCGTCGACGGCGTCCGAGGAAGGCGGTCCTGTCCGTGTCGCGGTGCCGGCGAGACGAATGATCGATACTCTGAGAGCGCTCCCGGAAGTGCCCGTGGACTTTCATGCGGACTCCGACTACAACGTGACGCTGACCACGGAGCAGGGGCGCTTCAAGATGGTTGGGTTCGACGGAGCGGATTATCCCGCACTACCTGAATTGTCTGACTCGGAGCAGATTCATACCTCGGGAACGTTGTTGAGGAGAGCCATCCAGAAGACCGGCTTTGCGGTTAGCAAGGATGCGCTTCGACCCGCCATGATGGGCATCTTCTTCCAGATCACGGCGGACGGAGGCAAGGCGGTGGCGACCGACGGGCATCGGCTGGTCAAGCTCTCGCTGGACGACATGACCGCGCAGTCTGACATAATGTTTGTCGTACCCGAGAAGGCCATGGCATTGGCCGCGAAAGTCGCGACCGATGATCCGTGTACGATCAGTGTGGATGGTGGCTATGTGGCGTTCGATTTCGATCGGTCGAGAGTCCTTGCCAGACTCATCGATGAGCCCTACCCGAACTATCAGGCGGTCATCCCGGTGGATAACGAGAAACGGCTCTCCGTCAATCGCGAAGCCATGCTCGCGGCGGTCAAGCGTGTAGCCCTCTACTCCTCCAGCATGACCAACCAGATCCGGCTGGAAGTCACCTCGGACTCGGTTAAGGTGTCCGCGGAAGACATCGAGCGGGCTAGCGAGGCTCACGAGACCGTCATGGGAGAATTGGACGGCGATGATCTGACGATCGGGTTCAACGCGGTCTACCTCACCGAGGTACTCTCCAATATCGATTCGGAGGAGGTACTGTTCGAGTTCTCGACTCCTAACCGGGCAGGCGTGGTCACACCTTTCGAGCAGAAAGAGAACGAAACCATGATGATGCTCATCATGCCGGTGATGCTCAACACCTACGCCTAGCGGCCGCCAGATCGGGTCTCAGCGGTCCACGCACAATCCCGTGTCGGTGGCGAAGTCTGAAATGTCCAGGACGGAATCTGTCCCGGTATCAGAGTCACGGTAGTCCCAGACCTCGCCCCCGAGGACCAGCCGAAGACGGGTATCACCGGCCCCGACCGGCCCCGACGCTTCAATTCGGACCGGCCTGCCGAGATTGTCTCGGGGCATAGTGGTGTCGAGGAGGAAATAGGGTGGATCCGCCTGGGTCGCCGGAGCCTGAACCGGGATTCCCGATGTCGACTGCACCGCGACTGCCAGGGTCGGCAGATTGGTGACCCTGAGAGCAACGCAGGCCACTGGGTCCAGATTCCAGGTCTTCGTGTTCGGAGGCCGGTTGGCGAGTTCGGCTTCGAAAGTCCTTCCGCAAATGCCGTCGTACGGTATGATGACCTCTTGATTGCCATGCTGCAAGTAGGCGGTCCCCCGCCAAAAGTCGGGCGGGTCTGAAAGCTCGACCTCGGCGGCTCCGGCCGGGAAACGCCATACGCGTACTCCGTCCGAGTCGCGACGACTGCCCCGATACGCGACTAAAGCGCCCCCCCTGGAATTGTTCGACAACAGCAGTCTCGCGGACGCGCAGTGAACGGTTCGATAACCGGCCGAGAAGAGTCCTGTCCGGGCCGTCTCAAACATGACCACTTTACTCGCGGCGGTGCCGGCCACCACTGTCTCCGAATGCAGTCTCCAGACCCCCTTTCCAGGGAGCCATTCGTGGATCTCGATCCCATCACCCGGCCGAAGTCGCTCGTTTGAATCTGGATTGAACAGGTCTCGATCCACCGCTGCCGTGATGGTCATGTTGCCTCCTTCGATACCCTCCCACGATTCGCCTCCGAGGGTCTTCCCTGACACCTCGACGAGGCCGCCGGTTGTTAGTGTCGCCGGCTCGATGGTTCCGTCTTCACTCAGAAACCCGGCGTCCATGCCACCGGGAAGGGTGGCGAACAACGCAGCGGAGGGTGGAGAGTGTGTCAGTACGATTTCTATGGAACCCTCCGCGGCCAGTCGGGAATCTGTAGACATGACCGAAGCTGCTGGAATCGCCAGGCTGGCTGTGCTCGATCCGGCGTCGGCGACGAGAAGTTGCAAGGGCTGTTGCAGCACTCCGGCCACGACTGTCACAACCTCTACAGCGTCTGCGAACGCGGCCAGCGGGGCTTCGAGGCGATCCAGAATGAGGCGGTATTCATGCAGGCCGGGGCCTGGAATGCGTAGCCTCACCGCCGTGTCCCTATAGCCGTTCGCGGAAGCATGAATCCTGAGTTGAATGGGCTGGCCAGGGCCGGGGTTGACCACGTTCGAAATGGCGAACGAAGCCGCACCCTGGCGAGTAACGATCCGGTCTACCGAGTGGCCAAGTACGTCCTGAACCAGGTGGGCGATGCTCCCGGAGAAAGTCAGAACCACTTGCTCCTCGATGTTCGTCCCGGTTCTGGAATCGAGAATCGAGCCGACTACCCGGACGTTGGCATCCTCCACCTGGATGACCGGGTCGAAGGAGTCGGCGGTGTCGATGGCGGCCCCGAGGTCGCATCCGACCAGGGTGATGAAGAACAGCAGATGCAGGTAGGCCCGGATCTGTCCCGCCTCAAGATGGGTTTTGTCTTCATTACGCGTCAATGAGATGGCCCGTCTATGCGAACCCCGATTCCTACGGATAGGATTGGATGCCATCTCAGGCTTCGGAACGCGTCGGCCAGAACCGGAGCCCAACTCGAAGTCGCGGCAAGCCTACCCTCTGCCGTCGATGTGAAGGTCGGAATTCCCGCATAGGCGACGCCAAAATCGGCCAGAACCGAGAAACGGGAGCGGCCTATTGAATTCCCGTACCCGATGCCCAGGTAGGGTGCCGGCCGCTCGGGAAACGCCGATTCGAGCGAAACCGTGCCCAGTTCTGCGGCCGAGAGGCTGGAGCCCGCGATTTCCGCTCCAGAAAGCGGCGAGACGGTGACCGAACCGCCCGTAACGAACGTACTCAGACCCGCGGAAACCCGCAGCTTGGGTGTGAAAAACAGGTCGAGAAGAATGCTCGCAGAGCCAGCGGCCAGTCCTCCCTCAATGCGATAGGTGGTCCCACCTCGAGTGACCCGCCGGTCCGAGCTGATGGAGAGGTACGCCGCGGAAATCCGAATCTGAACTCGGTCGGACGCCTTCGCGCTGATCTCGATTCCCGGCCCGGAGAGACCCACCCGTGCGGCAAGGCCCAACGACTGGGCCGAGGCGGACGCGGGCAACAGGCAAAGGAGAAGGATCCAGCGCATTTGCGCAAGCTACGACGTGCGACGTAGGACTTTGCTGAACTACAAACGCCCGACTCCCTCGGGGGGAATCGGGCGTTTGTCAGCTTCCGAACGGTATTGACGCTAAGGCGTCTTGCACTCGAAACCGTAGTCATCCGGGTCGATTGAGATGGTAAGCGAGGTCGTACCGAGGCCCGGAGTGGTCACAGTCACCGTCTGAGGTGACTCGTCTGCGAATTGTCCCTGGAATTCGTATGCCGTAGATGGTAGCAGGGACAGGGTACCCGTCGCTGTGATGGAAGCATCCTGAACATCGTACGTCGGATCCGGGACGTTATTCCATATACCGCCTGACGCCGGCCGGTACTTGACCACCAGCGCGTCCAAACTGCTGCTCGTTGGCTTCACCTCAAAGACCTGACCTGTCGGACAAGCCGCCGTCGCGGTGATGGTAAACGCCTGAAGCCCGACGGTCGGCAGGGTCAGCGTTCCCGAGCCCATTAGCAGGTTCGCGATTGGGGTCGTCGCCGATTGTGCGTCGTCGAGCAGTGCGAAGGCCGTTCCTCCGGAGGCACCGCTCACAAACGGGTAGTTCCCCCCGTCGCCGAACCACGCGGATATCGGGCTCGTGGTCGATCCCGGTCCAACCATAAAGTTGGTAGCCAGGCTGACGCCAAATCCCGAAATGGTCCCGGCTACGTTAACCGCGAAAGCGTTGGGATTTGAGATAGTAAGCTGAGCATTGAGCGCTCCGGCCTCGAAGGTGACGCCGCCTATGGTCACCAACAGGATGATGCCCTGGCTCGCATCTCCGATTCCCGAGATCCCGGTCAGGCACACGGTGACCACCAGAGAAGTCCCGGTGGCAGTTACGGTCGGTGTAACGCCAAGAACAACGGTGTTGCCGTCCGCCGGCGTAAAGGCGGATATCGAGTAGGCGGAAGCAGGAATAAGCGACGCCAAGGCTACTGTCGTGGGGTCGACAAGCGTTATGCTGAACTCGGCACCGCAGGCGAGACTGGATTTACTAGACGACGCCCGAAACGTAACTGCTACCTGATTCGACCCGTCCGACATCCTGAATAATGTCGCTCCTGAGACGATCTGGTTCGTTCCGTCAGTTGAGGTCCTCGCTGCGGCGGGCAATGCTGAGAGTCCGGCCACGGTGTCGTATACGCGAATGTTCGTTGTGATCGTGCCCTGTAGAGGCTGACCTCCAGCTGCGAGGGGGACTGTGCCAGCAGCGACGGTTACCGTAGCCTGTGCCTGAGCGGTTTGCGTTGGCTGAGCCGTCGCAGGTGGTGGCGGGGGTGGCGGCGTCTGCACAACTATCTCCTCTGTGGTCGCCCCAGCCTGCGTGGTACCTACCGTCGCCGAAGCCACAGCTGTTCCTGCCACCGGTTGTGTGGGATTGTCTTTTTGGAGTCGGAGGGTGATAGAATGAGTTCCGTCGGTACCCGCAAAGACGTCCTCAAAGCTCGTAAAGTATCCCGCTGTGGAGCCAGTGATGCGGAAAAAGACTGGGACGGACTCCGATGGGACGACCGCATTGTTTACGCCGAACGATATGGATCCGGAACTCAACTCCGAACCTCCGAGGGGGTCGCTGTAGGCATCAATCAGCGATCCCGCGGCGTCCCCGCTAAAGGAAACGGAGACATTGCGGATCGGCTCAAGGGTGCCGGCGTCTATCACCGTCAAGGAAAAAACGGTGTTGATGGGCTCCAGCTGGACAATTACGTCCAGGTTGTCTACCGCATCTTCTAGTGCCTGCACATCGCAACCCCAAAAAACGAGCGCGGCGATCAAAATCAGGTTTCTTGTCTTCATCATTCTATCTGGAATAAGTGTCTTCATTGCCGTGGTCTCCATCGCTCAGGCCAATCAAATCCGAATTGATAGGCCCAGGGAGACCACCGGGAAAAATTGGAAACTCTCGAGGCCGGTATTGAGGGTGTCTTCGTTTTCCATCCCTGCTGTCGGGGCAAGCAGACCAGATCCCTGTAGATCCACCACGGGGGAGCCCGTATAAAGCGCGCCCACGTCCAAAAGGAACCCGATGCGCGAATGCGTTCCGGCCGCCTTTCCAAAACCAATACCGGCGTAGGGCGCAATGGTGGAGGCATAGCCGATGCTCGCTCCAAGCGATCCGAGTTTTGATGCTGAAAACTCCTTCGCGTCACATACACCCCCGCTGACGTTCCCGAAGCAGTAGGCCTCCGTCGGAGTCCCTGTCGCGGACACATCAAACAGATTTATGTTGATGCCGCCTGTCAAGCGAAAGAAGTTGCCAAATGGGTGGAAATCCGCATTCACCCCAACCGCACCGATCACGACATCCCCCTGCCACCGGATATCCGGTTCGTCTTCCTGCACTTCATCAACGGCGAGGGAAAAATAGGATCCGCTGACTCTGATGTTGAGCTTCGGACTGACGCTATAGGCGAGTTCCGCCCCGGGACCTAAAGTCCCTGCACGAAGCGCGATTCCGAGTTTGTGCTGTGCACTCGCAGGAAGAACGATCGCGGCCACCGCGACGAAGAGTAGAAGACGTTTCATGGGGAATGTCTGGGTAGGTAGGTCCCTGGGGTTGAACGAAGCTACGACGCCGGGGTGTCGAGAGCGCCATACGGCATTTGGAAATGGCTTCATGCCAATAGGCGTTTTTTGCCGGGCAACCGGGCCTTCTGCGTTATAGGATGATGCCGAAACTCGAGCTGCAAAAACTGCACCGACAGGAGTGGTATTGACATCTTTGTTGCCCAGTGAGAGGACCCCGGGCTGAGAGGTTCAGCCAGTATCGGCCGTGGGAGGACCGATTTCAAGTAAGCGGCGGAATTTTCCGGCCCGTCAGTCTGTTTTTGAAGCGATCAATTCGAGGAGATCGCGCGCGCGCTCGGGGTCGGAGACCTCCAATCGCTCCAAAGTGAGACGTGCCAGCCCCCCCTCACCGCGCATCAACTGGATGCGGGCCCGTTCCAGCAGCGCCGGAGGATCGTCTCGCCCGAAAAGCAGATCCTCGGCCCGGCGGAGCAGATCCTGATCGTATCTGGGCCACAGACCCAGGAGAGAACTCCTGGCGCGGACGGCCATCTCGCGAACCCTCACGAGATCTGAGGTCGCGGTCCCGATGCCGCGGGTGATCTGGGGCGCCGGATACTGAGACCACACCGCCCGCGCGACCGCATCTTCCATCATCCTCATGGTCATCCCGCTTGCGATCAACAAGACGACCACCGCGGCTGCGGAGACCCAGATCCACCGCGGGCCCCCCGGTCCGTCCACGGAGTGGCCGGTTATCCGTTCGAAGTGTGCCGTTGCGCTGCCACCTTCTTGGAGCTCTGCGAGACGATGCTCGATTTCGGTGAGGCGGGCCGCAGCGCTCTCGTCCAGGGCGATCCGATCCCGGATTCGTTTCTTCCATCCCTCTTTGTCCGGGTGCCCCCCAAAAGCGACCAACGCCAGGAGGGCGTCATCCAGTTCGCGGTTTTCTAGCCGTGATGCCGAATCCAGGGCCGTCTTGAGGCGGTCCGACGCCGATATTTCCTTCCATGCTTCGGGGTCGTCCCCGGCACGCTCTTCCATCTTTTTCCGTTCGGACGACGGAATAAAGGCGGCGAGGAGGTATTCGGTTCTGGATGTGCTGCTCATTTCCTTATAGACCCCGTGGATGGAGTTTCATAACCTAGAACAGCGATTAGGTCCTCATCTGCTCTGAGCCGGACCAGCGCCTTGTGAACGTACGCGCGCACCGACGCGAGGGGAGCGCCGGTCCGTTCCGCGATCACCGGGTAGGCCAGATCCTGTATCAGTTTCATTGCGATGACTGTTTGCAGGTACCCGGGCAGGCGGGCGATGGCGGCATCCAGGGCGGAGGCCCGGATGGCGTCATCGTGCAGCCGGAGCAGATCATCTTCTTGGCCCGCCGGTTCGGCGACCCGATCCATTCTGACTCGTGGAGGATTGCGGGAAACGAAATTTAGGAACGTGCGGCGACACACGACGGACACCCAATTCGGGTATAGCTCCTTCTCTCGGAGGCTGGACCGCTTCTGTTCGACTCGTCTGTAGGCCTGCTCGACGACCTCTTCGACGTCGGCCATCGTGTAGTCAGCCCCGGGCCGGACGAATCGAATCAGAAAGTATCTCCGGACAAATATGTAGGTCCACAAGTCCAGTTGGTACCGCCTCATCGAGGTTGCTCGCCTGTCCCACTTTAGATAGAGCCGGCCCACGGCCGCACCATCGTCGAGATCGAAGGGCAGTTTCGCGGCCATTCTGTCGAGTTCGGCGAGCGCGGAATGTATATCAGAGGTCAGGTGCAAACTCGGCGCTTGGTCTGTCGATTTCGGTGCTTCCTAGAGGAGCGGATCATGGAATATGTATCAAGAAAGTTTGAAATGACGATTCCAGTGAAAACCGAAGGCTTTGCTCGGCGTGTATGCGCCGCTTCGGAGGGACGATTGATTGCCATCGGCAGATCATGTTCGTACTTTGTGAGGCTGCGGCAACACCCACCACCGCGAACTTGCCGCACTAGCGGCGAGGACATTGACCAGATTCGCCGGCCCCCCGTGTCGGCCATGAAGCATGGACGTAAATTTTTTCAAGACCGTAAGCGCACGCGGCCAGGACGTAGACCGGAAATGGTTCGTTGTCGATGGCGAGAATCAGGTCGTCGGGCGCATGGCGTCTCAGATCGCCTCGATTCTTCGCGGAAAGCACAAGCCGTCGTTCACCCCGCATGTAGACACCGGTGACTTCGTCATCGTGGTCAATGCGGACAAGGTCCGGTTCACCGGAGCCAAGGAGACCGACAAGCAATACTTTCGTCATACCGGGTATCCGGGTGGTGGTCGCACACGCACGCCCCGGGAGGTCCGGGAGCGCAAGCCAACATTTATTGTTGAGAACGCCGTGAAAGGGATGTTGCCGAAGGGCCCTCTCGGACGCGCGATGCTCAAGAAGCTGAAGACTTACGCGGGGAGTGAACACCCGCACGAAGCGCAGCAACCAGAAACGCTGACTTTCTAAGATTATGGCGGTACTACACCAAAACACTGCGGTAGGGCGGCGTAAGACGTCGGTTGCTCGCGTTTACATGAGGCAGGGTAACGGCAAGGTTACCATCAACAAGCGTGATCTCACGGAGTACTTCGCGCTCTCGTGGCGGCAGAAGTCCGTCGTGGCACCCTTCGAAATTACCGGGACCACCGGTCAGTTCGATCTCGTGGTGAACGTGAAGGGTGGAGGACTGACGGGTCAGGCCGAGGCGATTCGCCTGGGTGTCTCCCGTGCGTTAGTCGATTCGGACGAGGACCATAGGAAGGTCCTTCGTGAGGCTGGCTTCATGACCCGCGACTCTCGTATGGTAGAGCGCAAGAAATACGGACAGCCCAAGGCGCGTAAACGCTTCCAGTTCTCCAAACGGTAGAACTGGTTCGGAAAGCCAGGCTTGGCTTCCCGCTCTCTTTTATCACACATACGACCCGATGATCGAACGGGTGGCCGGCGAACCTGCCGGTTCGTTCGCATCAACTGAAAGTCGTAGAGGAATCAACCCAGAATCAACATGAGTGAAGTAACTCCCAAGCACCGCGTCGAAATCGACGCGCTTCTCAAGGCCGGCACCCACTTCGGGCACCTGACCAGCCGTTGGAATCCGAAAATGCGCCCCCATATTTTCATGGAGCGCAACGGGATTCACATCCTCAATCTGACCCAGACTCAGAAGTACCTGGATGTGGCCGCCGACGCCGCGGCTCGTTTCTCCCGGCGCGGCAAGCGCATCCTGTTCACTGGAACGAAGAAGCAGGCGCGGGACATCATTCGGAAGCATGCTACGGAGTGCGGCTCGCCGTACGTGGTCGAGCGCTGGCTCGGTGGTACACTGACCAACTTCCAGACCATCCGGAAGAGCATCCGGCGTATGGAAGAGCTCGCCAAGATGGAAGAGGACGGCACTCTCGATCAGCTCAAGAAGAAGGAGCGCCTGATGAGGCGTCGCGAGCGGGCCAAGCTTGAGAAGGTGCTGAGTGGTATCCAGGACATGGCACGTGTACCAGGATGCTTGTTCGTGGTTGACATCAATCGTGAGCACATCGCCATCAAAGAAGCGAAGCGCCTCAAGATTCCGGTGATCGCAATTGTGGATACCAATTGTGATCCAGATACCGTCGATTACCCGATTCCGGCCAATGACGACGCCCAGCGGTCTATCGATCTCATTGCATCGGTGATCGCCCGTGCAGTTGAGGAGGGCGCCAAGGAGCGGGACATCCAGGAAAGCGCCGCCAAGGCGGAAGCCGAATCGCGTGCGGCAGATACTCCCAAGCAGGAGCCCCGGAAGAGGAAGGCCGCTGCCAAGGATGAGGCTCCAGAGGTGGAAGCCGCTGCCAAGGATGAGGCTCCAAAGGTGGAAGCCGCTAAAGAAGAGGCTCCGAAAGCCGAGGCGCCCGATGAGGCTGAAGCTCCCGCAGAAGCTGCGAAGGAAGAGAACCAGTCATAGAGATCTTGCCACGGGCAAGGCTTAAACCATTTAGGACGGGACACACATGGCGATTTCTGCGAAGGACGTCAAGAAGCTGCGAGATATCACCGGTGTTGGCATGATGGACTGCAAGCGCGCGCTCCAGGAGACCGACGGAGATTTTGAGGCGGCCATCGATTTGCTCCGAAAGACCGGCCAGAAGGTGGCCGCGAAGCGCGCCGACCGAGAGGCCAAGGAAGGTGTTATCGCCTCTGCATCGTCTGACGACGGAGCCACCGCCGTCATGGTCGAAGTGAACTGCGAAACCGATTTCGTAGCCCGGAACGAGATGTTCACCGATTTCGCTCAAGCCGTTGCATCGGTTGTGATGGCTCACCAGCCTGCTGATCGTGATGCATTGCTGGCGCTGCCGTTCGACGATAGCGAGGGCATGGCCGACGCAGTCACCCGGATGACAGGCAAGATTGGCGAAAAGATCGATGTGCGACGATTGGTCGTGTCCAGCAATGCTGGCGGTAGAATCGTCTCCTACATCCATCCGGGTGCGAAACTCGGCGTCTTGGTGGACATAGCCGGGAATGAGGGACTCGAAGCCGTTGGTCGAGACGTCGCGATGCAGGTGGCAGCACTCAACCCTGTCGCTACCAATCGTGACGAAGTCTCTGATAGCGTGAAGGACAAGGAAATGGAAATCGCTCGAGAGGCGGCCATCCTGGAAGGAAAGCCCGAGCACATCATAGACCGAATCGCTCAGGGCAAGCTCGAGCGTTACTACAAGGATAACGTTCTGCTGGAGCAGCCCTTCGTCAAGGACTCTTCTCAGACGGTGTCTGAAATGCTGAAGAGCGTCGGCGCGGACGTCTCAGGATTCGTGCGCTTCTCTCTAGGCAGCTAGGACTCTCGGCGTCGTTGTTTTTAACGGGCGCTTCGGATTGCCGAGGCGCCCGTTGTTGTTTGGCACGGCCCGTCTACCTAGTTTTCAAGACTTTGCACTGAAGCCAACACGCGTGTCTAAAAGTCTGAAATACAAACGGATCCTCCTGAAGCTTAGCGGCGAGTCGCTTCTCGGGACGAAAGAGTTCGGGATTGATCAGGTGGAGGTCTCCCGCTACGCCCGGGAGGTCGGGGAGGCCGTGGACGCCGGGGCCGAAGTGGCCGTGGTGATCGGTGGTGGCAACATTTTTAGGGGTGTCAGCAACGCCACGACCGGCATGACCAGGGCCCACGCCGACTATATGGGCATGCTTGCCACGATGATCAACGCCATGGCCCTTCAAGACGCCTTCGAGCAACACGGCGTCCAGACCAGGCTACAATCCAGCATCAAGATGGAGCAGATCGCGGAGCCTTTCATCCGCCGGCGCGCGATGCGCCACCTCGAAAAAGGCCGAGTGGTGATTTTCGGCTCCGGAACTGGCAATCCGTACTTCACTACGGATACCGCAGCCGCGCTTCGAGCGCTGGAGATCGACGCTGAAGTGATCCTGAAGGGCACTCGCGTAGACGGAATTTTCTCGGCCGACCCCGAAAAGGATCCGACCGCCCAGAAGTACGACACCATCGACGGCTCCCAGGTCATCGCCAGAAACCTGGCGGTGATGGATATGACCGCGTTCACCTTGTGCCAGGAATCGTCCATGCCTATTGTTGTTTTTAACATGAACCGGCCCGGCAACCTCATGCGGGTCCTCCTCGGCGAGCAGGTGGGCACTCTCGTCCACTGGCAGGAAGAAAAAGAGCCCGCCTAGGCCCAGACCACCAATTAGCCATGCTGGACGAGAATCTCTCCTTGGTCCTCGAGGACGCGAAGGAACACATGGAAAAGACGCTGGAGCACCTGGTGTTGGAACTTCGCACCATCAGAGCCGGCCGCGCCACCCCGTCCATGCTGGACGGAATCCGCGTCGAGTACTACGGCTCGCAGTCTCCATTGAGTCAGATGGCCACCGTCAGTGCTCCTCAACCCGACCTCATCGTGGTCCAGCCCTGGGACCGGTCGGCACTTGGAGATATCGAGAGGGCCATCATCGGAGCCAACATAGGCCTGAACCCAAGCAACGACGGCTCGCTCATCCGCCTCCCCGTCCCCCCCTTGTCAGAGGAACGACGACGCGACCTCGTAAAAACCGCCCGCGTCAGGACGGAAGATGGCAAAGTGGCCATTCGAAACGTCAGGCGACACTCCAAAGACAACGCTAAGTCCACACAAAAGGAAGAGAACCTGTCCGAGGACATGCTTTACGAAGCCGAAGACGAAATCCAGAACCTAACCAACGACTTCATAGGCCGAATAGACAGCCTGATGGGCCGCAAGGAAGAAGAGATCATGGAAGTCTAGCCGTTCCCCCTCCCAACCGAAACATCATCAAGATCCGCGGCATTGGAGCCGCCGTCCCCGGAGAGGTGCCCGAGTGGCTGAAGGGGCTCGCCTGGAAAGCGTGTGTGCCGTAACCCGGTACCGTGGGTTCGAATCCCACCCTCTCCGCATCCCCCCGACCCCAGTCGCAAAGCGACTGGGGTCGGGGGGATGCGGTCTCCGTCAAGCGCCCCAAAAAAAACCTCCACCAAAGCAAAACCGCCCCCAGGCGCTTGTAAGGATCCCACCAACACATAACCAGGGCCGACAGGCCCGTAGGTCGGGGGGATGCGAGACACCCCCCCCCAGGATGGGCGAGCGAAGCGAGCCAATCCCACCCTCTCCCCCCTCAGCGATCCGAGCGAAGCGAGGCAGCCCCCGCCTCTCGCCCTCAGCGATCCGAGCGAAGCGAGGCAGCACGCCTTATCCTGACTCAAGCGTCTGTTCCAAGCGGAAACTCGAGGATCGAATCAGCTGAGCCGTTGCCTTGGCTCAGGAGATACTCGACGCCCCGGTGTCTGGGGGCGCGCATAGGAAAGCTAGAGACCGGTATGTATGGTTTGACAGCGGTGTACAACTTTTTCCATCCCACCCTTCGGTAGGAGTCGATGATGTTGTTTAGCTCGGACCACATACTTAAGGCGTAGGGGCGTAGGGGTGCTAAGCGACCGGATCGCCTCACCCTGCCTCGCGCGCGTTAAGGATCAATGTTGGATCATATGATAGAGCCGAGATTACTAAAACTCGCTCGAAAAATGGTGTCAGAGAACTAATGGGGTCTCGAAATGAATTCTCTATTCTAGGGTCGTCCTGAGAGGCCCGACCAATAGACGGACCGCGATTGACCGAACATAGATTTCTAGGAGAGAAAACGTAAGATGAGCAGAATCCGTGAGACTGTCGTGACCATGATTCTGAATCCAATCGCAAGCATGAGGCTCGCCGTCTTGGCCACGGGCCTTAGCATTCGGTGTTGTAGTTTTCTCGGGGTGCGAGAGTTCTCTAGTGGGGTCGTCCAAGTCCCAAATCGGCGACTTCGGCAGCGTCGTGGAGTACGACGGATACACAACCGCCCGGGCTTCTGCTGAGAAGAAGCTGATCCCACTGATTGCCCCGAGGACCATACCGGGAAGCCTTGATGCCATTTTTGTCGAGATGGGTCGGACCATCGGGGGGTTTGGAGGGATCTACTTCGATGAGGAGGGAAGGCTTACCGCCCGTACCGTGGATACTTCCAGTCTCCTCAGTCCTACCGCATTCGCTCAGATGAGACGGCGGATCGTGGAGGCAACTCTCCAGCACAAGTTGTTGGATGCAGCGGCGGACCAGAGCATACTGTCGGATGGGATTCAACTAATCCCGGCAGACTATTCGTTCATTGAGCTCGCTCGCTGGCGAGACGTTATTGAGAGGAACACTCCCAAGGGAGTGATCGTCATCTCTTCGGACGTAGACGAAAGAGCAAATGTAGTGCGAATCGGGATTCTTCAGAATCTCGAGGCCCTTGATGTGCCCTCCTTCTTGGCATCGGTCGGAGTTCCCGAAAAGGCCGTAGTCATGAGACACGAAGAAGCCGGGACATTCACTCAGCAAATCACCGATCGGGTTCGACCCATCCAGGGAGGTATAACCATACAGACCCTGGGCTGCACTCTTGGGATGCCGGTGTGGTGGGGCTATTCTCAGGGAGGGGATCCAGATCCGGAAACGAACGCTTGGGGTTTTCTAACGGCGGCTCACTGTACGCAGTACATCGATCATGTCGAGCCACGGGCTATGTACCAAAAAGTCTTTGAGGACGAAACCGACAGAGTTGGCACCGAATACCGCGAGGCGCCATTCTACGACTGTGGAACTGGATTTCCATGCTTGGATGCCGATGTCGCTCTTATAAATATACCGGACAATTTGGGACTGCAGCGGACGGTTGGAAAGATATATTTGACCACTGCGCTCGGAATGGAAGCGAGCTTCACTATCGGCGAGACATTTCTTGCGACTCTTGATCGCCAGCCGTTGGTCGGAGAAACGGTGCAAAAAGTCG
>CAYXSE010000065.1:5235-16099 GCA_964466675.1 uncultured Rhodothermales bacterium | reverse complement strand
AAGAACCACCAAGGACCACTTGACGCTGGTTGGCATCTCGCTCCTCGCCGCGATTCTGCTGGCGATTCCGTTGGGAATCTGGGCTGCCAGGAGCCCCATCGCCGGCCGCATCATCCTGGGAATCGTGGGCATGATCTACACCATCCCGGCACTGGCCCTCCTGGTGTTCATGATCCCACTTCTCGGGATCGGAGCCGCGCCCGCCATCGTAGCCCTCTTCCTGTACAGCCTCCTCCCCATCGTCCGAAATACCCACGCCGGATTGGTAGGCATTCCGCTGCCACTCAGAGAATCGGCCGATGCGCTGGGGCTGGGCGCGTGGACGCGTCTGGTCCGCATCGAGGTCCCCATGGCTTCCCGATCCATCCTGGCCGGCATCAAGACCGCGGCCGTAATCAACATCGGAACGGCGACCCTCGGGGCCTTGATTGGTGCGGGGGGATACGGCCAACCGATTCTCACCGGAATCCGGCTCGACAACGTGGAACTCATCCTCGAGGGAGCCGTGCCTGCGGCCATGCTAGCTCTCTTGGCTCAGGGTCTTTTTGACCTCGCCGAACGCGCCCTCATCCCACGCGGACTCCGCATCAAGCCCTCCACCCGATGACGACATTGGAACGCCTTCGCACTAGGCTCTCAAGAATCTCTGACCTGCATGCGGCGGCGGCCATCCTGGAGTGGGACCAGGAAACACAAATGCCGGAATCAGCCACGGAGTCCCGAGCGCGCCAAGTGGCCACCCTGAGGCAACTGGCCCACGAGATCCATACCGCGGAAGAGACCGGGAGCCTTCTCGTCGCGGCCGAGCCGGAATCAGACGTGGATCGGGACCTCCTGAGGGTGGCCAGGAGAGATTTTTCCAAGGCCACCAAGATCCCCGCTGCCCTGATCGGAGAGATTGCCCGCGTAACGGGTCTCGCCAAGGACGCGTGGCGACGGGCCCGGGAGTCCGACCATTTCAAGGAGTTCGAACCGCACCTGGCCGCTGTCATCGATTGCAACGTTCGGAAGGCGAACGCACTCGGGTTCGAAGGCGAACCCTATGACGCGCTGCTGGACGAGTACGAGCCGGAGATGACCACCTCCCAGGTGAGTCAGGTGTTCGGCCATCTGAGAAGTGAACTGGTACCCATCGTAGATCGTCTGGCGGGTGGACCCGAAATAGACAACGGCGCGCTTTCCCGATACTTCCCGGCCGATCGGCAATGGGCTCTGGGCGAGGCGGTAATGCGCGATCTCGGCTACGATTTTTCTCGCGGAAGACAGGACCACTCGGCACACCCGTTTTCGACGACATTCGCTCCGAACGATTCGCGGGTCACGACCCGAGTCCACTCGCATCAGTTTTCGCCCGCGTTCTTTGGCAGCCTGCACGAAGCGGGGCACGCCATGTACGAGCAGGGCGTGGATCCCGGCCTGGAGGCATCGCCGCTCGCGGAAGGCACCTCTTTGGGCATGCATGAATCGCAGTCTCGGCTATGGGAAAACCTGGTTGGACGCAGCAGGCCGTTCTGGAATCGTTACTTCCCAGTCGCCCAGGCCATGTTTCCAGCGGCCTTGTCGGACCAGACGGCGCACAATTTCTATGGCGCCGTAAACCGAGTCGAGCCCTCTCTCATCCGTATCGAGGCCGATGAGGTGACCTACAATCTCCACATCATGGTTCGATTCGAGTTGGAGCGGTCCATGCTGTCGGGCGATGTCCGGGCCGCAGACCTTCCCGAAGCTTGGAACTCGAGGATGCAAGAATATCTGGGCGTGGCTCCTACTTCCGACGCCGACGGCTGCTTGCAAGACATCCATTGGTCTCTGGGCGCGATCGGATATTTCCCAACCTACGCGCTCGGGAATCTGATGTCGGTCCAACTTTGGAATGCGATGGAGCAAGCATGCGGACCGTTGAACGAGCACATCGCCGAAGGCCGATTCCAGGTCATTCTTGACTGGCTCAGAGACCACGTTCATTTCCACGGACGCCGCCGATCGGCCCGCGAAATTCTCCGTCAGGCAACGGGTAGCGATCTTGACGCCGAGCCGTGGTTGAACTACGTCAGGTCCAAGTTCGGCGAACTATACGGCGTAGACCTATAATCCAAGCGATTTCCCATGTCCAGTTCTCCCCCTCCAGCCCTCCAGCAGCCAGAATACCCGAGCGCAGACGCCCTGAAAAAGGTGCTCCGGGAGCTGGCTGGTAGACCGCCCCTGGTCACGTCTTGGGAAATTGAACGCCTGAAGACACTGCTGGCAGAAGCGACAACCGGGAAACGATTTCTTCTTCAAGGAGGCGAGTGCGCGGAGCAGTTCGATGAATGCATACCGGCCGTCATCACGGATCGGTTGAAGGTGCTCCTGCAAATGAGCGTCGTGCTCATCCACGGGATGGGAGTGCCGGTGATTCGCGTTGGCCGGTTCGCGGGTCAGTATGCGAAGCCCAGGTCCTCCGACTTCGAGACCGTACGCGGAGTCAGGCTCCCGGCCTACCGTGGAGACATTGTCAACGGGTCCGAGGCGGACATCCTCAGGAGGACGCCGGACCCCAGGCGCATGCTGGATGCCTATGGAAATTCGGCACTGACACTCAACTATGTCCGAGCACTCGTAGACGGCGGCTTCGCCGATCTGCACCACCCGGAGAATTGGGATCTCGGCTTCGTGCAGCATGACGCGCTGCGAAAGGAATACCAAATCATCGCCGATGAGATCGTGGGGGCGCTCCGCTTCATGGATACGGTGTCCAACTCGACCAAGGGAGACTTGGAGCGGGTCGATTTTTATACCTCGCACGAAGCACTTCTGCTGGCTTACGAAGAGGCGCTGAGCCGCCCGGGCCCCGACGGGTTGGTGTACAACTTCTCGACGCACTTCCCATGGATTGGACTTCGAACGTCGGAACCCGGTGGAGCACATGTGACCTATGCGGCGGGAATCAGGAACCCCATCGGTTTGAAGGTCGGACCGGATACCGAGCCATCCACGCTGAAGCGCCTCCTCAATGCCCTGGACCCGGCCCATGAGCCCGGCCGCATGGTGCTAATCACGCGATTCGGAGTCGATCAGATCGAGAATCGACTCCCGCGACTGATCGCCGCCGTGCAATCGACCGGTCGGACGGTCCTCTGGACATCCGACCCGATGCATGGAAACACCGAGGTAACCGCGGAAGGCGTCAAGACTCGGCGATTCGAAAGCATCCTGGGCGAATTGGAGCAGGCGTTCGAAATCCACGACCGCTACGACTCCGCACTGGGAGGCGTCCATCTAGAGCTGACCGGACAGAACGTGACCGAATGCACGGGCGGTGCCGGCGGCCTCACCGAGGCTGACCTGTCGCGTGCTTACCGGTCTCAGGTGGATCCGCGACTGAACGGCGGCCAGGCGCTTGAAGTGGCGTTCTCTATCGTAAAGAAACGACGGCCCGGATAGCCTATTCCGGCTCCTCCACCTTCCGGATCCATGCCCCGCCAATCACATCCTCCTCCTCGTACATAACGACGGCCTGGCCCGGAGCAATCGCCTTCCTCGGAGTCAGGAAATCGATATCGATGGTATCAGCGCCCGTCTGAGTCACAAGGCACGGCGCTCCTGGATCCTTGTATCGAATCTTTGCCGTGGCCTGATGGACATCGATAAGCTCATCGAACTTGATCAAGTTGAGTCCATCAGCCGATAGCTTGTGGCGGCCCAGTGCGTCCTCCGGCCCCACCGTGATGGTGTTCGTGTCCGCATCGATGTGAGTCACATACACGGGGTGCCCCATCGCCAAACCCAGACCGTGCCTTTGGCCCACCGTGTAGTAGGGAAAGCCTTCATGTTGACCGAGATCTCGACCGTCCACGTGCTTCATGGGCCCGGGGCCAATCCGATCGTCCAGATCAGGGACCCGGTCCCTCAGGAAGCGGCGGTAGTCGTTGTCTGGAACGAAACATATCTCATACGAGTCGGGCTTCTGCGCGACGCGCATCAGGCCATATTCTGCCGCCATCTCCCGTATTCGGGGCTTACGATAGGCGCCCAGGGGGAGAATCGTCCGAGCAAAATGCTCCTGCGATACTCCCCACAGGGCATAACTCTGGTCCTTGTTGGTATCCAGACCCTCCATGAGCACGTACCGCTTCAAGTCCTTGTCATGGCGTAGCCGGGCGTAGTGACCCGTCGCCATCGAGCCGCAATCCAGCGCATCGGCCCGCCGCATCAGGGCGGCCCACTTGATGTGCGTATTACAGAGCACACATGGGTTGGGAGTCCGGCCCGACAGGTATTCTTCGGTGAACTTGTCGATCACCCAATCGCCAAACTCCTCCCGGATGTCGATCACGAAGTGCGTGAAGTCATGCTTGACCGCCACGCCTCGAGCATCGTTCATCGATTCGAGCGTGCAGCACCCCACCTGCTTCCCTGAGGCCGACGGCACCGAGCTGCCGTAGTCCCAGGTCTTCATGGTGATCCCAACCACCTCATACCCCTCTTCCTTGAGCAGGACCGCCGCCACAGACGAATCCACGCCGCCACTCATGGCTACCAGGATGCGACCGTGCTTACTCATTACAGAATCTGTGGGCAAAGAGAAGGGAGCGGCTCCAACCGGCGCCAAGCTCCCGCCGTTCCTTATGTTGGCGGAGTGTGCCCAGAAATTCACCACCCTTCTAGCCAGCCATTAGCATGAGGCTTCTCGTTCTCAACGGCCCTAACCTGAACCTTCTTGGCACCCGGGAGACCAGCGTATACGGTTCCGCGTCGCTTGACGAACTGGAGACCCACCTTGCTCAGCGCCATCCGGACGTTGAGTTCAGCTTCGCCCAGAGTAATGTCGAAGGCGATTTGATCGATTTCCTCCAGCAGGCCGATGTCGATGGGGTGGTGTTCAACCCGGCTGGATATAGCCATACGTCCGTGGCCTTGAGGGACGCGATTTCTGCTGTTAGCACCCCCGTTGTGGAGGTACACATCTCCAACATTTACGCTCGAGAGGATTTCCGCCACTACTCGCTGACGGGCGCAGTGGCCGCCGGCGTGATTTCCGGGTTCGGCCTCAGGGGCTACGATCTCGCCGTCCAGTTTCTCAAAGACCGCTGAGCTGCCCGCGTGGGAAGTCGCATTCGGAAATTAGCCTCGGAAACTGCCATCTACGGCGTTTCGTCGGTCCTTGGGCGGGCCGTCAACTTTCTGCTTTTCCCTTTCTATTCCCACGTCCTAAGGCCGGAAGAATTCGGAATTGTAGGGCTGATCTATGCGGCCTTTCTCTTCCTGAATATCCTGTACCAGTACGGGATGGAATCCGCTTACCTGAAATTTTCGTCGGAAGATTCGTCCGAAGGCGTGTTCAGCACGGCGGTGTGGTCCCTTGTGGGATCGGCCGCGCTGTTCTCGACCATCCTTTGGTTCACGAGAGACCTCGTTGGGCCCACAATCGGCCTTGTTAGGCCCGAGACCCAGCTTCTCCTTGGCTTCGCGGCCGCGATTCTGTTCTTGGACACGGCCTGCATTGTTCCGTTTGCCGAGCTTCGGCTGTCGAATCGGGCGAAACGATTCGCAGTGATCCGGATCGTCTCTGTGCTGGTCAACGTGGGCGCCAATCTCCTCCTGATCCTTGGAGCCGGGATGGGTATTGAGGCCATTCTCTTGGCAAATGTTGCGGCGTCTGCAACGTCGCTTGTCCTGCTTTCGCCCGTGTTTCGCGAAAAACTCAGGCTGACGTTCAACAAGGAACGATGGCGAGAGATGATGCGATTCGCCCTTCCATTTGTCCCCGGAGGCCTTGGCTACGCGGTCACCGAACGCGTGAATCTGTTCTTCCTCGAAAACCTTCCCGAGGAACGAATCATGGAATTGTATGGCAGCGACATGGGAGCAAAAACCCTGGAGGCCATCTCCAGCGGCGACCCGGAGGCGGCGGGCGCGTATGTCGTCGGACTCTATTCCGGAATGATCAAGCTGGCTGTCCTCGCGGCGCTGGGCGTCCAGATGTTTCGCTACGCGTGGCAGCCATTCTTCCTCAACCACGCCAAGGACGAGGACGCCGCTCCGCTTTTCGGACGGATCTTCCTGATCCTTACCGCCGGCGTTCTAGGGCTCATTCTCGCTGTTTCGTTTTTTGCGGCCGAACTGGTCGCGATGCCGCTTCCCGGAGGCAGGACTCTCATCGATTCCTCTTATTGGGCAGGGCTGGCCATTCTTCCCGCCGCGCTCATCGGCTATGGATTTCAGGGCTGGTACTATCACTTTTCGGCGGGCGCCTACATCACCAAAAAAACCAGCTACTTCGTGCCTTGCACGCTAGCGGGGGCGGCGACGGCCATCCTGGTGAATTTCCTGGCGGTGCCCTCCTACGGCATTGTTGGCGCTGCCTGGGCTACGTCAGCCTCGTACGCGGTGATGGCGATTTGCCTGCTGTTCTTGATTCGGCGTCATTATCCCGTCCCGTACGACTGGGCGCACGTCCTTCCGCTGGTGGCCGTCGGCCTATCCGCACTCGCCCTTTGGGCATTCCAGCCTGAGTTACAGATCTGGTACGCCGAGCTCCTGCTGCTAACGGGATACGGCCTCGCTGCGCTTGCAACTTTGAAGGGATGGGGACGTCGAGAGACCGATACCCCCTGACTCTGTCTTGCCATGTTTATTCCGTCTCCGCTCTCGCGGATCGGGTGCGGCCTAGCGCAACGCGGCGCTGAGAACCTGAGCCGGGTGGAGCGCTTGTCGGCCGGTCAGGTCTGCGATCTGGGCTCGGCAGCTGGCTCCTGCCGCCGCGATGAGGGCCGTTTCGGGGGCCTTCCTTACGGCTGGAGCCAACCGCTCCTCCCCGATTTTTCTGGACACGGCCTCGTGCTCGTAGCCGAACGATCCTGCCATTCCGCAACACCCGGCATCGATGACATGGACGGCCCCGCCGGTCACACCATAACAGGCTGGGGCATTTTCGAATGTACCCAAGGCCTTCTGATGGCAGTGGCCGTGTACGTGCACCTCAGCTTGATTCGGCCGCCAGTCCAGATCCCGAAACCGCTCTGCATTCCTGCTGACGAACGTCTCGAAGTCCACGGACGCCTCGCCCACGCGGACCGTCCTTGGATCGCCTGGAATAAGTGACTTGAACTCGTCGCCAAGAGTCAAAATGCAGCTGGGTTCCAGGCCTACGATCGGCAATCCCGCCTCCACGAACGGATACAGGCGCTGAACGGTTGACATGGCCTCTCTCTGGGCAGCCGTCACGAACCCCTTGGACAACTGGGTCCTGCCGCAACACACATTACCCACTGGAATGACGGAATATCCCGCCGCCTGAAGCACGTCCGTAGCCGCCTTTGGTACCTCCGGGGTCTGGAAGTTGCTGAAGGTGTCCACAAAGAGGACGACGGTGTTGGCTGGATCGCCTATCTCCGAGGACGAACCTCCCTTTCTGGCAAACGGCTTCCTCGCGAAGGTCGGCGGAAGCCTATCGCCCGACATTCCGAGGGCCCGAAACCCCGCCCGGCCCAAGACACCCTGGGCGATCCGATTGGCCAAAGGCGCCAAAGGCCCCGACACGAGCCTTGCCATCCGAGGCAAATCGGCGAAGAGTCGCGTCTTGAGTGGAACGGCGTGTCGCCTCCAGTATCCGTCCAACCACTCCGTCTTGAGTTTGGCCATATCCACCGCGGACGGACACTCCCGCTTGCAAGCCTTGCACTGAAGACAAAGATCCAACGCCTCGTAGACGTCGGCATCTACCAGGTCGGAAACGCGCCCGGACATGGCCATTCGTAGCACGTTCGCCCTGCCCCGGGTGGAATCCACTTCCTCCCTGGTGGCCATGAAACTCGGGCACATCGTACCGGTGCCCAGCTTCCGGCAGGCACCGTTTCCGTTACACTGCTCTACCTCCGCCGCGTAACTGCCCGTCCGCTGGAAAGCCATTCTGGTGGCCACCGGCAGAGGCTGATAGTCAGGGCCCGTTCGCAAATTCGATGTCATGGGCGGAGCATCAACGACACGGCCAGGATTGAGAATACCCTCCGAATCGAACACCTGCTTTATCGACCGGCAGGCGCCGTATAACGCCGGCCCCAGAAACTCAGGGTTCAGCCAGCTACGCACCAGGCCGTCCCCGTGCTCCGAAGACACCCACCCGCCATAGGAACGGACCAGGTCGGCCGAACCCTGAGCCAGCTCCCGCATCTTGGCCACGTCCTTGGCGTCCTTCGTGTTGATGAAGGGCCGCACATGGAGGCAACCCGCGGAGGCATGGGCGTACATGACTGACTTGGTGTCGGAATCGGCCAGCAGTCGGTTCAGGTCATCTATGTAGTCCGCCAGGTGCTCGACCGGCACCGACGCATCTTCGATGAAGGCCACGGGTTTGTGATCCCCTGTGACTCCCATAATCAGCCCCAATGCCTCGCTTCGAACAGACCACGCCGAGGCGATGTCCGCCGGACTTTCGAGCCTCACGATGGTCTGCCCCGGAAGTCTACGCTCCAGCCTGCTGAGACCCGCCAAGACGGCCGTCTGCGATTCGCCGAAGTACTCGGTCAACAGGACAGCACCCGGCCTGCCCTCCACGAACGTCATCTTTCGGGCGAATTCCGGCATCGAAAGGCAACGTTCGATGGCCGACCCATCAAGAAGCTCGATCGCGGCAGGGTCCGTTTCGAGAATCTCCGTAACCGACCGCAGGGCTTCACGGCGTGTGTCGAAGTGCACCACGCCGACCGAGGTGAAGGCCGGGCGGCGCACCAGGTCCACCGTCAGCTTCGTCACCATGGCCAGCGTGCCCTCGCTCCCACACAATAGCCTCGCCAGATTCGGGTTCGCCTCTAGCAGTTCTTCCAGGCGATATCCGTTTGCACGTCGCCAATGTGCGGGCATCTCTGTGCGAATGGCGTCTCCCTCGTTCCGGGCGAGAGCGTCCAGTGCCTCATAAATCTGGCCTTCCAGACCTCCCTTCAGCACGTGCCTTTTCCATGCTTCGGGATCGTTCTCAGTAAAAAAGGCCTCTGAACCATCCGCCAGGACCACGCGAGCCGACCGAACGTGGGCCATCATGTTTCCGTACATGATGGAATGTGTGCCAGTGGAATTATTTCCCATCATCCCGCCCAGGGTGGCTCGCGCCCCACTCGCCGGATCGGGGCCGACCATCCACGGGGTTTTCTTCAGGTGGTTATTAAGTGCCGCCAGGGTAATTCCAGGCTGGACACACACCCAGCCAGCTTCATCGGATTGCTCGATTACATGGTGCAGATGCGGTGTGCAGTCGATGACAAGGGCCTGGTTGACCGCCTGACCGGCGAGCGATGAGCCCCCTCCTCTCGGCAAAATGGGGATACCCAGCCCGGAAGCCACCGAAACTGCAGCGACCACATCGTCTGCCGATTTCGGGATGAGTACTCCGACCGGCACGACCTCGTACATGGACGCGTCGGTGGCGTATACGGCCCGGGACAGGGGGTCGAGCCTTAGGTCTCCCTGTATCTGGCCGGTGAGTCCTTCGGCCAGCGCCTCCATGCGCTTTGTTGGAATCGACATCTAGAAGAGAGGGACGAATTCTCCACGCTGCGGCATGACTACCTCAATGTCTGGATTGAAGTGCCGAATGTTTTCCTTCATCCAGATCTTGGCCTGAGTCTCCCCGTGGACGAGCAAAACGCGGTTTGGCGATAATTTTTCCACCAGCTTCAGCAGGTCTTGCCGGTGGCTGTGCCCACTGAAACGGAATCGGTCTACGCGGCAGTTCAACGGCTGAGGGCCCCTGACCTGATCGAGGACAACCTCCTCCTCGCCGTCCAGCAGCCGCCCAGCCGGAGAATCATCCCTGGCATATCCGACCAGGAAAATCGCGTTCCGCGCATCCTCCACGAGGTCTTGCGCGATCTTGTTGGAGATGGTCCGCTCGAACATCATCCCGCTGCCCACCACCAGGATCCCGGGCTCCTTCAAGGCTCTTGCGAGTCCCTTCTGGCCGCGTGGCAGCCGTTTCTGATCCACGCCGTAGACCTCAAAATCCTGATCAAGGCGAGGCGTTGTGTATCGATTCTTGTCGTAAACGTCCGATATGGCTCGCATCATTCCCGCCGAGTACACCGGAACATCGGAATCGATCTGTCCTCGCCGTTTGAACCCATCGACCATGGCCAGGACTTCCTGCCCTCGGCCGAGCGCGAATACGGGAACGAGAACCGTACCGCCCCCGTCGAGGACCTCGGCGAGCGCATCGCCAAACCGCATTTCTTCCGCCTCCCGGGTCGTGGTTTCGGCCTCCGGATCCGCGCCCATAGTCGATTCCAGGATGAGGGTATCGATGGGCCCCTCCGGGTACGAACCGCCCGGCAGAATGGCCTGAGCACTCAGGCACGTATCGCTGGTGTAGAAGATGTGACGCTCCCCGGAAGGGCCATCAACCACAATTTCGATTCCGGCCGCCCCGAGCACATGGCCCGCGTCGAAGAGCCTTCCCTCGAGGCCCGAAGTCCCCCTCAGACCGGTCATGTCGAAGGGGATTTCCAGGTGATGGGCCAGATACAGGTAGCTGTAAGCATCCAGTTCGTCAGCATCGAAAAGGGGCGGCGCCGTCGTCGAGCCTTCCTTCAGCTTGCGAACTTGCAGCCTTGCCGAAGACGGAAGGAGGATGTTTGCCAGGTCCCTGGTGGCACGAGTCATGTGCACGAACACGTGCGGAAACGCCCGAATCACCACCGGAAGCGAGCCCAGGTGGTCCTGGTGGGCGTGAGTCACCACAACATGATCCACACGGCAGTCTGAACATTCCTGAATCAAATCCAGGTCGGGCAGACTGGCTTCACCTTCTGCCTCGGGATCAACGCCGGCATCCAGCAAGATTCCCGTCCCATCGATCTCCAGGTAGTGGCAGCTAGCGCCGATCTCACTGGTT
>CAYXSE010000065.1:0-5193 GCA_964466675.1 uncultured Rhodothermales bacterium | reverse complement strand
GCCACCGTTCGTGATTGCGGGCATGCTAAGCCGTACCGTTAGGGGCTACAGCGGCACCCGCCTGAAATTCTTCCCAGTCCGATAGAAAACGGGAAAGCCCGCTATCGGTGAGCGGGTGTTTCATGAGCCCCAACAATACTTTGAAGGGAATCGTCGCGACATGGGCCCCGGCTAGAGCCGCGTCGACAACGTGCATGGGATGCCTGATCGAGGCCGCCAAGACCTCGGTCTGGTAGTCGTAGTTTTCGTAGATCTGAATGATCTGTTCGATGAGCTCCATGCCCAGCGTGGAGATGTCGTCCAATCGGCCGATGAACGGGCTGATGTAGGTCGCTCCCGCCTTGGCAGCGATCAACGCTTGAGTCGGCGAGAAGCAGAGTGTGCAATTGGTCTTGATACCCTCCTGAGACAGGGAACGGATGGCCTTGATACCCTCCGGAATCAGCGGAACCTTGACCACAATCTGAGGGTGCAGCGCGGCGAGAACACGCCCTTCGGTCATCATGCCTTCGTAGTCCACGGAGACTACCTCGGCCGAAACATCGCCATCGACAAGTTCGCAGATCTTCACGATGTGGGCATGAAAGTCCACCCCGCCCACCTTCTTCATGAGGGAAGGATTCGTGGTCACGCCATCCAACACGCCCATCGCCTGAGCTTCACGGATTTCATTTAGATCGGCGGTATCAATAAAGAACTTCATCGTTGAACGACTGCTGGCTGAGATTGGAGAACTGTCCGTAAAGCGTGCGCACGGCAATTTAGCCAATGTCTTGATGCAGGGCTCATCAATACCGGCATCGCGAAGATCCGCCTAGCCGATGCGGCTCAGCACCGCCATCACGACAACGAATCCCACGAGGATGGCGGCCGCCCAGATGAGCTGCCGTTTCATTTTTTGTTTCTGGTTCATGGCATCGGGTGACTTTCAATCAAAGTAACCCCGCAGCCCCCAATCGCAAGCCCCAATGCTCCGGATGAGCCGATCAGCACGCGGGTGGTGCGGCGACTCCGGCGTCGGAATGCGAGGGCGGTGATGCCGTCAGAACACGCCCATGCCGCTCGGGAGAAAGCGCCTTCCCGACCAACGCCACCCGCCCGGCTAGGAGCACCATTTCCACACCTGCACTGAGTTGGTGCGGCTCGGTGTAGGTAGCGGTATCACTCATGCGGGTCGGGTCGAAGACCACCAGGTCCGCCGTGAACCCTTCGCACAGGTAACCCCTCCCCTCCAGCCGGACGACATCCGCTGGGAGTCCAGTCATGCTCCGAATCGCTGTTTCCAGGCTAATCACACCCCTCTCGGCGACATACAGCGACAGCTTTCGCGGAAAACTGCCGTAATTCCTGGGGTGGGGTACTCCCTCTCCCATGGGCACGAGCCCTCCATCTGAACTGGTCATGACCCATGGCTGTGTCATGAATCGCTCGACATCGGAGGCAAGCATGTTGTGAGCCACGATGCCGGCACCGCCGAGGCGGATCAATTCGATGGCGGTCTCGACCGGTCCCTTCCCCCGCTCCGCAGCGACGGCGGCAAGGGTTTTTCCTTCGATGGACGGGTCTTGCGCGAATCGCCGGAATTGGATTCGTTCCGGCCCGCCGCGTCGGGCCAGGTTCTCCGTGATCGCGCGCCGAAGTCGGTCCGGCTGCGAGTCCAGGCGGACCATTAGTGAGTCGCGTCCACCGGCCAAATCATCTCTGGGGACCAAGGCGCTGGTCAATCCTGTCGCCGAGGCCTCATACGGATATTGATCCGCCCAAACGTCTACTCCGGCCGCTCGCGCTGCCTTCATTCGGCGTACGATCTGCTCCGACGATCCCCATACGTTGGGGCCCAATGCCTTGATGTGGGTGACGATTCCGGTGATCCCAGACTCGCGGGCCACCGTGATCACCTCCTCCACGGCCGCCATCACCCCAATGGTATAATCGGATTCGTCCCGGATATGGCTGGCGTATATGCCCCCGGACTCGGCAACCACAAGGCCGAGTTCAATGACCTCGGAAAGGTCCGCAAAACTCCCCGGTGCGTAAAAGAGGCCCGAGGACAAGCCGAATGCGCCGTCATCCATGCTCCGTCTGACCAGGGTTCGCATGGAATCCAGTTCCAGGGCTGAGGCCTGCCTGTTCGCCATTCCCATCACCTGCCGCCGGACGGCTCCGTGAGGGACGAGTTGCGCCACGTTCACGCCGGGGATCCTTGCTTCGATCTGCCGACGCTGCTCCCACGTGTCTACGGCTCCCGACCCGTCAGGATTGATCACAACCGTGGCGATTCCTTGCCGAAGGAGCGGTTCGGCCGGGGATAACTCTTCCGTAGCGAGCCCGGGACCCGCGTGGGAGTGTACGTCCACGAAACCGGGCGCGACAACCAATCCGGAGACATCGATCCGCCGGACGGCCGAGCGTTCGGTCAGGTCTCCAATCTCGACGATGATGCCTGCGGAAATACCGACGTCAACATACTGGGACGGGCCTCCGGTCCCGTCGATCACCCGGCCGCCCTCCAGCACGAGATCGAACTCAGGAGCACACGCGCTGAGGAGAATCAGCAGAAGCGCCGCGGAGCGGAAGCCCTGTCTCGCAGGGAGTCTCGGCGCACACACACGCTGGGGCCGCCGGCTCACAACCAGTCGCCAGCCGTCCGGAGCTGCGCCAGAACAAGGCCCGGGTCCTCCTTACCGGGATTACCTGGTGTCCGGTATACGCCTCCGTCTGCCTGTGCCCTCTTCCAACTCTCCTCGTTGCCCGCGACTTCCCGGTAGGCCTCGCGAAATGATGCTCCGTCCCGAACCGCCTTGAGCGCTGCCGCGGTGGCGTGAAGCGATGGAGAGTCCGCACGCGCCGCCGCCGCCTCATCGAACTGCACGCCCGGAATCACAGCGTTTATGGCCGACAGCAGATCGGTTGTGCGTAACACCGCGCGCATCACGGCCTCTTTAGTGAGCTGTAGGTCTCGGTGATAGCCAGACGGAAGATTCGCGGGGAGGCCTGCTAGCAGCTGAAATTCGGCCGAAATGCGATGATATGTGGCTCGCGAGAGTTCCAGAACATCCGGATTTTTCTTCTGAGGCATGATGGAGCTGCCCGTGCTGAACTCCGCGGGCAGCCTCACGAATCCAAACTCCGCCGTGTTGTACAACACCAGATCTGACGCGAGGCGGTTCACGGTGGCGGCGATCTGCATCATGGCATGCACGACGGCCATTTCCGTTTTGCCCCGCGACAGTTGGACCGAGGTCACGTGGGTCCGGTGGCCGTCGAACCCCAAGCGCTCCGCGACGGCTTCCCGCGCGAGTTCAAGGTGGGGCGTTCCGTATCCGGCGGCGCTGCCCAGCGGCGACACGTTTACACGAGCGCGGGCCTCACCCAGGTTTTTGAGATCATCGGCCGCCAGTTCCGCAAAACCCAGCGCCCAGAGTGACACGGACGACGGCATCGCACGCTGCATGTGTGTGTACCCGGGGAGAAATACGCCCTCCGAATCCGACGCCATCTCACATAACAGCTCCGAAAAACGAAGTGTCTGCTTGCCGATTCGAGTAATCTGGTCCCGGAGAAACAGTCGGAGCGCCGCAAGAACCTGATCATTTCTGGAGCGCCCGGTGTGGATCTTTTTTCCCGCCTCGCCGGTCAGTTCGGTCAGCCGACGCTCGATCACAGTATGGCAATCCTCGTCCTCCTGAGTTACTGAGAGACTACCCTCAGCATGCTCCTTCCGTATCGTCAGAAGCGCAGCCTGAAGCGCCGCGAGTTCTTCTTGAGAGAGCACGCCGATCTCACACAGGCCCCAAGCATGCGCTTCCGACGCTGTCACATCATACGGGAGCAGCATCGTATCCCAGAGGTGGTCCTCGCCCACGGTGAAACGCGTCACCCAGCCCTCTACTTGGGACCCGGTCTTCTGCCAGATGGGTGTGTTCTTGCTCATGATCCGGTGTTCGCGGGAGTCAGGACGCCGAAAAATAGCGCAGAATCGTCTGTCGATACACATCCACCGCTTCGCTCAGCTCAGATAACATGATGTGCTCGTTCGCGGTATGAGAAAGGTCGCTCGATCCCGGCCCCATCTTGATCGTCGGAATGTCCGAGAGGAAGATCCAATCTGAGGCCGTTGGCGACCCGAACGGAGATTCTCCGGAAGCTGCTACACCGGCCCGGACGATACGCTCGTCCTGAGCGGTGTCAACGGAAATCAATCGGTCGGAATGAATCAGAAGATCGCCCTCAACCGCCTGCTGAAGGATTGACACCAACTCGGCATGGGTGTATGACGGGGTCGATCGGACGTCCACAGACACCGTGCAGAGATCGGGAATCATGTTTCTCACCTTCCCGCCCTCGATTACCGTTGGCGTCACCGTGACCGCGCCGAGGACCGGATGAACCCGGTCCAACTCGGTCGCCACCAGCCGTTGGATGTCCTCGGCGGCCTTGACGACCGCGTTGTCACCCAGATGGGGCCTCGCGGCGTGCGCGCTCCGGCCCCGACACTCCAGGCGCAGGATCAAGAGCCCCTTCTGCGCGATACATGGCTTAAGGTCTGTCGGCTCTCCGACTATCGCCGCCTTCAAAGGTGGCAGGTGGGGCCGAGTCTCCTGCAATCCGTTGTAGGGCCAACCGGTCTCTTCGCAGCTGGTGAAAGCGGCTACGAGTCGCCCCCCCTCGGGCTCCCAACCTTCGGCGGCCAGCGAAAGCATCGCGGCCGCCATCGCGCTCACGCTTCCCTTGGCGTCCACGGATCCGCGACCGTAAAGCGCACGGTCCACGACGGTAGGCGTAAACGGCGGGTAGGGGTGCCCTTCCGACGCCGGGACCACATCCAGATGGGAGTTCAGCAGCAGACCATCCGCGCCGGAGCCGATGGAGCACCAGATGCTATCGTCGACGCGGTTCACCTCGAGCCCACCTGGCTCCAGAATCGAGGTCAACTCGTCCGCCGCCGCGGCCTCCTGGCCGCTGGGGGACTGGATAGCGACGAGTCGTTCGAGGATGTTCTGAACGGAAATCATTTGGCCTACTTTGACGCCTCACCAGCCTCCTCGGATCCTGTGCCGGCTGCCATTAGCAAAGGACACGCCTGGCAGAAAAACGGGATGTCAGTCCCGCCCCCCGTTGTGCGTCAGAATGAGATACACCACGGACAACCCCATGGGCGAATCGCTGGTCCAGGCGATATGTCTAACAAAA
>CAYXSE010000064.1:5465-16265 GCA_964466675.1 uncultured Rhodothermales bacterium | reverse complement strand
AATCCATTTGCTCAAAGGAATCAATCGAGCAGCAGGCGCCGTGGAGGCTTCTAGGTCCCGGGCGAACGGCGGCAATAGTATTTCAACAAGAGTACGATGAGCGAAACGGTAATAGAGGTCCGAGGACTCCGCAAGACCTACACGATGGGTAGCAATCTTGTACATGCCTTGGCCGGGATGGACCTTGATGTCGAACCCGGGGAGATGATTGCCATCATGGGAGCATCGGGATCGGGCAAGTCGACGCTGATGAACATCATCGGGTGCCTGGACTACCCGAGCGAGGGATCATACTCGCTCGATGGAATTCGTGTAGATACGCTTAGCAAAAACGAGTTGGCGGACATCCGCAATCAAAAAATCGGCTTCGTTTTTCAAGGCTTCAACCTGCTTGCCCGGACGTCCGCGCTGGAGAATGTGGAGCTTCCGTTGTTGTATGATCGATCTCCCGGGAAGAAAAAGACGAAAGTGTTGTCCCGGGAGGCTCTCGAGCTGGTGGGCTTGGGGGATCGTGTCGAGCACGTTCCGAGTGAGCTATCCGGAGGCCAGCAGCAGCGAGTTGCCATTGCAAGAGCGCTGGTCACCAAGCCAGCGATTCTCCTGGCCGATGAACCCACGGGAAATCTCGATTCGCGGACTTCGGTTGAGGTGATGGACCTTTTCCAGCGACTGAACGACCAGGGAATTACCATTCTCCTCGTCACTCATGAGCACGATGTGGCTGAGTATGCCAAGAGAGTGGTGGAATTGCGGGACGGCAAGATCATCCGAGATGAGATGCAGACGCCCCGCCGGGCGGCCGACACCATGTCGGAACCTGAAACTGTCCTGGCCTGAGTAAAATCGCCACGTTTTCCGCACCCCAAAATCTTCGTCATGCGCGCATCGAACCTCATCAAAGTAGCCAGCAAGAGCATCATCAAGAACAAGATGCGCACGCTGCTCACCATGCTTGGAATCATCATTGGCGTGGGCGCAGTGATTGTCATGGTAGCCGTCGGTGACGGCGCGAAATCGCAGATCGAACGTCAGATTCAGAACCTCGGGACCAACATGCTCGTGGTGACTCCCGGAACGAGTAGTAGCGGCGGAGTAAGCCGAGGAGCCGGCAGTTTCAATCGATTGAAGCTTAAGGATGCGGAGAAGCTCAAGAACGAAAGCATGTACCTGTCGGCCGTCTCCCCCGTGGTTTCCACCTTCACTCAGGCCGTGGGAGGGAAGGGAAACTGGCGTACCCGCATCAACGGCGTCGATGTGGACTATCCACTGATTCGGGATTGGCGAGTGGCTAGCGGATCATTTTTTACCGCGGCCGACGTTCGGCAAGGAAAAAAAGTCGCGGTAATCGGGGCGACCGTGGCCGAAAAGCTTTTTGGCGATGACGACCCCGTGGGCGAGACGATCCGGGTTCGCCGGGTGCCCATTACAGTCATCGGAGTCCTCCAACCGAAGGGGCAGACCGCCGAGGGTACCGATCAGGATGACGTGATTCTCGCGCCTTATACCACCGTTGGTTCGAGGCTCAGTCGGTGGAATTACGTATCCCAGATCCTGGCTTCCACTTCGTCGCCGGGAGACATTCCGGCTGCCCAAGCGGAGGTGACCGCGATTATCCAGGAATCTCATGGACTGGCGTCGTGGGAGGACAACGACTTCGAGGTAAAGAATCAGTCCGAGCTAACCGAGGCAGCCGCGGGTACAACCGAAGTAATGACTCTCCTCCTGGCGGCCATCGCCGGCATCTCGCTGCTGGTGGGAGGCATCGGAATCATGAACATCATGCTCGTATCTGTGACCGAACGCACGCGGGAAATTGGGATTCGGATGGCCATCGGCGCCCGTGGCCGGGACGTGCTCACTCAGTTCTTGATCGAGAGCGTCGTCATGAGCATTCTCGGTGGTGCGGTGGGCGTCGCCGTTGGCTTCGGAGGCGCGTGGCTACTGGGCGATCTGATGGGCTGGAGCACAGTAGTCAACGGCGAGACGGTGGCCATCGCCATCATTTTCTCCGGAGCCGTCGGTATTTTCTTCGGGTTCTATCCGGCGAAGAAGGCGGCTTCTCTGAACCCGATCGAGGCCTTGCGCTACGAGTAGTAGAGTTCCACTCGCAGCGCAAGTCCCACGAGATCCCGTCAAGAGAGGCCGGGAGCATCACTCTCCCAACAGCCCGACGAGATGCCGCAACTCCGGGATAATCAGCTTCGTCATGGCCAGGTCCACGGCGGCCGTGGATCCTGGTATCGCAAACACGGCGACACCGCCTCCAACGCCGGCGACCGCGCGGGAGAGCATGGCCGCCGATCCAATTTCTGCGTAGGATAGCGAGCGAAACAGCTCACCGAATCCGCGAAGTTCTTGATCGATGAAATCGTTCACGGCCTCCACTGTGCCATCCCTCGGGCTCACCCCTGTGCCGCCGTTGAGGATGATAGCGTCGGCGCCATTTGCGGCCTCCTGAAGTGCGCCCGAGACCTGGCCTGGATCCTCTCGAACTACTCGGTACGAGGAAATTTCATGACCCGCGCCCATGAGCAGCTTGCGAATCAAGGCGCCACTTCGATCATCCTTCTCCGAGCGGGAATCCGTGCAGGTGATGACGGCGCACCGCACGCTTATGCCGCTGGACCTAGCTCGATGTTGGTCCGGGACCGAACTCATTGAGTCAGCTCTTCCCCGGATTCTTGCACAGCCCCCCCTTCGCCCTGGGGCTCTGACAGGCGTTCGGAATACCAAAGCGGGGGATCGTAGCCGTGGCTGCCCCAGGGATGGCATCGGAAGATCCGGTGGGCCGCGAGAATGCTCCCGCGAAAGGCGCCATACCGTTCTAGCGCCTGTATGGCGTAGTCAGAGCAGGTCGGCTCAAAATTGCACGACGAAGGGAAATGTGGCGATATCACGAGTTGATAGGCCCGTACGAAGAGTAGTGCGACTCGTCTGGGCATCGTAAGGAGAACACCAAGCATACCCGCTTCAAGGGCGGGGCAGCCGGCTGGTTCCGGCTCTCCGCTCGTCCGATTTCTGGGTCTTACGGGCGGGCGGCTGGTTCCTGCTCTCCGCTCGTCCGATTCCTGGGCCGTACGGGGCGGCGAACCTTTCCGCTGAACCGTCTGACGCGCGTGCTCCGGCGAAGTGTTGTGGCCCGATCCACCGCTCTCTGTTCCTGATCCACCCGGAGGGCATCGATTCGGTCCTCCGCGGAAGGACTCTCGCCGGGGTCGGTGACGCCTGCCACCCGGGGAGTGACAGTCACGGCCTCGTCGGCTGCCAAATCAATGCCGGAGAAGAAGAGGAATCTATCGGGGTCCACGCCGAGTGCGACGGAGGATAGTCGAATGCCCGCATCGGACCAGTCGGGCCGACCTCCATTCGGCATGGAGACCGGGCTGTAAAAATGTCTGGTGTCTATGGCGAAGGGCCGAGCCGTCGGTCTGGCCTGGTATACGTCCAGCGCCACGCCCACCGCCCGAATCCAACTCGGAACGAGGCTGTCCTGATCGTACGCGAGAATGGTCGATCTTCTGACCGATACTGAATTGAATGCGCTGAACTGCCGGGGCTCCAGGACGACTTCCCGGTAGGAACTCCCTCGAAAGCTTGTTTCGACACGATTCCTCACGACCCATCCAACCAGACGCTGCTCCGGGACCCGATCCGATTCGGAGTACACACAACGCGCCAGCCACAAGACCTCGTCCATGGCCAGCGGGTCTAGAGCCCGAACTTCTTCGAGGGCGGTCTGCTCTTGAGCCGTAGCAGGAAGAACAGCCAGGAATAACAAGACTATCGGAAAGGTATTCCGCATAGAGGCACCTGAATTAGGGTGCCTGGGTCGACCGCAAACGCCATTCCGGCTTCGACTGGCGGGGAGATGGCGGCGCGACCGGCTCCGCGCCGGCGGGGAGTGCGGGATCCTACGCGGTTTCTCCTTCCACTTGAATCGCGCCTCGCCCAATCAACTCTGCCAGGCCTTTCATGAGTTCACCGTTTGGCTCGACGACCATCGATCTGCTCAACACCCGCTGTGGTTCCCGGTGTCCCGGAAGCATCACTGCAAAATACAATTTGGTGGTGCCTCGATGAGTCTCACACAGTCCCGACAGTGAGTCGACCACGTCCTCGGTTAGGTCATATGGGTTCACATGGAGCACCAACGACTTGATCATGGACTCCCGGACCTTCCAGATGGGCGTCACATCCTGTACGACCATTTTGACACTTCCGCCTCTCAATTCCACCTCGCCCTTAACGAAAACTAACTGGTCTGTCGCCAAATAACGCTGGACGCGGTCATAATTGTTGGAGAAACAGATCAGGTCAGCTTGGCCGGAAAAGTCCTCAATGGTCGAAGTGAGCATGGGCTTTCCCGTCTTGGTTCGTCGGTGCTGCACGTCGGTCACGATGCCGCACAAGGTGTGCACCGGGCCGCGCGAATATCCGCGTTCGTCCTGAACGGGAGGCGCCTTCGCGAGCAGCCCTGGTATGTCGGCGACAGACGTGGACGCGAAGGCGTGTATCTCAGGGAGAACCGCCTCCAAGGGATGTCCCGAGACGTAGAACCCGATCACGTCCCGCTCCTCCTTCCCGCTCGCCCCCTTCGCCCACGGCGGCCCGACCGGCCGTCCGCCGCGAAGCAGTCCGGCTCCGTCACCCCCAGCCGATCCAAACAGGGAATTTTGTCCAGCGGCCAGATCGGCTTGAACCTTATGGGCATGCTTGATGGCGGTATCAAGCGCGCCAATCTGCTGAGCGCGATGACCCTCCAACTCATCAAGCGCGCCCGCGCGGATCAAGGACTCCAGGGCCTTCTTGTTTACACTCCTTGAGTCGATGGCCTCTGTAAGGTGGAACAGCGTTCTGAAGGGCACATCGCCATCACGCGCGTCGATGATGCACTCGATCGCACCCAGGCCCGCACCCTTGATGGCGGCCAGTCCGAATCGCACCCGATCCCCTTCAACGGAGAAAGTGGCCTGACTCTGATTGACAGACGGTGGGAGAACCTCGATTCCGAGGTGGCGGGCTTCCTCAAGAACGACCGTGAGTTTCTTGGTGTCGTTCATTTCGTTGGTCAGGGCCGCCGCCATGAACTCGGGAGGATAATTGGCCTTGAGGTATGCCGTCTGGTAGGCCACCACCGAATAGGCGGCCGCGTGGGACTTGTTGAATCCATAACCCGCAAACTTGGCCATCATGTCGAAGACCTCGTGAGCGATCTTTTCGGAAACGCCGCGGTCCAGCGCGCCGGTGACGAAGACCTCTCGCTGCCGATCCATCTCGGCGACTTTCTTCTTGCCCATCGCCCTTCTCAGGATATCGGCGCCTCCGAGCGAGTAACCTCCCATCACCTGCGCCATTTGCATCACCTGCTCCTGATACACCGGAATGCCGTAGGTCGGCTCCAGCACCTGTTCCAGCAAAGGGTGGGGGTAGGTTACCTCTTCTTTTCCGTGCTTTCGGTCTATGTAGTTGGGGATGAGATCCATGGGCCCCGGTCGATACAGGGCATTCATCGCGATGAGATCGTTGATCGTAGTGGGTTTCAGTTTCCTGAGCCACTCGCGCATTCCGGAGGATTCGAACTGGAAAACGGCGACGGTGTCCGCGCGCTGAAATAGCTCGAACGTGGCTGGGTCGTCCAGCGGAATTTCGTCCAGATCGATCTTCGTGCCGTGCCGCCGCTCAATCTCTCTCAAGGCGTCGTCCAGGACTGTCAGGGTCTTCAATCCCAGGAAGTCCATCTTCAGCAAACCGAACGATTCAACCCAGTTGCCGTCATACTGAGTGATCGTGACGTCATCCCCTCCCGATTTTCCCTTGGAAATCGAGACAGGGACATAGTCGCTGACCCGTCCCGGCGCGATGATGACTCCCGCAGCGTGGACGCCGGTGTGTCTTGCGGATCCCTCAAGTACCTGAGCGTAGTGCATCAGATTCCTGATCTGGTCGCTTTGATCGGTCTGAAGTTTCCGAAACTCCGGAACGTCCCTGATCGCAGAGGCCAGCGATTGTCCCGGGCCGTCCGGGATGAGTTTGGCGATTCGGTCGGCCTCCGGCAACGGCACACCCAGTACTCGGGACACATCCCGAATCACGCTTCGCGGGCCCATAGTCCCGAAGGTGATAATCTGGCAGACGTTCTCTCGACCGTATTTCTGTATGACGTAGTCGATCACCTTTCCCCGGCCGCGGTCATCGAAATCGATGTCGATATCCGGCATCGAAATACGTTCCGGGTTGAGGAATCGTTCGAACAGTAGCTCGTATTTCAGGGGATCGATATTCGTGATCCCGAGGCAGTACGCCACCGCACTACCCGCTGCGGAGCCTCTACCGGGGCCCACGCGAACCCCGAGGTCTCGCGCTACCGTAGTGAAATCCTGAACGATCAGGAAGTAGCCGGCGTAGCCCATATCCCGGATCACCGACAGCTCATAGTCGAGCCGCTCGGTCAGCGTCGTGGTCAATTCGCCGAAGCGTTCTGCGGCTTGGCCATAGACCAAGTGCCTGAGGTAGCCGTCCATATTGCCCGAGAATGCCTCAGGGAGGGGATAGTGGGGCATGAGAAGCTGGCCCATCGGGAGCTCCACATCGCACCGGTCGGCAATGTCCACCGTCGTGATCATGGACTGTCGCCGGGCGTCCGGCTCCATCGATGACAGCGCCTGCTCCATTTGGGTTGGAGTCTTGAGAAAGAACTGATCGTTCTCAAAACGCAACCTGTTCGGATCGTGCAGGTCTTTTCCGGTCTGCAGACAGAGCAGCACATCCTGGGCCGCATGATCCTCGCGGTCCACATAATGAACATCGTTGGTCGCTACGGTCTTGACCCCGTATTCCTTGGCCCACCGGAGGAGCACCTCATTGACTCTGAGCTGGTCCTCGATGCCATGATCCTGGATCTCGATGAAGTAGTGCTCGCCAAAAAGCTCTAGATAGTCCTCGAAGACGGTCTTGGCGGCACGCTCTCCTTGGCGAAGGATGGTCTGGGGGACTTCGCCTTGGAGACAGCAGGTAGTCGCGATGAGTCCCGCGGAATACACCTGAAGCGTGGCCTTGTCAATCCTCGGCTTGTAATAGTAGCCGTCCGTATAAGAGAGGGAGGACAAGCGCATGAGGTTGCGATAACCTTCCGCGTTCCGCGCCAGGAGTACCTGATGGAAGCGAGTCCGGTCGCTCCGATCGGCCATGCCGCCGGGTGTGAGATAGAACTCACATCCGATGATGGGCTTGATGCCGGCTCGTCTTGCCTCGGTGTAGAACTCCGGGACTCCGTAGAGATTACCGTGGTCGGTGATGGCCAGGGCGGGCATGTCCATCTGGGCGGCGGTCTCCACCAGGGACTGAATCTTTGCTGCCCCGTCGAGGAGTGAGTACTGGGTGTGGCAGTGGAGGTGGCAGAAGTCAGCCATGGAGCGCGGCAGGGCGTGGTAACATTGGACGCAGGGCGAACATCCAAGAAAGGTCTGAGGTCCACCCCGGTCAACTACTGTGGATATCTTGAGCCCGCATACCGGAGGGCTCCGAATCAGGCGCCACGCGGCCTAAAACCAGCGGTCCTAGTAGAAAAAACAGCGCAGATGCCTCTTGCCGTCCCAGGATGGGGGAATGTGTCCACTTGACCTAAGTCCCATCATTCCATGGGCTTCCATCGTGTGCCGGCCTGCCTTGAGACCCAAGAAGTCCATGAAAAAGGCCCGATTGGGCCTCGTGAGGGCCTATTTTCCTTGAAGCCTGCAAGAACGAGTCGTAAGTTGTGGGGCGCCCAAGGGCATTTGGGTAGCGTCTCGGGCGATAACCTCTAGGGCGATAACCCCTAGGACGATAGTCCGGGCAGAACAACTTTTAAGAAACACATTCAGGAGGATTCGCGGTATGAGCAACAAGTACAGTGAGCTAAAGGGCTTTGTCGACGAACTCGATGGCGACTTTTCAAAGTTCTTTGATAAGGGCAACAAGGCAGCTGGTACACGTGTTCGCAAGGCCATGCAGGACTTGAAAGCAATGGCACAGGACATCCGGGTCCAGGTTCAGAACATGAAGAACCAGTAACCTCGGTTCCCTTCGGAAGTTGGAAAGGCCGTGCCGTTTGGTGCGGCCTTTCTGCGTTAAACGCATTTTGTGATGGATCCATGGCCGGCGAGCAAAAAGTCAGGTCAACGAATCTCTTCGATCGGGATATCTTACATATTCGTCTAGTCGGGGTCTCCCTCGGGGAAGCGGCGGCTTATTCCGCCGTTTGTCTAGCCATGTGGCCGGTTCCGCTGCTGAACAGGTTGCATGTCGAGTCTGCCGCCGTGTTGGCCGTTGCGGCTTTCTTCATCGCTGGTGTGGCGTCGCTGGCCCGCTTCCACCGTCGTGAGGGTGCGGTCAGCGTTCTGGCCGGGCGGTTGGCCGTGTTGGTCCTCCCGTTGGCGTTGATGATGGTGCCCATGTTCTGGGCGCCCAATTGCGGGTGGAGACTGGGGGTCGGTTTTTTTCTACTGTTCCCGGCCGTGACAGTCATTTTCGCGGTGGCCGCGGCCATGCTGGTCACCCGGCTGAGATTCCGCCACCCACGACTGATGCTGGCCGGGACCGGGTTGATGATTCTGCTCGTGGGGCCACTCTTTGATTTGGGTCTACACCCCCAATTTTACACCTACAACCATGTGTTTGGGGGCGTTCTGGGCCCGATCTACGACGAGCAATTGGCCATCCGGCCCGGGCTTTTTGCCTTTCGGGTGATGACGCTTCTATGGGCGGCCCTGGCGGCGTCCTTCGCTCAAGGGAGGTTCAGATGGGCGCTGGCTGTCGCAGTCCTCCTTGGGCTGAGCTACGCCAACCGCGGGAGTCTGGGGATTAACACGGGGTATGAAGACTTGTCCGCAGTCCTCCAGGGACGGCTCGAAACAGAACATTTCGAGATCATCTACGACTCTCAACGGACGGACTCTCTGCGGATCAGACAGATTCGGGATACCTTCGAATTCGAGTATGCGCGGATTGCTGGTATCCTCGATGTTCAAGTGACGGGAAAGGTCCTGGCGTTCGTGTATCCGGATGCGGAGACGAGAGCCCAGTTGACCGGCGCCAGATACACCAGCGTTTCCCCAGTTTGGCTTGCACTCCCGCAGTTACACGTACTCGACGAGGGCCTACAGACGGTCTTTCCGCACGAACTGGCCCACGTGTTTTCCCGCGAGTTTGGCCTTCCCGTACTAAGGGCCTCGATCTCCGTCGGTCTGGTAGAGGGATTGGCCGGTGCGCTGGAGCCGGCATCCAGTCTGCCGTCTGGTGACGACCTGATTTCTGCCGCTGCCACGGCGACAGGTCTCGATCCCGGCAAACGATTGCCCGAGGTGCTCTCTCCCTGGGGATTCTGGACCGGCCGGGGAGGGGTATCCTACACCGTCGCCGGTTCCTTCGTCAAGTACCTGCTCGATGCGTATGGCCCGGGGCCGTTGAAGACCTCGTATTCCTGGGCCTCGTTGGAGGCCTCCTATGGACAACCCGTTGAGCGTCTTGTCGAAGGGTGGCGCGCCGCGCTGGACGCGCGTCCGTACGTAGACGTGGATGCGGTCTTCAGGGCACGGATCCGATTGGGCGCTCCATCCCTGTTCGAGCGGGCCTGCCCCCATTTCGTTCGCCCGGAGATTCGCCTCATGCGCACGGCCGAGTCTTTCTGGGATCAAGCGGACACGACGGGCGCCCTGGCTCTCATAGGCCGGGCGATGGCTCTGGCGCCCAGGAATCCAACAATTCTCCGCGCTTGGTCCCGAATGCAGCTCCGAGCCGGCGGCAGATTGATGGTAAGGGACACGCTCCGGGCGAGGCCAGATAGTGTTCTCCACGCATCCCTTCTGGTGATGAAGGCCGATTTTGCTCAGGCGGAAGGAGATTCCATTTCCGCGAGGGCTATGTATGAGTCGGTCCTGGCGAATATCCCGCGATACGCGAGAACGTCCAGGCTTCTGTTGGCGCTTAGGGTAGAATCCTGGGCGGATCCATCCGTGGGCCGATTCTTGACCGGAGTCGGGGAGTTCGATCAAATCGGATCTGAGAGCGGGCGAGCGCTTGCGGCACTCCTTGACCCGGAGTCCGAGCTACCAGAGCCGGGCCCCTTGCCCGAGTGGGCCGCGCGCGTGTGGCTCCCCCAACAGAACCTGAGGCGGGCACAGATTCTCTATCGCGGTGGGCACCCACTCCTGGCCGAAGAGGCCGCGGCTCGGTCCGCAGACCAGTTCCTGGAGATCGGGGACCCGGTCATGAGCGCATTCGTTAGGCACTCCGCCAGCAGATACGGTTTCGCTGCGAGCCTCCAAACCAGCCCCTCTCGCTAGTACCATGCGTCTACGTTCTGCTCTGTCGCTCATCCCACTCTTGCTGACAATGAGCTTGGCGTGCGCCTCGACGGAAGAGGCGGGCCGCTCGCGGGCGACCACCGGCATCGGCAATCATTCGCTGCCCATAGGCCAGCGGGTCATCGCTCCGGACTCCTCCGTAAGAACCATCCAACTGTATCTCACCGGGGACGAGTCCGCGCTTCCCATCCTGCCGATGGGCCGGGACCAGACACTGACGTTAGTCTTCGACTTGATGGGTGATGACCCGCGTCCGCTGTCAGCCTATTTCTACCACGCGGACCGAGATTGGAAGCGCGACCTGGTGCCGGCCGAGTACCTCACCTCATTCCATCGAGACGACCTCATCGACTACGGCACCTCCAGGGCGACTCAGGTGCCCTATGTAAACTACCGATACCGCTTTCCGAATGATGGAATTGGGTTCCGGCTCAGCGGCAACTACATCATTCGAATCACC
>CAYXSE010000064.1:0-5448 GCA_964466675.1 uncultured Rhodothermales bacterium | reverse complement strand
AGGGGGAGGTGATTCTGGAGCGCCCCTTCTTCGTATCGGAACAGTCCACCCCGCTGAGTGTCGGGTTCGACCGGGTACTGGTGGGCGGGCGCGGTTATCCATCGGTTCAACCCGAAGTCAGCTTCGTCCCTCCGGACCGGATTTCGGGGAATGTTTTCGACTATATGGTGTGCTTTCTTCGCAACGGAATCGCGATCAGCGAGCGCTGCTCGGACCGTCCGCGACTGGATGTCCAGCCTTCTATCCGGTTCCAACTGGACCCAGCCGAAGCATTCGTCGCCCAGCCTGCAGAATACTGGCTGGACCTGTCCGAGCTCAGGATTGGTGGCCGAATCGAACGGGCGGACTTGTCTGAACGGCCGTACGAGATAAGATTGGAGCCTGACTATTTCCGATTCCCTGGCACGGCCATCGCACCGCTCCAGAACGGCCAGATCGTCGTGGATGCCGCCGTTCGGTCCGTGGTCGATCCGGGAAGTGCCGCTGAATACGTCAATGTGGCCTTTTCCATGGTGCCGGACAATTCCGCACGGCTACCGGGGCATGTGCAGCTAGTAGGTCCGTTTAACCAATGGGGCCTGACCCCGGAGGGGGAAATGGCATGGAACGAGGACTTGGGTCGGTATGAGGCTGTGCTCCTTCTGAAGCAGGGCACGTATGAATACAGATACGCCTTTTCAGACATCGGGGTCGGAAGGGCGTCGATGGGCGCCTCGCCCCGCTTTGACAACGTGCTTACAGCGTTCGTGTATCTCGATGATGTGCGTGTCGGAACGGATCGGCTTGTATCGGCTATCTCTGTCGTGACCAATTAGAGTCCACTCGGCTCAAAATTTTCATCCGACTGGCGGTTTTTTGGTTGCCGACATGCGACTACGAGCCTATTCTTGACTGATTTTAACTCTGCTTAGACCCATGAACAGATTTCTCGCGATCGGGCTGATGCTCGTCTTTTTCGCCTCCGGCTGCTCCGCTCTAAAGAAAGGATCTTCCTCCGCCGACAGTGGGGCTTCTACAGATTCTGCCTCTGACGGAGAAGACAAGGACAAAGACAAGGACGCCATCAAGGCATACGATGATGTCATCAAAGAGGACTTCGCCAAGGACGAAGGCCTGTTCACCGTCCATCGCGACGATCAGACGCTCTACTACGAGATTCCGAATGACCTCTTGGGCACGGAACTCCTGCTGGTCACGCGCATCGCCAAGACCGCCGACAACATCGGCTATGGCGGAGAGAAGGCGAACACCCAAGTCGTTCGCTGGGAGCGGATCGATGACACCATCATGCTCCGAGTCGTGGCTCATCAGAACGTGGCCAGCGAGGAGGACCCCATCTTTCGGGCCGTCCAAAATTCAAATTTCGAGCCCATCATCAAGGCTTTCGAGATCAAGGCGTACAACGAGGATACCACCGGCGTGGTGATCGACGTCTCCAGCCTGTTTACCTCGGATGTCCCGTCGCTGGGCCTTCAGCGACGCCGGCGCACGACCTATGGAGTTCGTCGGGTGGATGCCGACCGGACATACCTCGTGTCCGCGAATTCGTACCCGGAAAATATCGAGGTCAAGCACGTCCTCACCTACGAAGCCACGACACCTCCATCGAACTCATCGACCGGTGCGATCTCCCTGGAAATGAACCAATCCATGATCAAGCTTCCAGAGGACCCGATGACGCCGCGTCTTTGTGATGCGCGGGTCGGGTTCTTCAGTACGACCATCACGGACTATGGTCGGGAGGCTCAGAAGGCGGAGACTCGGTGCTACATCACTCGTTGGCGACTGGAGCCGAGCGACCCAGAAGCCTATGCCCGCGGCGAACTGGTCGACCCTGTGAAGCCGATTGTTTACTACATCGATCCGGCCACACCTGAGATCTGGCGGCCTTACCTGAAACAAGGTGTCAATGACTGGGCCGCGGCCTTTGAAGAGGCGGGCTTCTCGAACGCGATTCGGGCCGAAGATCCTCCGACGCCTGAGGAAGACCCGGAGTTCAGCCCCGAAGACATCCGATATTCAGTCATTCGGTACTTCGCCTCCGACGTTCCCAACGCCTACGGACCACACGTAAACGATCCTCGCACCGGAGAAATCCTGGAGAGCGACATCGGCTGGTACCACAACGTCATGAGCCTGCTTCGGAATTGGTACTTCGTTCAGACGGCGGCCGTGAACCCGGACGCCCGGAGCGTCAAGTTCAAGGACGAGGTCATGGGAGAGTTGATTCGCTTCGTGTCGGCCCACGAGGTAGGTCACACGTTGGGCTTCCCTCACAATTGGGGCAACAGTTACGGATACCCGGTGGATAGCCTCCGCTCGCCGACCTTCACGTCAACACACGGGACGGCGCCGTCAATCATGGATTATGCGCGGTTCAACTACATCGCACAGCCGGGGGATGGCGTAACCTTCTTCGGGGCCAAGATTGGCGAGTACGACAAGTGGGCAACCAAATGGGGTTATTCCTATACCGGAAGCGACGATCCAGATCAGGAAAAGAAGGATCTGAATGCTTGGGTGGTCGAGAGAGCCGGTGATCCGCTTTACTTTTACGGATCCCAGGGTCCGCGCATCGATCCTCGTTCACAGAATGAAGATCTCGGCGACGACGCCGTGTATGCTTCGGATTTGGGTACTGAAAATCTGAAGTGATTCTGGACAATCTGGTGGAGTGGACCGCCGAGGAGGCCAAGGACTACGGCGATTTGAGCACCCTCTATGCGAACGTGACAGGCCAGTGGAATCGATATGTCGGCCACGTCGGCGCATGGGTGGGCGGGATGCTCAAGACACCCAAGACCTACGACCAGGAAGGGCCGGTCTACGAAATGGCATCCGAGGAACGTCAGCGAGACGCGATGGACTGGCTTGACCGTCAGGTGTTCACCACGCCAGAGTGGATGCTGGATGCGAATGTGCTGAGGCGCGTCGAGGGAGTAGGCGCGGTAGACCGCATTCGTCGGTACCAGGTGGGGGCCATCAACCGCCTTCTGGACCCTCAGCGGATGGGCCGAATGCTGGAAGCCGAAATCATGCTGGACGACACCTACACCGTTTCCGAGATGTTTTCGGATGTCCGGGGTAGCGTCTGGGGTGAGTTGTCCGCAGGCGATCCGGTCTCCGCCTTCCGTCGCAACTTGCAGCGGGGCCACTTGGCCAGACTCAGATTCCTGATGGAAAACGAGGCGCCACCGACGCCATCATTCTTCGCGACCTTCGGATTCGCGCCCATCTCAGTCGAACAATCCGACATCCGATCACACGTTCGCGGAGAACTGGCAGGTATCAACCGGGATGTAGGCCGGGCCCTCACCAGGACGAGGGACAGAATGACTCGTTTGCACCTGCAGGACATCGAGTCGCGAATCGAAGATATTCTGGATTCCGACGACTGATCCCGAGCAGGGTCGGGCATGAGTGGGAAGGGATACCAGCTGTCTCTGTTGGCCATCGCTGTGCTGTTGGCCATGGCAGCTTGGTTCTCCGCTTCGGCACTCACGCCTCAGTTGGAGCTTGACGGCCAGTGGATCGAGAGTCTTTGAGTCTGTCGAAAGGCGGCGGTCAGCCAGGCAACCCCTTGCAATCGGTAGATCAGCTCTTCTCCAATTGTCAGCGATTCGACTCTGCGCTCCGAATAAGAGACCAGCGGCGGTCCCCATGCGGCTTTGCCTTGCGCTAACCGGCTGTTTGCTTCTTGCTCCGGTCGTCTAGGCGCAGTGGGCCTTTGGCGTCGGTGACGGATCGTCGACTCGCTGACGTCTGCCAGGTTGACTCGGCCGGGCACCGCCTTCTCAAGAAACGCGGTCCAGAGAATGGCAGTGACCGCGCGCGGCATCGCCCGCATCAAGAGAATCGCCCGGTCAATTGCGGACCTGGACGCCTCCGACCACGTGCTCCCGGCCCACCTGTCGGCGGCGAATCAGTTCAGAGAGGCTGATTGAGGCACGGATTTGTGCATTGACTCTTTGCCGGCGGGCTTGTATTTGTGAATCCATCTCGTCAGGTCTTAGATCGAATGAACCTGCGTTCCTCGGCCTCGTCACGCATAGGCGTCTTCGGCAGTGTCTCCTGTCGCACGCCAGCGCCGGCACCTGTCCCGGTCTCCATGCGGCTTTGCCTTGCGGTGACTGGCTTCTTGCTTCTCGCTCCGGTCGCCCAGGCTCAGTGGGCCTTTGGCGTCGGTGGCACCAATTGGGAGTCCGGCAAGTCACTTGCGGTCACGAGCAATGACGAAGTAATCGTGACCGGATGGTCCACGCCTGAGGCCGATTGGGATCCAAGCGAGACCGCGGAGGCCTTTGTTGGTACCAACACGGGGTTTGTGGCCAGGTACCGGGCCGATGGTAGTTTGGTATGGGTTCGTGGGCTCCAAGGTATTGGCCGAGGTGTGGCTATCGATGACGCCGGCGAGATCTTCGTGGTCGGCCATGGGTGTGACCTTCGAAGATTCTCGCCAGAGGGAGAAGAGCGGTGGGCGGTTGAGATTGAGCCTCCGTTGCAATCTTGCCGTCACGTTGCGGTCGCTGGAAGCGGATTTCTCTATGTAGGAGGCGACGATACGTACCTGGCCCGGGTGAATCCCGAGAACGGGGAGGTTCTGTGGTCGCACCGGTTGGGCAGCGGCTCCGATAGGGTCGAAGGGCTTACGGCGCATATATCGGGCGCTGTGACTCTGGCCGGAAAATTCCATTCCGATTTTGACGCAGATCCTGGATCGGGCGAAGAAACCCTGACCGTCGTTAGTAGCCCCTCGGATATTTTCCTGGCTTCGTACGACGGCGAAGGCCATCACCGATGGGCGTTAGCCCTGAGCGCATCCGAGTATGAGAATCTTGGGCGCCTCGCCGCTGATGAGACCGGTGCCGTCTACACGACGGGCAACTTTGGCGGGGCCATGGACTTCGGATCGGGCCTTGTCGAGGAGGAAGGGAAGACCAGTTTTGTGGTCAAGTACGATTCTCTCGGCAGACACGCCTGGACGCGCACATCCGGTGGCAGTGGGAGCGGACAAAGTATATCGGTTAGGGCGGGCCTCGTCGCGGCTGCAGGCCGCTACCGTGAGGTCAACTTCCATCCGGACAGACTACCGTCGGCTCAGTTGGACGGTCGTGGCATCTACGTCGCCCAGTTTGACACAGCGGGCACCTATCACTGGATCCGGGGATTACCCAGTTTTCCCAGTGTCCCCTGGACGATTGGACTGGATTCGATGGGCGCCATGTATCTATCGGGCCGGCTCTCGGGGGTGATCGATTTCGATCCTGGTCCTGGGGTGTTCGAAGTTCGGAACTACGAGGAGAATGGGCGCTTGAGCGACCTCCCGAACTTCTTCCTGGCCAGATCTGGCCCTGGAGGAACGTTCGCGGTGGGCTCGGAGAGCAAGCAGCCGGCCCTCCCGAGTATCATTTCGTTGGCTGCGCCCTATCCCCACCCGGTGCACGGACC
>CAYXSE010000063.1:13084-16502 GCA_964466675.1 uncultured Rhodothermales bacterium | reverse complement strand
GCCCCAGGCGCGACTCTCTGAAAACGCCCGTCACAGAACCCGACAATCGATCGAAAGACATCTCGTCCAGATTGCCCGACAGGTTCAGGGAGGCCAGTGCGTTCAGGGTACTACCGCCAATCCCCGTCAGGTAGATTTGGCCGATATCTATTCCGTTGGCTTGCAGCGCGCCCACCAACGAGACCATGCGTTCGCCTCCTAGTCGGAGCACCCCGTTGAAGTCGCTAGAGCCTCCGCCGCCCAAGGCGGTGATCTCCAGATGCGCCTCGCCGACGATAGAATCCCCGCGAGCATGGAACGCGCCATTCGCATAAACCGTAGCGGAAAGAGAGTCCAGCGTCAGCCGCTCCGACAGGTCCAGCTCCGGGGCTATAGATCGAAGATCTTCCAGAATGAGGGGGAATGCGGCCAGGCGCAAATCGACTGAAGCCGAATCAGGGAGACCCCGGACGGTGCCACTCGCAGAAACTTGAGAGGAGCCCGTCCCGACCAGAAATTCTGTTACCACGAAATCGTCGAGGGATCCGGAACCGGCGATTAAGGCAGATCCCATGCCATGGAGCGGGAATGCGGGGTAGACCCGATGAATCTCGTCGAACGAAACGGCCGAGGCGCGAAGTCGCAGTTCGCCGTCGAGATTCGAACGCAGCGGATAAAAGCCGTCGAAGGTCACATCCGACCTTGAGGTCTTCAAATGAGCCTGGATGACTCGGACGCCCGCGGGGCCTACTAGCGCCTGCATGCTGGTCCCGCGGACTTCGATGTCATGCAGTTCAGAGCGGCCGGTAGCACTCAGAACGTCCACCAGGAGTCCTTCGTCTGCCTGCTCGACTCGGAAGTCGAGGTGAACACCGGTTAGGAGCGTGTCTGCCTCGGCCTTGTCCCTGCGGGTCTGCCAGGTCAAGCTTCCGTCATCCACGACAATGCGGGCTGAACCAAAGCTCCACGGTGCCCTCGAGGTTGAATCCGACTCATCAACCCGAATCATATCCTGCCAGGGTATTCTCTGGAGGGAGTCCTCAATGATTCGAATGTGCGGGCGCCGCAGTTCGATTCGCGGAGAATCGAATTTCCGACGGATCAGATCCTCCCAGGACGGCCGCATGAACACCGTGTCCACGGCCAAGATGGTGTTTCCCTGCTGATCGGTAATCCGAACATCGGTGGCCGTGAAGGACTGCACCAGATTGCCCGTCAGTCGACCGATTTTCAGAGTGACCTCCGTGGACTCCGCAAACTGCATTTCCAACTGCCGAGCCACGGCGTCTCGACCGAACTGAGTCCGAGTGACCGAAAAAAACACCACAATCGCCAGTCCGACCAGGGTGGCCAGCCCCGCCAGGGTTCGTCTCGAAATATGTAGACCACCAGCCACCATGAGCTGTTCAACGTGTCCCACCTCAAGCGGTGCCCGAGGGCGGATGCTGGGCATTGTCCATCAGGCCGCCGCCGGCCCGTCGACCGGCCGCTCTCACTCCTCAGCTCACCAGCACGTGGCGCCACGCACCTTCGATATCGACTGCAGCGACGGAATCGGTCACGTAGCCGGCTCCCAATCGCTTGATCAAAACCAGACTCAGGCGCCCTGCCTTCGCTTTTTTATCGGTTCGCATAGCCTCCATGAGTTGCTCGAGCGCGATATCCGCTGGAATGGGGGGGACCGGGATTCGACGAACCAGGCCGTCCGTCCGGCCATAGTCCAGTTTCGGGTTGTATCGGCGAGACAGATACAGGGCGGCGCGCATCCCAATGGCCACCGCTTCTCCGTGGGCCAGGACTCCATAACCTGTCGCGTGCTCCAGCGCATGACCGAACGTATGCCCGAAATTGAGCAGCGCTCGGGGTCCCTGTTCCCGCTCATCGCGACTGACGATGTCGATTTTAACCTGGGCCGCCCGGATGAGAATGTCCCTCACGGCCTCAGTTTCCCTACCCACGAACTTTGCCCAGTCTCCTTCCAATTGTTCAAAAAGCCTTCTATCTCCGATCAGGGCGTGTTTAACGACCTCGGACAGGCCGCTTAGCCATTCCCGATTTGAGAGCGTGGCGAGCGTCTGGAAGTCTGAAAAAACGAGCGAGGGCTGATAGAAGGCACCGATCAGGTTTTTACCGGCCTCGTGGTTGATTCCAGTCTTGCCCCCGATGGAACTATCTACTTGCGCTAACAGGGTCGTAGGCACATGAACGAGAGGGATGCCACGCAGCAGGGTCGATGCCGCAAAACCACCTAGATCTCCAATCACCCCTCCTCCCAGAGCTACCAACGGAGTCTGTCGGTCGATACCCCAGTTTAGCGCGGCGTCATAGATCGCCTGCAAGTGATCGGGCGACTTGGTTGTTTCGCCGGCAGGGAGGGCCAGCAACCGAGGCTCCCAGCCGTCCTTCTTGAGCGCCATATCGACGGGATGGCCATAAAGCTTGGCCACCGTCTGATCACTGACGACAAGCACTCGGCCAGGTCGCAGCCCGCTCTCTCGCATGGCTTGCGCCAATTGGCTGAGCGGCTGGAAAACCACCGGATATCCCTGACCCGAGGGGAATCGAACACGAAGGACTGGATCGGCGCGCATGGCGGAGTCGGGTTGGTGACCAGGTAGGCGGTAAGAATCAGGAGGCGAGCCGAACAACCACGCACGTCAGATCATCGTGGGGCGGACAATCCCCGACAAATGAGGCATGGGCGTCACGAATCTTGCCGAGAACGTGTTCCGCCGATCCACCGCCGGTCCTGAGGACGTCCACAAGCCGTTGCTGTCCGAATTCGTTGCCTTGAGCGTCGCGCGCTTCGGTCAGTCCGTCAGAGAACAGGACCACGACATCTCCGGCCCGCAAGTCCATGGACTCCTCGACGGTGACGCGCTCAAAAAGGTCACTCCGTTCCAGTCCAATTCCAATGCCCGCCGGCTGGAGCACATAGGTCGAAGCATCGGTCGGCCTGTAAACAAGAAACGGGCAATGCCCCGCCCTGGCGAAAGTCATGCGACTCTCCTTCACATCGAGCACGCAATAAGCCATGGTCGCAAACATACTCCTGTCCGAGGACTGGCTGAACATCCGGTTCACGTGAGCCAGTGCGCTGACAGGAGAGCTATCCGTTTCCGACCTGGACTGGAGGTAGCCCTTTAACATGGTCATGTAGAGCGCGGCGGGCATTCCCTTGCCGGAGACGTCTCCAACCACCACCCCGAGACGCCCATCGGGGAATTCCATGAAATCGAAATAGTCCCCACCCACTTCCGTCGCTGGCTCGGAGAATGCAGCGACTTCGAGCCCAAGGGCTTTCGGCAGTGTCGACGGTAGCATCTGCAGTTGGGCCTGGCGCGCGATGTCCAGTTCCAGTTTCAGCCGCTGCCGCTCGGAAATAAACCGGACGTACGGGGGAGCGATTTCCAGAGACGTGATGTCGGTACCCCGGGTT
>CAYXSE010000063.1:0-13049 GCA_964466675.1 uncultured Rhodothermales bacterium | reverse complement strand
GGCCAACGAGAATGGTCATCGACAGAATTCCAGCGGACTCGAAAGCCGGGTGCGCCAGGAACAGGGAACCGCGCACCAGCAACCCCGACACAAAGATCCCCATGAACACGGTCCATAGGTCGTACCGAAGGTAGAAGTACAGGAAGAGAAGGGCGCCGGGCACCGAGATCGCCCAATTCAGGGGCTGACTAATGAGCGGGCCGCCGTCGCTCATGAAAAACGACAGGATCACGGTCACGGCGATCACCGCGGGCCAGGTCCGTCCGAAGCGGATTCGGAGGCCTCCCAGGGTGAAAAGGTGGACGTAGGCCACGGACAGGAGGGCGCTCAGCATGCTCAGGTTGAAAGGCATGCCAAAGGGCGTGACCGACGAGAGAAGCATCAGGTCCTCGTCGCCCAGGATGGTCCACTCGCTGCTCGGCACAACCGAATAAAGCGAGTATGTAAGTCCGAGACTGATGGCTCCGAGAGCACAGCCGCGCAAGATCCCCGTCCCTATGCCGCGCGTGAAGAATCGGTGGGAGAGGAGCTGATCGAACGTCAGCAGTTTGGCCGGGAATATCTCCCGCGTAACCGAGTCTCCGGCGTTCCAGACGAAAAACAGGGCGAGAGAAGAGAAGAAGATCTGGAGGCCCGTTCCCAAATAGACGGCGGCGGTGGGAATGGAACTGTCCGGCTGGATGTTGGCCGAGTGGATCCCGTAAGAAATGGTCGTGAAAGAGAACCAGATGGACAGCAAAATGAGAAGGAACGCCACCATGAATCCGTTTCGAACGCCAATCTCTCCGGATCGGAATCTGATGGCAAAAAGCACCAGTGCCGCGAGCCAGATCACGGTCAATAGAACAAAGAGGCCAAAGACGTAGAGAGTGCGGAGCGATCGCTTCGGATCGAAGCTGTCCAGGAAGGAACCAGAAAGGGAGACGCCCTTGGACCAGCCGCGGACTGCGTCGCCCGCGACTTCCAGGGAGAGCGTCAGGACAGACCCTGGGTTCCCCTGGATGTCCTGCTGCCAAGTCAACGTGTGATCGTCCCGATCGGAATGTCGGTCGGTCCGGACATCGACGAATGTCCACTCAGCCAGTGAAAGGTCGATTCGCTCCTCGATGAATTCGGCCGCAACGGTCCGCGCTTCGTCGGTGGTAAGTTTGGCCCCGACCTCATCTTCCCCAGTCGGATTGTCAATAGAAAACACGCGGGCGTCTGGGGATACCGAGACTCGAATCAGTCCGTCTCCGGTCGCGTCTGATAACACAACATCCCACCAAGCTTCAGGCTGGAATGAGGCCAATTGGCCCGGGTTGTCGACTTCGGTTTGGAGGAAGGCGCTCCACCGCGGACTCGATCTGAACGAGATGTTTTTCAGCGGCAGTTCCTTGGACTGCAGCCCGAGGGCGCGGAGTTCGGACTCTGCGAGTCTGGCAGCCTCCGCTCGCCCAATCTCTATGCTAAATCGGGTGGACGGCTGGACCTCTGCAAACTGGCCGAAAAACAGGGTCAGTCCGGCTATCGCGAAAACCACCAGGATGGCGGCCTCGGTTAGGGGCGTCTTGCCCGGGGGATTGGTATTTTGATTTCCTCTCGACACTGCGAAGACAGAAGGTACTGGAAATCGCCTAGCTGGGTCGCTTGAATCCGGATTCTTTTCAACAGGCTGGACGCTATGTGCCTAATACTCTTCGGCATCAACGAACACCCCGACTATCCGCTTGTCATCGCGGCAAATCGGGACGAAGACCTAAAAAGGCCCACGGCCCCCGCGTCTCTTTGGGGTGACGGTTCTGGCGTTTTGGGAGGCCGAGACCTGTTGGGCAACGGTACTTGGCTGGGAGTATCCGAAGGGCGACGTATCGTCTGCGTGACGAATGTTCGCGAGCCAGGAGTACACAGACTGGGTGCAAAGTCTCGCGGCCAACTGGTTGCGGGACTCCTGCGTGGAAACGGTGATGTCACGACGGAGATGGGACAGGTTGCCGGATCTGACTACAACGGCTTCAACCTTCTCGTCTTTACCCAGGGCAATGCCTACTACAGATCGAATCGCGGGAACGAATCAGTCGCGATTCTAAACCACGGCTTCCACGGACTCAGCAACGCCAGATTGGACACGCCGTGGCCCAAGGTGGAGCAGGGGGTTGACAGCCTGCGCGAAGCGGTTTCATCGTTGAGCGTTGGTGAACCGGAGATCGATCCATTCTTTGAGCTCTTGGCCAGTCGACAGATGGCACCGGATGCGAGCCTACCGGATACTGGCGTAGGGCTGGAACTCGAGCGCGTGCTGTCCTCGGCGTTTGTTTTCGCGAAGGGATATGGGACGCGCTCATCCACCGTGATCTTGATGGGCCACGAGCGTGGTCTGTTCGTCGAGAGGACGTATCCGCCAGGAAGCGGTCCCCCGGAGGACCGGGCGTTCAGCTTTTCTTACCCCAAGTCTGCGAGACAGCCCAAGGGAGTCCCAACTGCCTAGCCCCTCTTGATGACTCCGATGCCCGCTCGCTGGGAGAGGACGGGCCTTCCGTCTTCGAGGTGGACACCCTCGAAGGGATCTTGATCCAGTATTTCCGCCCCGTCAAGGTCCACGAAGTCCGCCAACGGTGCGATGTGCGCGGCCGCCGCAATGGCCAACGAGCTCTCGACCATACATCCGAGTGTAATCATTAGGTCCAGAGAGCGACCTAGCGCGATCAAACGCCGGCAGGCCGACAGTCCTCCGCATTTGGACAGCTTGATGTTCACCCCATCAGCCGCACCCGCCAGGGCGATGACGTCGTCCTCGGTACGGACACTCTCGTCCGCCACCATCGGTGGGCGATTCGACGAGATGACGAGTCTCGACAGGAGGTGCCAGTCGTCCGGGTCCTTGTTGGCGATGGGCTGCTCGACAAATGCGAGGTCCAATTCTGCCAAACGAGGGAGCGCCTCGACGGCTTGAGGGATCGACCAGGCGCCATTTACATCCACGCACAAGAGCGCATCGGTCAGATCCCGGATTCGCCTGACGATCGCGATATCCAGGATGTGATCCCCGGTCCCCACCTTGATTTTCAGTCGACCCCCGCTCGGGAGGGATTCCACGGTCAGATCCTCGATCTTCTCGGGTATGGAGACCGTTCTGAAGGACTTCGGTGAACGCCCCGGATCGAGTCCAAAAAGCCGATTCAGAGGAGCTCCGAGACATTTGCCCCAGTGGTCATGCAGGGCCAGGTCGACGGCACACCGGGCGGCGTTCGGTCCGGGTGGCAAGTCGCTAAGCCAGGTCTCGATGGGGGGGGCTTGTTCTGAGTCCCATTTAGGCAGTCGAAGACCGGCTACCCAATCCCGGGCGACCTCGAAGGATGGCTCCAGGTAAGGGGGGAGGCCCGCCTCGCCCGCGCCGGCACCGATTTCGACCAACAGGTTGGTTCGGCTCTTCGAAACCCCGTGCGCGATACGAAAGGGCTTCCTGAGTCCTAATTCAAGGGCGGAGGCACGGATCTTCATATTCGAAACTAACGCCCTGGGTGGAGTCAAACCCAGATAGTCCCAGCTGCGCCGGCCGAGGCCAGCAGCCGGAGTCGCTCTAGGGGCTTCTCATCGGAAGATGCTACGTCTGGCACATCGAAAGCGGGACTGGAAGCCTCAGGGAGGACCAAGAAACCAGACCGTACACTCCCGCGGAGCGCCACCCAGGCGGACCAGGCTTCCGCTGCAGTCCGACAGGCCGTAGAGGAGTACGAGCCTATACCACGCACATAAATTCCTGGATCGCGTCTCAAGGCGGCGCCGCGACAGGAAAGGCCCAGCCGGCTTCCGATTCTTGTGGTCCTCGGCATGGAAGAACACGCTGCCAGCACGTTCTCGGCCGCGCGAGACTCGACTCGCCCCTCCGCCGGGCAGGCCACCCGAATATGTCCCGTAAGTCGGGAGACAGAAGACAGCAACTCCGGGAGGACGCTGAGCACGGCCTGATCTCCCGGGCCGGCGTCCAGGGCGTCCGCCCACTCCAGTCGCAATGCCGGGAGACCCGCGTGGGACACCAAATGATCTAGATCAATGGCCAGCCGGACAACGTCCATCGGTCTGAGCCGCGAGCACGAGCGCCCAAAATTGTGGAGGTGGAGCAGCGTAGGCATTCGACGAGGGGCGGCTGCGATAGCACGGCTCGTCCACTCCCAGACGTTCTGCCGGGTGTCCTGCTGCCGAATGCTGACGCGAGCTTCCGGGACCACATGGATCTCGACTCCCCGTACGCAGTCAGGAGCAGATTCGTCCTCGGACCACACATCGGCCGCAGCCGCTGCCAGATTGCGCACCTCCGAAGGACCGGCGTCGTCACCCAGTGCCGCTTCGGCGGCTTGGACGATCAGCTCAATGCGCCCTGGGATCATTTTTGTGCCCTTCCATCAGGGTTTGTGCCCTTTGATCAGGGTCAGTTCGGCCCTGACTGCGGTTTGGTCAATGCGGTAAAGAAGGTCGTTACCTGGTCGCCCCGCACTCGGAGGACCCGAACAATAAACGAATCACCTGACCCCAATTCCTTGTACATCGAGAAGAAATCTGCCTCGGATTCGATCGGTCTCCGATCGGCCTCCGTGATCAGGTCGCCGCTACGCAGTTCGCCGGTCCTGTAGGCTTCACTCTGCACCTCCACTTCGCTGACCAAGGCGCCTCTCTGGTTTCTTGCGAATCCCGCCCGATTGGACAGAGCAGGAGTCAGGTTTTGCAGCGAAATACCGAGGTCAGCGACTGGATCCAGCTTAGTCTCCGCATCAGGGCTCTCGCCTCTCGCAGCGTTCGTTGCGATGATGTCATCCCGACGTCCAAGAACCACGGTGGCGGTCAGCACCTCGTCGTCCCTGACCATTTCGAGTTCGACGGTCTCTCCTGGAGCCAGGCTGCCAACTCTCGTTCGAAGTTCATTGGAGTCACGTAGGGCGTGGCCGTTAACGGCTGTGATCACATCGCCCACCCGAATACCTGCCTTTTGAGCCGGAGAATCGTCAATGATCACGGTTATCTGGGCAGACCCTCGCGAGACGTCGTAGAGCTTTGCAAGCGCGGGACTAATTGCGGCGAAATTGAGGCCCAGTGCCCCTCTCTCGACATGCCCCTCCTCAATGAGCTGCGAGACAACACTTTCGACCACATCCGCCGGGATGGCAAACCCAATTCCCTGACTGCCGCCTGATCTGGAGTAGATGGCCGAGTTAATTCCGATCAGGTGGCCTCTGAGACTCACCAGCGGTCCACCGGAATTCCCCGGGTTGATGGCCGCGTCCGTCTGAATGAACTGAGCGAACAGGTTGAGCGAGGACAAACTGGTGCTCGTTCGTCCCAGAGCCGAGATGATTCCCGAGGTAACCGTGTTGCCTAGATCCTGTGAAAGGGGAGAGCCAAATGCCATAACCCATTGCCCGACATGGACCTGTTCGGTAGTGCCAAATGCCAACGCCAAAAGCCCCTCGGCTTCCACGCGGATCACAGCAAGGTCGCTGTCCGCGTCGAACCCGACGACCTCGGCATCGAAGAATCGTCCGTCGAATAGTTGGACCTCCAATTCGTCCGCCCCTCGGACAACATGGTGGTTGGTCACGATAAAGCCGTCATCGCGGATGATGACGCCGGATCCCAGGGCCTGCGAGAGGCGCTGATCGCCCTCCTGTCCGCGTGGATCTGAAAAAAAGTCTCTGAAAGGACTTCCCCCCAGCGGATTCTGGCGTGTAACCACGCGCGCGGACCGAATCTGTACCACCGCCGGGTTTACCGACTCGGCCACGGAAATGAATGCGGCTTCGAAATCCAGCACGGAGGCCGGAACGGCGGGAGCCGGCGCCCTCGCCGGCGCTGGCACCGGCACGCGAGCCTCGACGGAGGAGGCGATACGATCCCCAACTCCCATCCAATTTGCACCGACTGTCGCTGACAGGATTCCAGCGAGGAAGGCACCCACAAGCAAAACGGTGACGGAGACTCGGCGGAAGGCTCGAATGGTCATGAGGTGTTTGGCGAGAGGTCGCCGTTTTATCGTGTTTCCCTAGGTTTTGGCGAGACGTTCCAGCAGTCTTTCGTGGATGGATCCAAAGCCGCCGTTGGACATGATGATCGCTACGTCACCCGGTCCAAGATAATCGACAAGAGCCGGCAATAGATCGTCCGCGGACGAGCCGGTGAAAGTGTGGGCTCCTCGATCAGAGACGACCTTCATGATCGCGGCCAGATCGATAAAATTCTCTCGCACATCATTGTGCCTGAACGGCGGTGCGCACAGGAATACGGCGTCTGCATCTCTAAACGCGGACCTGTACCCCTCCTCAAAAATTTTGCGTCTGCTGGAATTCGATCGAGGCTCGAACACCGCCACGACCCGCCGGTCGGGCCAGCGCTCTCGTGCGGCCTGCAGGGTGGCCCGAACCGCGGTCGGGTGGTGCGCGAAGTCGTCCACCACCACCACGTCGCCTTCGCATCCCCTGATTTCCTGTCGCCGCTTGATCCCGGCGAACGTGGAGACTCCCAGCTTTAGCGTGCTCGGCGCTACACCCTCCGTTAGGCCAACCGCCAGAACTGCGAGGGTGTTGAGTAGGTTGTGGCGGCCCGAAAGTGGGAGCCGGAACGGCCCGAGATCTCGCCCGCGGAATTCGAGGCGGAAGTCAATCCCCCCGTCTCGCGCAACGACATCTCGCGCGGTCACCTCACAATCTCCCGATTCGACACCGTAGGTCGTTACCGCGCCCTGACAAAAAGGTCGGAGCGCCGCGACCTCAGGATCATCGGCATTCAGGATGAGGGTCCCGTCTGGCTCAATCAGCGATGCGAAGAGGCGGAACGCCTCCCGGTAGTCGCCCCAGGAATCATAGATGTCCGCATGGTCGAATTCCATGGACGTGACGACGCCAACACTTGGCCGGTAGTGTACAAACTTGGGGCGTTTGTCAAAATACGCACAGTCGTATTCATCCCCTTCCACGACAAAGTGCGGGCCGTCGCCCATCCCGTAGGATTGGTTGCCATTGACCATAACGCCCCCGACGAGGAAACTCGGGTCCAGACCGGCAGCACGCAGCGCATGTACCAGAATGCTGGTCGTGGTCGTCTTCCCGTGAGTCCCCGCGATCACAATGGATCGGCGGCCTGCGATGAAGTAGTGAGCCAGGGCCTCCGGGAAGGAGGCTTGTGTGAGGCCGCGATCTCTGGCGAATGCCGCCTCGACGTGTGTGGGCGTGCACGCATTTCCAACGATTACCAATCCGGGCCCCCGTTCGAGGTGCGCAGGATCGTACCCTTCATGCACCCCTATACCCTGCTCCGCAAGGCGCGTACTCATGGGCGGCCACGCCGCAGCATCAGACCCCGTTACTTCACGACCGGACCTCTTGAACAGACCTGCCAGCGACCCCATGCCCGTTCCACAAATGCCGATCAGGTAAACGTCCTGGAGCTCTGCGGGGCTCGGTAAGGCCGGTCTGTCGAAGATGCGGAGGCGGGCGTCCGGAAGCTGACGGATATCTTTCATCAAGCGCCCGTTTCTGCAGCGGGGCTCGTGCTCAACCGAGCCGACACAGAATCGAAGACCGAGTACAGCACCGGAACGATGACGAGGGTCAGGAACGTCGCAAACGTGAGTCCAGAGATGATAGCGGTGCCCATCGGGCCCCAGAACTGGGTGTTCTCTGATCCAAACTGGATGTCTGGATTCAGATCGGTCAGAAGGCCGACAAAATCGATGTTGATTCCAAAGGTCAACGGAATGAGTCCCAGAACTGTCGTCATGGCCGTCAACAGGACGGGCCGGAGGCGCGTGGCCCCAGCCTCGATAATGGCGTCGTGCTTGTCCATTCCTCGGCGTCGTAGCAGCATGGCATAGTCCACGAGAACGATGTTGTTGTTCACGACGATCCCGGCCAGGCTGATTACTCCGATGAAAGTCATCAGGCCGTACGGGGTACGCGTGAGCAACAATCCCAATAGAACTCCGATTAGGCTCAGGCCCACGGCGACCATGATGATAAACGGAGCGCTGACACTATTGAATTGGGCGACCATGATCATAAAGATCAGAGCGGCACCAATCATGAGTGCAAAGGTCAGAAAACTGAAGCTCTCGTTGAATTCCTCGTTCTCACCGGTGTAGGCCACCTGATATCCAGGAGGCAGGTCTTGCACGTAGGGCTCAAGCACGGATTGAACCTGTGCCAGGATGGCCTGCCCATTGAATCCGGGTGCGGCATCCGCCGACACCGTCGCCACTCTATCCAGGTCCAGTCGCGTGATCGACCCCAGTCCCGAGGACACCTCAAGATCAGCCACCGCCGTGAGCGGAATCTGAGTCCCTTCCTCGTTGATGGTAAGATTATTCAGGCTTTCCAGGCTGGCCCTGTCCGCCTCCTCGAGTCTGACGATAATTTCGTATTCGTCCTCACCGTCGCGCCATTTCCCGGCCTCGACACCGTTTACGGCCGCGCGGACGGTCGAGGCCACCATACTCGTGTTCAGGCCGAACCGCGCCGCCCGTTCCCGATCGATCTGGACTTTCAGCTCCGGACGACCTGTGTTGAGGTTGTCTCGCACGTCAACCAGGCCAGGAATTTCTCCGGTATCGGAAGCCTGCACCAGGAATCGTTTCACATCGCCAGCGATTCTGCGAATCTCGCTGAACTCACCTCCAGAGATCTCGATATTGACCGGAGCTCCGGTGGGAGGACCGTTTGAGTCCTGCGTGATTTCTATCTCGGCTCCGGGGATGCCCTGAAGTCGATCCCGAATCCGCGCCAGTGTCGCGGTGGATGGCTCGGCACGATCGGCGTAATCGACCATATTGAGAGTGACCCGCGATCGCTCCGGGCTTCCTCCCCCACCTCCGAAATCGAAATCGCCGCCTACTCCCACGTTCACGAGCAGGCTCTTCACGTTGGATTTGGCCTTCTCGGCGGCATCCAAGAGGGAGGTCATGCGCTCGTGGACCACCTTCGACAATTCGTTGGAAGCCGCGATGTTCATTCCGATCGGTCCACTGGCGGTGATGCGCACCTGGCGTGGATCTGTCGGCGGGAAGAATTCGGTGCCCGTAGGAGCCACGGCAAACATGGTCAGGATGGCCACAAATGCGCCGAGGGCCGAGTTCAGGAGCATGGCTCGATGATCCGTCAGGATGAGGCGGCTACGACGATTGAACATCCAGCCCAGACCCCCAATCAGTACGATGGCGATTGGCATGGCCATGAGGTCGATCACGGTACTGGCGGCAATTTCCTTCGAGCCGAGCGACATCACACCGAGAAGAGTCAGAGACACGGCCCCAAAAACGAGTCCCGCGCGGACGGCGCCCTTCCCAGCCAAGTAGATGCTCTCAAAAGTGTGCACAATAACGCCAACAACGCCAAGGGCAAGCAGTATTCCACCCGGAACGAGGAGAATCATGCTGGATGGCCCGCCCAGTGCACCGGCGGCTACGCCTCCCAGTACGAGCAAAACGAATCCCGCAGTAAGGCTGACGAGCGCGGAGGTATTTCTGAGCACGGCCCATTTATGGGAGTAGTCCCGGATCAACATCCAGCCTAGGAACGCCCGATATCGGCCCACCAGTCTGGGTAGTCCTGTGCTTACAAATCGATCGCCTACCGGCTTAAAAAAGTAACGGTGGAGGGTCATCAGGAAGGGCACCGCTACCACCAACACCAGCAGGGTCTTCCAATTCGCGAGGCCGATCATGACGGCTACGGCAGCGATAATCACGGCCGACAGAATTCTTCGGGTCCGGGAATGCTTCGGCCTTTCCTCCGACTCCAGTCGGACGAAGATTCCAGTCAACACCGGATTGATGATGATCGCGACGAAGAGCGAACACACCAATGTTACGATGAGGGTCAGCGGCATGTAACTCATGAACTCGCCGATCATCCCCGGCCAGAAGAGCATCGGAACGAAAACGGCGACCGTCGTGAGGGTCGAGGCAGTGACGGCTCCGGCTACTTCGGCCGTGGCCAATCGGGCGGCCTCGAATCGGCCATAGCCCTTCTCTCGGAACCGAAAGATGTTCTCAACAATCACGATGGCGTTGTCGACCAACATCCCGAGCGAGATGATCAGCGAGAACAGGATGATGAAATTCAGCGTGTAGCCCAGCGCCTGGAATACCGAGAACGAAATGAACATCGAGAGCGGAATCGCGATGCCAACAAGCGTCGCATTCCTGACGCCAAGGAAAAAAAGCAGGACCGCGATCACGAAGATGAGCCCGCTAATGATGCTGTTCTCCAGGTCCTTGATGAGTTCCTTGACCATCTCGCTCTCATCCCCGGTAATCACCACGTTGGTACCGCTTGGGAAGGGGAACGCGGCCAGCGCGGCCTCGACGGAGGCTACCGTCTCGAGGATGTTCTCGCCGGAACGTTTCTTCACGTTCAAGCTGATTACTGGGTAAGCCGTGGGATCCGTACTCACGGTTTGTAGCTCGCCCTTGGCATCCTCGACCCTATAGACGGCCAGTCGGGCGTAGGTCTCCCGCTCCTTGAAGCCGAGTTTGACTTCAGCGATGTCCCGAATGTAGATCGGTATCCCGTTTGGCGACTTCACGACGATATCGTTGATCTCGCGGGGATGCGAGAACTCGCCATTCACCCGTACCAGGTAACTGAACGCGTCTACATCAATCGAGCCGCCAGGGATGTTCGTGTTCTCGTCGCGGACCGCATCGACGACGTCCTGGAAGGCGATGTTATACCCCTGCATCGCGGTCAGGTCGATGTTGATCTGGACCTCTTCCTCCAACCCGCCCAGCAAGTCTACCTCCAGAATGCCCTGGATGGCCTCCAACTCATCTTGCAGTTCTTCGGCCACCTCCTTGAGCCGGGGAAGCGGATAGGGGGCGGACAGGTTAACCACCAGAATGGGGAATTCGGAGAAATCGATTTCGCTTACGACGGGCTCTTCCACATCGTTGGGCAGGTCAGCCCGGGCCACGTCTACTTTGTCACGCACCTTCGCGAAGGCTTCGTCAATCGATATGTCGGGCTCAAACTCAACGATTACCGAGGAGAGACCCTCCGTAGAAGTAGAGCGTATTTCCTTGATCCCGTTGACGTTTTGTACTTCGCGCTCAATGTGCTGTGTTATCAGGGACTCGATATCATCGGGGGAGGCCCCGGGATAAACAGTCGTGACGATTATGTTGGGGACCTCGATGGACGGCGCCGCCTCCTTCGGGATAGTCACATAACTGTATAGCCCCCCCAGAGTCAGGGTTGCCGTCAGAACCAGCACGGTGGTTCTGTACTTGATTGCCGTGTCTGTAAGCTTCATGGGCTAGTCGGACGAGGAGCGATTCGCGATCTCGACCGCGTCGCCTTCGGTTACGTTGGTCTGTCCTGTCACGATGATTTCGTCTCCTGCACTCAGGCCTGACAATACCACGGCCCGGCCCCCGAAAGAGGCACCCAGCGTGACGGTTCGTCGCTCCGCGAGTTGGACGGTACCGTCTCCCGGCGATGTCACTACGAAAACCGTGACCCGGCTCTCATCGCGCAGCACCGCAGCCTGCGGAATCACCAATTGCTCGGTCATGGTCTCCCTGGTGATGAGGAGGTTCACAATCATGGATGGCTTCAGATGTCCGCCGGGGTTTGCCATGTCAACCTCCACGCGGAAGGTCCGGTTGGCGGGGTCGATGACCTGGCCAGCGAACCTGATGGTTCCGGACATTTCACCGATGCCGTAGGAAGAGAATCGGGCCCGAAGCAGGCTGCCGGCCCCGATATCGGAGGCGTACCGCTCCGGCACGCCGGCCACGACACGAATGCGATTGGTGTTGACCACCCGCAAAATGGGCGAGCCGGGAAGGAGCTGCTCACCTTCGTCGACGAATCGTTCTTCCACCGTGCCATCAAATGGCGCGCGAACCCTCGTGTTCTCAAGCTGCTTGGCCGTCTGCGCGACTACGGACTCGGCTTGGCTGCGCTGAGCCCGTGCCTGAATGAGTTGAACCCGAACAGACTCGAATTCGATGGCGCTTATGATGGAATCTCGGAACAGGGGCTCGCGACGATTGAAGTTGTCCAGGGCGAGCGCCTCTTGAGCCGTCTGCACGTCCAGGAGAGCTTCAGCCTGTCTGAGGCCCGCCGCGAGGAGCTCATCGTCGAGGAGAGCAACGATATCCCCTTTCATGACTCGACTGCCTAGTGACTTCAGCTCCACCAGGGTGCCGCCGGACTGCGCCGACAGCGTCGCGTCGTTCGGAGCCTCGATCGTTCCGGTGATCTGCACAACGTCCTCGAATGTTGTCGGCTGCAAGATCTCGGTATCGACACGCACGACACGCCGATTCACGGAGGGCGTGTCGCCCGTCTCGGGAGTCGCCCCGTTTCCATCTGTCGTACAACCGGAGATGCTGCCAGCCAAGAAAAGGAGGCCGGCGATTGACGGAAGTAGCTTGTTCATCGGTTCGTTCATGCGAACTGGGGGGATTGAAGCAGATGTGGGTTCTCTGCGGAGGTGTGCCGGGTGATGCGCACTAGTTGGAAGTGAGGGTCGGGTTGCGAGAGACGCCGGGTGTCCCGGTAGCCGCCTCAAGCGTGAACTCGGCCACGAGTACGTCGTGGACGGCTTGGAGGTAGTTGAGTCGACTTTGGTCCAATTGGGACGACGCCTCCCTGACCTCAATGGGTGTTGCAACTCCCTCGCGCAGCCTCGACTCGGCGAAACTGTAGTTCAGTTCGGCGCGCTGGACATTGCGGTCCTGAGTGGTCACTCGTTGTCGAGCGGTCCGGAGGTCTCGAAGGGAGCGATCTACCTCCACGGCCACAGACTGAGCGAGAAACTCGTGATTCACCCGAGCCTTCTCGACCGCAATTTTCCTCTGCTGAATTCGGCGGTGGGATGCGAATCCATTAAAAAGCGTCCAATTCAGGCGGAATCCGATACTGACGGTGGTGTCCCAGAAGCTGTCGGAAAAATAGCTCTGGTTTCGAGTCGTAAAGGAGAACGGGTCCGACGGATCGGAAGAGACCTGTACCCTGGAATCGGGGACGTTCCCGATGTAGCCCAGATTCAGAAAGGCGTCTAGCGTCGGTAAGTACTCC